>NC_017506.1:315850-631701 GCF_000166295.1 Marinobacter adhaerens HP15
CTTTCAGATGCCGGTAAAGCTCGGGCCGATATAGAGGGAATTGCCTACACTGCGGGCCCCGGATTGGTGGGCGCCCTGATGGTGGGTGGTTCCGTGGCCCATGCGCTGGGCTTCGCGCTGGGCATTCCTGTGCTGGGCGTGCACCACATGGAAGGCCACCTGCTGGCGCCCATGCTGGAAGACAATCCTCCCGCGTTTCCGTTCGTCGCATTGCTTGTGTCGGGTGGTCATACCCAACTGGTAAGGGTTGATGGCATTGGCGAGTACGAGATGCTGGGTGAATCGGTGGACGATGCCGCCGGTGAGGCTTTTGACAAGACCGCGAAGATGCTCGGTCTGGACTATCCGGGTGGCCCCCGGGTGGCGGCCTTGGCAGAAAACGGTAACGAGGGTCGTTATCGGTTCCCTAGGCCAATGACCGACCGGCCCGGGCTGGATTTCAGTTTCAGCGGTCTGAAAACCTTCACTCTCAATACCGTCAATGCTGCCCGCAAGGCAGGCGGACTGGATGACCAGGCCCGCGCCGATATCGCACTGGCCTTCGAAGCCGCCGTGGTCGATACACTTACCATCAAGTGCCGTCGGGCTCTGGAACAGACAGGCTGCAAGCGGCTGGTCATAGCCGGAGGGGTGAGTGCCAATAAACGGTTACGGGCGGGCCTGGAAAAAATGGCCGACAAACTCAAAGCCCACGTTTTCTACGCCCGGCCGGAATTCTGTACGGATAACGGTGCAATGATCGCCTACGCCGGTGCCCAGCGCATGAAGGCCGGCCAGCAGGACGGCGAGCGGATTGTGGCAGTGCCCCGGTGGCCAATGAACACGCTGCCGCCCATTAACGAACCTCGTTCAACCGGTCTGGTGGACTGATCGTTAAAGTCCGGCTTCCCGTCCCTGGGCGAGCCGGATGAGGTTGTTGCGGTGGCGAACCACGATCAGAAGTGCGAGCAGGCCGAACAGTGGCAGGGTTTCCGGTTCAAGGAAGGCGCTGATCAGCGGGCCGCAGACAATGGCTATCAGTGAGGCGAGGGCGGATATTCGCCAGCGCCAGATCACCAGCATCCAGATAGCGGCCATCATCAGCGTTGTGACCGGCGCCAGCGCAAGACCGGCCCCGAGCGCTGTCGCGACCCCTTTTCCACCCTTGAATCGATAGAAGATCGGGATCATGTGGCCGGTGACGGCGAACAGGGCAACGACAGCCTGAACCATTACGGAAAGACCGGCGGCATGGGCCAGCCAAACGGGTAACCAGCCTTTCGCGGCATCCAGCGCAAGCGTGAGTAGCGCTGGCGGCCACCCGCCGGTTCGGTAGACATTCGTGGCGCCGGGATTGCCCGAACCCTGCGCCCGTGGGTCCGGTAGTTTCCAGAGTTGGCAGACCGGCAGGGCAAACAGCACGGAGCCTGCCAGGTAAGCGGCGGCGCAGAGTAAAACCGTTAAAACCGGATCACTGGGAAACATGCTGTGGGCTCGGAAGCAAAGACGTATACAACCAATATGTGCGAAAATGCCCGCCCTGAAAACGCGGGCCATGCTCTTCACAGTATCCCCTGGTTGTGCGTTATTCAATCACCAAAGAGTGGAAGAACTCCGGAGTACCCTTGGCAGACACTGTATTGATCGAAGGCCTCGTTGTGGAAACTGTGGTCGGCGTTTATGACTGGGAGCGGGAAGTCACCCAGGACCTGGTGATCGATCTGGAAATGGCCTGGGATAACCGGGTGCCGGGTCGAACAGACGATGTCGCCGATGCCCTGGATTATGCGGCCGTCAGTGCTCGGGTGGAGACCTGTCTGCAGGCACTCAGGCCGCAACTGCTTGAGCACGGCGCTGAGGTGCTCGCCAAAGCCTTGCAGGATGAATTTGGCATCACGTGGCTTCGGTTGGCGATACGCAAGCCGGGGGCCGTACCTACGGCACAGGCGGTGGGTGTGCAAATCGAGAGGGGAGTCCGGTGATGGCAGCGGCCGTTCGGGTTTACATCAGTATTGGCAGCAATGTCGACAGGGAACGCTACGTCAGGGCAGCGCTCGATGCGCTCTCGGCATGGTTTGGCGAGCTGATCATCTCCCCGGTCTACGATAGCGAAGCGGTCGGGTTTGATGGCTCGCCCTTCCTGAACCTCGTAGTGGGCGTGGATACGTCCCTGTCGGTTGCCGAGCTTTCGAAGCGTTTCAAACAGTTGGAGGCGGACAACGGCCGGCGTCGGGATGTGCCTAAATTCAGTGCGCGAACGCTGGACCTCGATATTCTCACCTATGGCAGTGCCGTCGGGCGCATCGATGGCGTTGAACTGCCAAGGGGTGAAATCCTGAAAAACGCTTTCGTGCTTCGGCCACTGGCCGACATAGCGCCTGAAGCAGAGCACCCGGTGTGCGGTAAAACCTATGGCCAGCTATGGCGGGAGTACGACACCGGCCAGAAGCTCTGGCCGGTGGGCTTCAGCTGGCAGGGTCGGCAGATTTCACACGCTGCCGGTTGAGCGGAACAGCTCGATGAGGTGATCGGTCGAGCTGTCGCTGGCCTGGGTGCCATCTTCCTCGCCCAATAGCCGCGGCAGGATGCCTTTACCCAGTTGCTTGCCGAGTTCCACACCCCATTGGTCAAACGAATCCACGTCCCAGATAACCCCCTGCACAAAGGTGCGGTGCTCGTAGAGCGCGATCAACGCGCCCACAGTCTCGGGTGTCACCTTCTCCATGGTCAGCGTGTTACTTGGCTTGTTGCCAGGGATTACCTTGTGTGGCGCAAGCTGTTCAATCTCGCTTTCATCCCGTCCTTCGGCTTTCAGCTCGGCCCTGGCTTCTTCCAGTGATTTTCCGGCCATCATGGCCCTGGACTGGCTGAGGCAGTTGGCAAACAGGTCGGCGTGATGGGTGGCCACCGGATTGTGGGTTTTCAGAGGTATGATGAAGTCCGCCGGAATCAGGCGGGTGCCCTGGTGGATCAGCTGGTGATAGGCGTGCTGGCCATTGGCACCGACGCCGCCCCAGATGACCGGGCCGGACTGCCAGGCGAGTGGGGCGCCCGCTTGCGTAACGCTCTTGCCGTTGCTTTCCATATCCAGCTGCTGGAGGTGGTCTGGCAGGCTGCGCAGGTAATGATCGTAGGGCAGTATCGCGTGGGTCTCGGCACCCCAGAAATTGGTGTACCAGATGCCCAGCATGGCCATAACCACCGGCAGATTCTTTGCCAGCGGCGCTTCACGAAAGTGCTGGTCCATGGCATGGGCGCCGGCCAGCAGGGCCCGGAAGTTGGTCATGCCAACGCTAAAGGCAATGGGCAGGCCGATGGCTGACCACAGTGAATAACGGCCGCCGACCCAGTCCCACATCGGGAAGACGTTCTCCGGATCGATACCGAAGTCCTGCGCCGCCGGCACATTGGCCGTCACGGCCATGAAATGCTGCGAGACCGCCTGTTCATCCCCGCAATGATCCAGAAACCACTGTTTCGCGACTTTGCTGTTCTCGAGGGTTTCCTGCGTGCGGAATGACTTGGACTGGATCAGGAACAGAGTGGTTTCGGGATTGACCTGGCGCAGAGCCTCGCAAATCTCGGTGCCGTCAATGTTGGCCACGTAATGGCAGCGAATGCCGGCCTGGGCGTAAGGTTGAAGGGCTTCGCCAACCAGCTTCGGGCCCAGGTAGGAGCCGCCGATACCGATGCTTACCACATCGGTGAAAGGCTTGCCGGTGTACCCGGTGCGGTGTTGGCCCAACACATCCTCCACCAGGGTTTCCATGCGTTGCAGGGTGCGCTGCACCTCGGCGACCACGTCTTCGCCGTCAACGGTGATGGCGTCGGTTCCCGGGTTGCGCAATGCCGTGTGCAGGGCAGGGCGATCTTCGGTAACGTTGACTCTCTTTCCGCTGAGCAAGGCCTCCCGCTGTGCTTCCAGGTTGCAGCTGCTGGCCAGCGCCAGAAGCGTGTCGAGCACGTCGTCAGTGATCCGATTCTTGGAAAAATCCAGTGACAGCCCTGCGCCTTCAATGAAATAACGCTTTGCCCGCCCGGGATCCTGGTTGAACAGGTCCTTCATGAGAACGCCGTCCAGGCGTTGCCGTTGCTCCTTCAGTGTCTGCCATTCGGGTTTCGAGGTCAGTACTTCAGGATGTGCGGGCATCAGAGGTTCCTTTTCTGTTGGCTTATCGGGTCAGGGACAGGTTATCGATCAAGCGGGTGGTGCCCAGGAAAGCTGCCGTCAGGATGGTAATCTCCCGATCCTCAGCCGTGGCCGGTTTGAGTGTCTGACTGTTGACGATATTGAAGTAGTCCGGCCTGAGCCCTGCGTCCCCGAGACTCTGCTCAGCTTCGCTTTCCAGGGCCTGGAAGTCTGTACGACCATCGGTGATCTTGTCGGCAGTGGCCTGCAGCGTCTGGTAGACCGCTGGCGCAATCTGCCGTTCCTCGGGCGTCAGGTAACCATTGCGCGAGCTTTTCGCCAGGCCGTCGTCCTCTCTCACCGTGGGGCCGCCCACCACATCCACAGGGATCATCAGATCCCGGACCATTTTCCGGATCACGGCCAGTTGCTGAAAATCCTTCTCGCCGAATACAGCGAAGTCCGGCTGCACCATATTGAACAGCATGGTGACCACCGTGGCTACGCCCTCAAAGTGACCCGGGCGACTGGCGCCACAGTGGCCGTCGCTGACATCCGGCACGACCACCTGGGTCTGACTTGCCAGCCCTTCCGGATAGATTTCCTCGGCGGAGGGCGCGAATACCAGTGTGTTACCGGCCGAGGCGAGCTTGTCCTGGTCTTCAGCCAGGGTTCTCGGGTAGGTCTCGAGATCTTCGCCGGCTCCGAACTGCATCGGGTTCACGAAGATGCTGGTAACCACCACATCCGCCATCTCCGCTGCTTTGCGCACGAGTGAGATATGGCCCTCGTGCAGGTTGCCCATGGTGGGTACCAGGCCGATGGTTTTGCCCTGCTGCCGGTAGCCGCGGAGGATGGTTCTCAATTCTTTCAAAGAATGTACGGTTCTCATGCCTTGAACGTATGCTCCTCAGCGGGGAATGAGCGCTCGCCTACGGCTTTCACGTAGGCCTGGAGGGCTTCCTGTACCGAATCTGTTTCTGCCAGGAAGTTCTTGACGAATCGTGGCTTACGGCCAGTGGTAATGCCCAGCATATCGTGCAATACCAGAATCTGTCCGTCGGTGTCTGGCCCGGCACCTATCCCGATGACCGGTGCTTTGACGGCCTGGGAGATGCGTGCCGCCAGCGGCGCGGGAACGCACTCCAGCAGGATGGCATCGGCGCCGGCGGCTTCCAGCTCGCAGGCGTGCTCAATCATCATCTCCGCCGCTTTCTCGTCACGGCCCTGGACCTTGTAGCCGCCAAATTTATTGACGAACTGCGGCGTGAGGCCCAGATGTGCGCATACGGGCACGGCGCGCTCAGTCAGAGCGGTAATGGTTTCTTTCATCCAGTCCGTGCCCTCGAGTTTTACCATGTGCGCGCCCGCGCGCATCAGTTCCGCTGCGTTCTCCAGGGCAGACTCGACCGTGCCGTAGCTCATGAAGGGCATATCGGCCATGATCAGGGACCCACGGTTTCCTTTGGCCACGCAGCTGACGTGATACACCATCTGGTCCATGGTCACCGGCAGGGTGCTGTCATGCCCCTGAAGCACCATCCCGAGGGAGTCGCCGATAAGGATTACGTGAACGCCCGCTTCACTGACCACCTGGGAAAAGGTGGCGTCATAGGAGGTAAGGGCAGCGAAGGCTTCGCCCTTCTGCTTGAACTCACGCAGGGTATTGATGGTAACAGCCATAGAATCCTTGCCTTTTGGGTGGATGGGCCTGGGCGTGCCGGGGTATCGGCATTGAAGTGTTAAGGGTAATCCGCCGGTGGAAGCTTGCGCAAGCCGTTGTCGGGGCATTGGCTACGCAGTTTGGCAATCGGTGTGCCGCCGGGCAGAGTCAGGCCGGCCTTCAGGTCCAGCAGAGGCTGGAGCGCAAAGTCCCGGTTCCGCAGTTCCCGATGAGGTACGGTGAGGCGCTCGTCGTCCAACATCTGATCGCCGAAGATCAGTATGTCCAGATCAAGCGTTCGGGGTCCCCAGTGGCGAAGTCTCTCCCGGCCATGCTGTTGTTCGACGTTCTGCAGTTCGTCAAGCAGTTGGTGTGGTAGCAGGGAGGTTCTGAGCCATACCGCGCCGTTGACGAAGTCAGGCTGGTCCTGGGGGCCGACCGGGCGGCTGGCATAAAAGGGCGATTGGGCCACCAGTACCGTCTCCGGCAGGTTGGCCAGGGCCGAGACTGCCCGGGCCAATTGGGCTGCAGGGTCTTTCAGATTGCTGCCAAGACCGATAAAGACGTCTGTCATCATTGCTGGGCTGGGCGTTTGACCGGTTTGCGGCGGCGCCGCCGCTTCTTGGGGGCGTCGGTGCTCAGTTGTGAGAGCATTCGCTCCTGGCCCCGTTCATCTTCCTGCTGGAACTCGGTCCACCATTGGCCAAGCCCGGGCTCAATCTCACCAGACGCCTCGCGAACCAGCAGGAAATCGTAAGCGGCCCGGAACCGTGGATGAGTCATGGTGGCAAAGGCCCGCTTGCCCTGGCGTCGGGGCAGTCGCATCTGAAGTTCCCAGATCTCCTTCATCGGGCCAGAGAATCGTTTCGGAATCGAGGTTGCCTGCACCTGACGGCCAATCACCTTTCCAATGGCGCCGTGCAATGCGGGCTGGACCGGGTCACCGTTGTCCTGCCTGCGATGCCACTCTGCCTGAAGTGCCGGCCAAAGCATGGCGGCAAACAGGAAATAGGGCGTGACCGATTTGCCCTGGGCAATCCGGGCATCCGTGTTTCTCAGGGCCTGGCGGATCAGCTCGTCCGGCTCACCCGACTCAATGGCCCTGACCGTCTCCGGGAACAGAGGCTCCAGCAGATTGTAACGGGTCAGAAGGTCGTAAGTGGCTTCGCCATGGCCTGCGGAAAACAGTTTGAGCACTTCATCAAACAGGCGGGCCGGCGGAATATGGGTTAACAGAGGGGCCAGTTCCCCGATCGGGGCCTCGGTCTCCGGTTCAATGTCAAAGCCGAGTTTGGCGGCAAAACGGATAGCGCGAAGCATGCGCACGGGGTCTTCCCGGTACCGCGTCTCGGGATCGCCAATCAGTCGCAGCTGGCGGTTGCGCAGATCCTCGATCCCGTTGGCAAAGTCGATTACGGTAAAGTCGCGGATGCAGTAGTAAAGCGCATTGACGGTGAAGTCCCGACGCAGGGCGTCTTCTTCCTGGTTGCCGTATACGTTGTCACGCAGAAGCAGGCCGTGTTCACTGGTCCTGCGATCGTCATCATCGGTGTCGGTGTCTGCTTCGGCAGCGTTGCCCCTGAAGGTGGTCACCTCGATGACCTCGCGGCCAAACACCACGTGGACAATCCGGAATCGCCGTCCGATCAACCGGGAGTTCCGGAACAGGTCGTGCACTTCCTCGGGGGTGGCATTGGTCGCGATGTCGAAATCCTTGGGCTTGCCGCCCAGCAGGATGTCTCTTACGCCGCCGCCCACGAGGTATGCTTCATAGCCCGATTTGTTCAGGCGATGCAGAACTTTCTTGGCGGGTTCGCTGATAACCGAGCGGGAGACGTTGTGCTGGTCCCTGGGGATTTCCCGTCGCTGGTAGGTGCGGGCTTTCTTTTTTCCGTTGCCGGGCATGAAGGAACGGAGTTTGTCGACAAGTCGTTTAGGCATTGAAATCCGTGGTTGCGATGAGCAAAAACCGAGAGTTTAACGGTTTGAGCAGGATTTGCACACGTTTGCCGTGGATTACCGTTTCGGAGCCCAGATAATCAAAAGGCGGATCCGTTTTCACGAATCCGCCCTCAAAGCGTTGACGATCTGCATTGTTTTTGTTTTTGCCGGGATTTTTCTTGGTTTTTGTACCCCACTGCATATCCCCACTTCAGGGGCATCTCAGCAGTGCAAACGGAAAGCTTTGAATACACAGAGCGGTCAGAGACATCGAGCGGGCCTTGGGTAGCTGCAGCGTCACCTGGAAGGTGATTCTTCTCTACATCTACAACTCGCACGTGCCGTGGGACCACTAAAAAGCAAAGTACCCAAAACACTCAGTTCGCTTACGTTCTGTTGTTGTTTTTGTTACCGAACGCATCCTGCAGCTTTTTGTTCTTGTTGTTGGCGCTGCTTTGTCACTCTTGTTTTTGTTGTTGTGCGCCAAATAGGTTGCAGTCCATGTGCCAGTTTTTGAATTTCGTTTATTAACAGAGTCTTACGATTTTGTAGGCCATAAGTGTTACCCCGTATTCAACCTAAGTGTTACTGAGGTCACGTTACTTTCGTGAGGAGTGTTACCGACAGGAACATGGGGTAACAACTGAGCCCGGGTTCATACTATGCCGGACTCAGTTGCCAGAGGATTTTTTCCGGGGTATGCCGAGACGCTGGCGACGTTCCCAGAGCGATTTTCGGCTGATGCCCAGTTTCTGGGCCAATTCTGTCTCGCTCATGCGGTCCTGGTTCTCGAGAACAAAATGCTGGAAGTAATCTTCGAGGGAGAGATCGTTGGACGCGTCCACCTCCCGGGTATGTGTCTGCTCGTTGTTGCCGTCCACGAGAGTCTCGGGGATGTATTCGTCGCTACCTTCGCTGTCCAGGTCCAGCAATGAGGGCGTGATCACGTCGCCGTCACACAGGATGGTTGCGCGCTCAATGGCGTTCTCCAGTTCCCGTACGTTTCCCGGCCAGCGATGGCGTTCGAGGGCGCGCATCGCCTCGGGGCTTAGATTGAGATCGGGCTTGCCCATTCTCTCGCCCTGGCGTTTCAGGAAGCGGCGGGCCAGTCCCAGGATGTCGCTCTGGCGCTCACGCAGCGGCGGGATGCGGATCTGCATGACGTTCAACCGGTAGTAGAGGTCTTCCCGGAATTCTCCGGTACGCGTCATGGCCTTGAGGTTTCGGTGGGTGGCGGCAATCATCCGCACGTTGACGGTACGGCTCTGGGTGGAGCCGACTTTCCGGATCTCGCTCTCTTGCAGAACCCGTAGCAGGCGTGCCTGGGCTTCGGCCGGCAGTTCGCCGATTTCGTCCAGAAACAGGCTGCCGCCATCGGCGGCCTCGATCAGGCCGGTCCTGGCCGATACCGCGCCGGTGAAAGCGCCCTTTTCATGGCCGAACAGTTCCGATTCAATCAGGCTTTCGGGGATGGCCGCGCAGTTGACCGAAATTAGCGGCTTGGCAGCGCGCGGGCTGAGCAGGTGCAGGGCGCGGGCCGCCAACTCCTTGCCGGTTCCTGATTCGCCCTGGATCAGGACAGTGGTTTCTGTCGGTGCTACTTTACGGATCAGCGTGAACACCCTCTGCATTGGCTCACACTGGCCGAACATGATGTTGGCAGGATCGCTGCTTTCCGGCGTTTCCAGGGCTGGTGCCGAGTCGTCACCCGAGTTCCGGCCGGCGGGTTTCCGGGCCAGAATGTTTTCGACCGCGGCCAGCATTTCATCGTGATCAAACGGTTTGGCGATGTACTCAACGGCGCCCATTTTCATGGAGTCCACCGCTGATCTCAGGCTGGCATAGCTGGTCATGATCAGCACCGGCGTGTTGGGTGCGCGATTGATCAGTTCGGTGCCCGCTGCGCCTGGCAGGCGCAGGTCGGAAATGATCAGATCGAACTGATCGGGTTCGTGGTTCTGTTCGGCTTCCTCAACGGAGGCCGCATCGGCGACCTCATAGCCGGCATGCAACAACAGTTTGCGCACTGCCGAGCGAATAATGTCTTCGTCTTCCACGATCAGAATGCGAGGCATAACAGTCTCAAGACCTTTGGTTCTGGCTGATGGCAATAGTGCCGGTTTCCGGTTCGTAGGCTGGCAATCTCAGCCTCACGCAGGTTCCGCGGCCGGTGTCGGCATTAGCCGGGCTTTCCACCTGAACGTTGCCATAGTGCTCTTCAATAATGCTGTACACCAGCGACAGGCCAAGACCGGTTCCCTTGTTGGGAGCCTTGGTGGTGTAAAACGGCTCGAAGATATGATCGAGTTGATCCCCGGGAATACCGGAGCCCTCATCAACCACCTCGATGATAGCGGAGTAGCCATCGCCCTTTCCACTGACCCGGATGGTACCGCCTTCCGGTGAGGCATCGCGGGCGTTCGCCAGCAGGTTGACGAATACCTGGACCAGACGCTGCTCATCTCCCAGCACCTGCAAAGAGGGCGGGCAGTCGTTGACATAGTGAATGCCCAGGCCCTTGTCGCTGAGCGACAGCAGGTTGATCGATTCTTCCACACAGCGATGAATCGCTACCGGCTCGTACCGGTTGGCCTGGGCATGATTGCCGGTGCGGGCAAAGTTCATCAGCGACTGCAAAATGGTAGAGATGCGCCGGGTCTGCTGCTGGATCTGGTCCGCGGTGTCCAGGATGTCCGGGTTGTCGGTTTCCAGTTTCAGGTTCTGGGCCAGGGAGGAGATACCGGTGACCGGGTTCCCGATCTCGTGGGCGACACCGGCGGCGAGCCTTCCCACCGATGCCAGCCGTTCGCTGTGCATCAGTTCGTCCTCAAGGAGCCGCGTTTCGGTCTGGTCCTCCACCAGGATAATGCTGCCACCTTCGGTGTGGTCCGGTCCGCTCAGGGCCGCTTTGTGAAGGTTCAGCCAGTGGGGTTTGCCACGCAGGTCCAGCCGGTGCTTGTAGCGATGCAGGTCCGGGCCACGGTTGAAGTCATCAAGCAGCAGGTGCCAGTGCTCGGGCAGTGCCATAAGCCTGGCACCGACCACGTCATCGGCGGTGATGCCGGTGAGCGCCTCCATGGCGTGGTTCCACATCAGGATTTCACCGTCCTCGCCCACGGAGCAGGCAGGAATCGGCAGGTTCTGAAGGGTCTGGCGGTAATGCCGGCGCAGGTTGTCCAGCTCGCCGGCCAGGCCGGTCAATCGGTTCTGGTAGTCGCCGAGGGCGCGTTCTACATAGCGGATGTCCTGGGCAGTGCCGCCCTGGGCCATGGGCTTGAAGCCGAGATGGCGCTTGACCATGTCCCGGGCTACGGAGGGGCCGAGCAGGCCAGACAGGTTTATTTCCACCTGGTCGCGCAGTCGCCTGAGCTGGTACGGCCGATACTCCACATTGGGCAGTTTCAACTGGCCCAGTGCCCGCTCCACTTCTCGCCGCGCCACACCGTAGCCCAGCGGCTCCGCTAACTGTCTCACAAAGTCACTGGAGGACGTGGCCAGCAATTCACGGCGTTGCGGACGGGACAGTGCGCCCAGTGAGCAGGCCTGGGCTGCGCTGTTCTCCTCACTGGTGCTGGTGCTGAGGATGGAAATCAGCGCAAACACGGTAATGTTGGCAGTCAGGCTTACGAACGTGAAGATATGCCAGTTGCTGTAGTCCGGTATCAGTGGCGCATCCAGCCAGGCCAGCAGATTGGCCGTGTGCGAGAATGGCAGCACGAGCGTCACCACCCAGATGGCCAGCCCGACAACAAGGCCGGCGATCAGGCCGCGGCGATTGCCCTCGGGCCAGTAAATCACGCCCAGGGCGCCGGGCAGCAGTTGCAAAGTGCCGGAGAGGGAAATGGCGCCGAGAATGGACAGGTCGAGGTTTTTGCCGACAACTTCATGAAACAGCAGCGCCAGGAAAATGATCACGGCGATGAGCAGGCGCTTGATCCACTGCAGCCACCGGTAGATATCGCCCTGGTCTTTCGGGGTTTTCAGGGGCAACACCACGTGGTTCAGCGCCATGCCCGCCAGTGCCAAGGTGCTGACGATCATCAGGCCGCTGGCCGCTGACAGCCCGGCAATGTACATCAGCAGTGTCAGTGCCGGGCTTTCCATGGCCTGGGCTGCCCCGATGGCAAAGAATCCGGGCCCTGTGGTCACCGCCAGCTCCTGGCCTCCCCAGAGAATCAGGGGCACCGGCAGGCCGAGCAGCAACAGGTAGAGTGGCAGGCCCCAGCTGGCTTTTGCCAGGGCCTTGGGCGAGGGGTTTTCGCTGAAGGTCATGTGGTACATGTGTGGCAGTACCAGAGCAGCGGCAAAGGACATCAGCATCAGTGCCCGCCAACTGCCGTCGTCAATGCTCAGGGTCATGGTTGTGGCTGGCGACGTCCGGTTGTCCAGCCAGCTTTCCAGTCCGCTCATGCCGTCAAAGACCCCGAAGAGAATGACGCCTCCGAGCACCAGCAATGCCACAAGTTTCACCAGCGAATCAAAAGCAATGGCCAGCACCAGCCCCTGATGGTTTTCCGAGTTCTGGTCGCGCCTTGCCCCGAATAGCATGGCGAAAAGCACCACGATCAAGCTGAACATCACGCTGATTACCGCAGGCGATGTGTCCGGCGCAAGAATGCTGGCAGAGGTGGCGACGGCCTGTATCTGCATGCTCAGCAAGGCCAGAATGGCCCCGCCGGAGCAGAGGGTGACCAGGGTGCCAGCCCACTGGCTTCGGTAGCGGTAGGCAAACAGATCGGCGAGGGACGTGAGCTGATAGGCGCGTCCGATCCTCATGACCGGGTTCAGAAGCACAGGCGCCAGCAGGAAAGCGCCGCTGATGCCGAGATAGTAAGCCAGAAAGCCGTAGCCGGATTCGGCGGCCATACCAACCGCGCCGTAGACCGCCCATATGCCGGCATAGACGCCCAGGCTGAGCACATAAACCAGGGGGTGGCGAACCCAGCGCCGGGGGACCATGCCTTTTTCGGTAAACCAGGCGATGCCGAACAGCAGAATCAGATACAGGAGGCTGGCGAGCAGCAGGCCGGAGGGACTAAAACTCATTGGGGTCCCGCCGCCATTCAAGCCAGAAACCGATGGCGATCAGCCCGGCCCAGATAAGGTAGGGGCTATACCAGACGTTTCCCGGCGAAGTCCACCAGTCAAGGATGTTGGGCGAAAAGATATAGATGGCCAGTACCAACAGGAAGACCAGACGGTAGATATACATCAGGCATGCTATCCGCGCTGAGGTGTGAGAAGGGCTTTATACCATGTCCCTCACCGGGATGTCAGGTGGATGGCGCCCCGTCGCCAGTTACTCCGGCCCCACTCCAGCAGCGAATCCAGCGAACCGCTGGCAAGGTTGGCAGGCGGGTTCTGGCCAAGGGCAACGAGCGCCATGAACAGGTTGTCGACAGGCTTGTCATCATCAAGCGCTGGCGCATGGGTCTGCTTGCTCAGCTTCTGACCCTGCTCGTTGAGTATGACCGGGATGTGAAGCCAGCGTGGAGGAAGAGCACCCAGGGCACGATAAATCTGTTGCTGCTGCGCCGTCATGTCCAGCAGATCCGAACCACGCACCACGTCCGTGATGCCCTGATCAATGTCATCGACCACCACCGCCAGTTGATAGGCGTAGAACCCCTCCTTGCGGAGAATGACCGGATCGTCAAGCTCTGCTTGCACCGTCTGGTGCTGGGGTCCCAGCAGCTGGTCCTGCCAGTGGCAGTCTTCGTCTTCGAGGGCAAAGCGGATTGCGAATGGCCGGTCACCGTCAATTTTTGTGCGAGTGCGGCACTGGTTCGGGTGGCGCCCCTCATTGGCCTGCAATTCCTTGCGCGAGCACCGGCAGCGATACGCGTAGCCGCTTTCAAGCAGCCGGTTAACGGCGTGCTGATAGGCGTCGTGACGTCTGGATTGAAAGCGTACCGGCTCGTCGGGAAACAGCCCGTGGGCGTCAAGGCTGGCAATGATCTGGCCGGTCGCCTCCGGCGGCTCTCTCAGAGGATCCAGGTCTTCAATGCGGATAAACCACTGGCCGCCCTGGCTGCGGGCTTCCAGAAAGCTGGCAAGTGCGGTAACGAGGGAGCCAAAGTGCAGCGGGCCTGTCGGAGAGGGCGCAAACCTGCCCCGGTATTGAGGGTTGTTCATGGCGGTCAGTCAGCCGGCGGGGCTGGGAAAAGCCCCAGCCGGCAGCTGTTGCGTAGTAGACTCAGATGCCGGTCTGGCGTTCGCGAATCTCGGCCAGTGTCTTGCAGTCGATGCACAGGGTGGCTGTTGGTCGAGCTTCCAGACGGCGGATACCGATTTCCACGCCACACTGATCGCAGAAGCCATAGTCGTCTTTGTCGATGCGGTCGATGGTCTGGTCAATCTTCTTGATCAGCTTCCGCTCTCGGTCGCGGGTACGCAGCTCCAGGCTGAATTCTTCCTCCTGGGTTGCGCGATCGCTGGGATCCGCGTAATTTGCGGCGTCTTCCTGCATGTGGTGCATGGTGCGGTCGACTTCTTCCATCAGCTCCTGCTTCCATTGCAGCAGCAGATCTTTGAAGTGCTGGAGCATATCCGCACTCATGTACTCTTCACCCTTCTTCATTTCATAGGGGGTGAAGTTGGTAAAACGTTCGCGTGGTTGTTCTGCAGTAGTTGCCATTGAACCCGGCCTCTTGTTTGTACTTCACAAGAACGGTTTGCTTCCCTCCGCGTGAGCCCCCGTGGCTGCGCGGTTGTACCCTGGATGAAGCATTCGTCCTGAAACGGGAATTTGCGGAAAATAGCAGATTAGTCACGGGGGTGCCAGCCTTGTGACATCGACTTTTGTACGGAGATCACATGAAGTTTCCAGAACCGCTGGTTGAAGGCCGGCTTATCCGCCGCTACAAACGCTTTCTGGCAGACGTGCGTCTGCCGGATGGTTCAGAAATTACGGCCCATTGTCCGAACACCGGCTCCATGCTTGGCTGTCAGCCGGAGGATGCCCGAGTCTGGCTTAGCCATAGCGATAATCCCAAGCGCAAACTCCAGTACACCTGGGAGTTGGTGGAAACCTCGCCCGGGCAACTGGCCTGCGTGAACACCGCCCGGCCGAACAGCCAGGCCCGGGCGGCCGTGCAGGCCGGCACCGTGGTGGAGCTGGCCGGCTATTCCGAGTGCCGCGCCGAGGTTAAGTATGGTTCGGAGAAGAGCCGGATCGACCTGCTGCTTTCCGGCCATGACACCGCGGCCGATGCCTGGGTGGAGGTCAAGAATGTCACGCTGGCGGAAGATGCTCAGGGTTTTTTCCCCGATGCGGTGACCGAGCGCGGCCAGAAGCATCTGCGGGAGCTGATTGCCCAGGTTGAGCAGGGCGATCGCGCGGTGCTGTTTTTCGTGGTGAATCACACCGGCATTCAAACCGTTCGCCCGGCGGACCATATTGATCGAAAATACGGTGAATTACTGCGGGAGGCCTGCGATGCTGGCGTGGAAGTGATCGCCTATCGTGCCGATCTGAGCGAGAGCGACGGCACGCCAACAGGTGTGTTGACCCTGACCGAATCGGTGCCCGTTATTCTGGAAGTCTGACCTCAATCTGGCCGTCCCGCTCCCGCAGGTCCAGCTGGGTGAGCGCATCGCCCTGGCAGGGCCCGGCAATGCATTCGCCGTCTGAGGGCTTGAACAGGGCGCCGTGGGTGGAACACTGGATAAACAGGTTGTCGGAATCCATGAACCGGCCGGGCATCCAGTTCAGTTCAACGCCCAGATGCGGGCAGATGTTCAGGTAGGCGCGGGGCGTGCCACCGTCCAGAAACAGGAACCCGGTCAGCGGCATGCCTGCCGGCTCCCGGGCCTTCTCCCGGAGCCGGAATTCCACGAATTGGCCCGGTGTCAGCTTGGAGGCCGGACAGACGGGCTGCCAGGTATGCGGGACGCTGCTCATTTCGGCAAGATCGTGTATCGCATGCGGGTCCCGTGATTCAGGGACATGACGATCTCATCGGCGTCCAGGCGATGCGGAAAATAGCAGCCGGAAATCTTGGCGCTGGCAATACTGGAGCCTTCCATTCTGGATTTCGAGAAGTCGACACCTCGCAGGTCGGCGCCCCGGAAGTAGGCGTGGCGGAAATCCAGCCCCTTGGCATCCATTCCCCTGAGATCCAGACCCCGGAAATCGCCATGGGCGAAACTGGGTAACTCTGCAAGCTTTGCCTTTTCAGCATTGAACGCCTGCATGTCTTCGCTACGAAGAATATCGTAGAGCGGGTGACTGATCTGATGTACTTCGTGTTCGCTTTTATCGTCCATATCGAACCTCGCGCTCGCCAGTGGGAGCCAGTTGTTGTTCTTAGTCGGCCTTGCCGCCGGGGATACCCAGATGTTGGCGGATCCGGTCGGCCACCGCCTCTGCCACATGCTCCTGGTCAGTGTGCAGGTGGATGGTGTGGCTCTTCTCCTCCGCGGTTAACGGTTCAAACCAGGTTTGCTGGGCGTCCAGCAATTCCTCGGTTGCCTCGGAGGCATCGCCCTTGCGATTGCGGATCCACTCCCGGCGCAGATCTTCCGGCGCCTCGCAATGGATCAGGGCAAAGGGCACACCCTGATCTTCGGCTATCGATGCCAGCAGGGCCCGCTCTTTCTGTTTCAGGCTGGCGGCGTCCACAATCACCGGGAAACCGGCTGCCAGAACGTGACTGGCAAGCTCCGCCAGCCGCTGATAGGTTTTCTCTGTCGCTTCCTCGGTGTACAGATTGCCACCGGTCGGTGAGCGGGAGCTGTCGAGTGGGGCCAGTCCGTGCAGGCGCTTGCGCTCGACATCGGAGCGCAGGCGTATCAGCCCCAGTTCATTGGCCATGGCGGCGCTGACGCAGGTCTTGCCGCTGGCGGACAGCCCGGTGGTTGCCAGCAGATAGTGATTCGGAATAGTGCCGTAATCCTCGGCCAGCTGGGCGTAGGCTCGATAGCGCTGCATCAAGTCGGCTTTTTCAGCATCGGTGAGCCCCGGGTTCCCCATGGTAAACAGGGCGATCTTGGCGCGCACCATAGCCCGGTATGCCTTATAAAGCGGCAACAAGGGCAGGGCTTCGAAGTCGTCGCGGTATTCCAGATACGTATTGAGCACCTGGTTGGCAAGGGCGCTTTCCCCACGGGACTCCAGATCCATCAACAGGAACGCGAGATCGTTGATCACGTCGATCCAGCGGAACGGTTCGTTGAACTCAATGCAGTCGAAAACCGTTACCGCGTCCTTGAAGCGGGTGATATTGGCGAGATGGAGGTCGCCATGGCATTCCCGCACCATGCCGCTGTCGCGACGACGGGCAATCAGCTCCCGGTGGCGCTCGAAGGTGGATTCGGTCCAGGCCTGGAGGTTGTCCAGCTGCATGAGCAGATCCGAATCGTCAATCATCGGCCGGATCTGGTCGAAATTTTCCTGCATGGCGGCGAACACGGCTTCCGGAGTGCCAAGCGGCTTGTCGTCCGGCACAGGCGGTAGCTGCTCATGGAAGGCCGCGACCTGACGGGCCAGGTCCGTGAGTGGTTCTGGCGTCAGCTTTCCCTGTTCCTGCAGGCGATCGAAGAGATGCTCCTGGCCGAACTGACGCATCTTGATGGCGTATTCGAAGGCTTCTCCCTCCCCACCGAGGATGGGGTTGTCGGGCGTGCCGGTGATGGGTACCACCTCCAGATACAGTTTGTCGGCCAGTCGCCGATTGAGCCTGAGCTCCTCCTCGCAGAAATGCTTTCGGCGATCGAGGGTGGAGAAGTTCAGGAAGCCGAAATCCATGGGCTTCTTGATCTTGTAGGCGTAGTCACCGGTCAGGATCACCTGTGAGATGTGAGTTTCGATAACCTGGAAACCATCGACAGGATGGTCGTACAGGTCTGGATTCTGCATGGCCAGAATCAGATTGCCTGGGGATGTCTCACTCACCGTGCTCTCCTCGCGTTCCCTGAACCCATTGATTTTTCTTGCTCTATCATAACGGGCAGATTACAGAAATAACACACGGATGGCCTGCCTTCCTCACCGCTCCCTTCGTTATAATCGCGGCATGAAAAAATCCAAAGCATCTTCCAGCCCCAGGCGAAAGCCCTCCAGACGTTCCTCCAACAATGGTCGCCGGCCGTGGTTCTGGCGTTTTATGTTCCGGTTATGTGCCATCGGTCTCGTTTTGCTGGCTGGCTGGATGGTTTACCTCGATGCCGTGGTGACCTCCCGTTTCGAGGGCCGGCGTTTCGAGGTTCCGTCCCGGGTTTACGCGCGCCCTCTGGAGCTTTTCGATGGCGCCAGCGTCAGTGCCGGTGCCCTGGAGAGGGAACTGAGCCTCTCCGGTTTCCGTAAGGGTGACGGCAGGAAATCCGGCAGTTACCAGCGCACGGGCAATCGCTTTGTGATCAGTACCCGGGGCTTTTCCTTCCCGGACGGCGATGAACCCAGGCGCAGGATCTCACTGATCATATCTGGCGATCGGGTTCAGGGCTTTTCGGTGATTGAAGGCGATAATGCCCCGATTGTGCGGCTTGAGCCGGCGCAGATTGGCGGCATCTACCCGGCGCACAAGGAGGACCGGGTGCTGGTTCAGCTGGATGAAGTGCCGGCCCTGTTGCCCACCACTCTGATGGCGGTGGAGGATCGTAATTTCTACGACCATTTCGGCATCGCGCCACTTTCTATTGGCCGGGCCATGCTTGCCAACATCCAGGCCGGGCGCATCGTTCAGGGTGGCAGCACGCTGACCCAACAATTGGTGAAAAACTTCTTCCTGACTCGAGAGCAGACGCTGGTGAGAAAGGCCAACGAAGCCCTGATGTCGGTGCTCCTGGAGTTGCACTATGAAAAAGACGATATCCTCGAAACCTATCTGAACGAGGTCTACCTCGGACAAGCCGGTACGCGCAGCATTCATGGTTTCGGTCTTGCCAGCCAGTTCTATTTTGGCGAATCCCTCAAGGATCTGGATGTGCACCAGATCGCGTTGCTGGTGGGCATGGTCAAAGGCCCCAGTTACTACAATCCGCGCCGCCACCCGGAGCGCGCAACCGAGCGGCGGAATCTGGTGATTTCTGAAATGGAACAGGCCGGCCTCATTGAGCCGGGGCGCGCGTCCAGGGCGCGTGGATTGCCGCTGGGCGTCAGTGAGCGCCCGTCGTATTCGGAAAATCGGTACCCGGCCTATATCGATCTGGTCCGGCGACACCTTGCCCGCGATTACAAGGAGGAGGATCTGCGCAGTGAAGGTTTGCGGATTTTCACGACCCTGAACCCGGCGATCCAGTACGCGGCAGAGTATGCGGTAACCGATACCCTTCCGAGGCTGGGCGGTGGGCAGAATGCCGAGGCGCTGGAAGCCACCCTGGTAGTCACTGCGAAGGATTCCGGGGAAGTGCTGGCACTTGTGGGTGGCCGGGACCCGCAATTTGCTGGATTCAACCGGGCACTGGATGCCAACCGTCCCATCGGGTCGTTGATCAAGCCGTTTATCTATCTGTCGGCGTTGCAGGAGCCGGAGAGGTATACCCTGACCACACCGGTGCTGGATAAGAGCTTTACCCTGGAATTCGACGATGGCAAACGCTGGCAGCCCAAGAACTACGATGGCGAGGAGCGGGGCGAAGTACCCCTGCACAAGGCCCTGTCCCACTCTTACAACCTGCCTGCCGTGCGTGTCGGGCTGGATATCGGAGTGGATCGGGTGCAGGAGACGCTGACAGCGTTCGGAGTCGATACCCCGATTTCCCGTTATCCTTCGATGCTTCTGGGCTCGGTTTCCATGAGCCCGGTGACCGTGGCGCAGATCTATCAGGGGCTGGCGACATCCGGCTTCAATACGCCGCTGCGCACGATCCGTGAAGTCACGGACGCCGGCGGTGAGGCGCTATCCCGTTACAGTCTTGAAGTTGAGCAAGTGGCCGATCCCGCCGCCGTGCACCTGGTGCAATACGCCATGCAGGAAACCATGCAGGAGGGGACAGGACGCTCTGCCTATTACACTGTGCCTGAAGAGCTCAGTCTTGCCGGCAAGACCGGCACCACCGATGATGGTCGGGACTCCTGGTTTGCCGGGTTCAGTGGCGACCTGCTTGCGGTGGCCTGGGTTGGGCGGGATGATAACGGGCCAACTTCACTGACCGGGGCCAGTGGCGCTCTGCCGGTGTGGTCGAGGTTTATGGCGCAGGTTCCCCAGCACGGCTTCTCGCCGGTGGTACCCGACGGGGTCAGTTATCACTGGGTGAATTCGGAGCGGCAGGCACTCACAGACGAATACTGCGACAATGCCCGTCTGCTGCCCTACATTGCTGGCAGTGAACCCACGCAGACAATTTCATGCTCCGGAACTCTGGAACGTCGAATCCGGGGTTGGTTTGAAGGACTGTTTCAATGATTGACCGACTTTCGTTAAGGACTGCCCTGATCGCCACGCTGCTGTCCGTGGCTGGTTGTGCTTCCGGGCCAGGAGGTGGAATCTACGTGCCGATCGGCAGTGAGCCGGCCAAGGCGCCCGAACCACCCAGAACCAGTACTGATAGCGAAGAAAGCGAAGCCCCCGTGTGGCGCAAGAGCGAACAGCCAGAGGCGGCTCCGGAAACGGCGGCTCCGGAAACCCGGGAACCGGCCCGGTCCAGCTCCCCTAGCTATCGGGAAACCGGGGATGGGCTCTCACCGGCGGCGCTCAGCCTGGTACGTGAGGCCGATCAGCTGTTGGCCCAAGGTAACGTCTCTGGCGCTATCGCACGCCTCGAACGCGCACAGCGGATCGCCCCCCGATCTGCCGAGGTGTATTTCAAATTGTCCGAGGCCTATGTGGCGGGCAATCAGTTGGGCTCAGCGGAGCAGTTCACCTTGAAGGGGTTGTCCCTGGCGGGAAGTGATATTCGGCTGCAGAGAGCCGGCTGGCTGTTGCTGGCGGATATTCGCCGGGCTCGAGGTAATGTGGCAGGTGCGGATCAGGCCGAGGAAAGGGCCGCCGCACTCTAACTGTTTCTTGCCTGGCAGTCGGTCCCTGTTGTTCAGCGACCGACTGCCAGGACAGGTGCTTATTCGACGAGAGGAATCAGCTCGGCTTCGGTTGTCTGGTTGGCAACAACCTCAAGGCTCTGTGTTCCCTCGAAGTCAAGGTTGTCATCCTCCTCGTTGTTGTCCTCCTGGCAGCTGTAACTGATGGTGTAGTTACCCTCTGGCAGGAATGCTGCCGTATAGCTGTAGAGGCTAGATTCATCATCGAGCTCAACCGGCACGATCATTAGAGGGTTGCCTTCCTCATTGTTGACGTTCAGGTCTGAGGTTTCGGCATTCTCACCAGAGAAGACGTAAACAGCACCGGTGTACTGACAATCAGCCAGATTCTCATCCGCCATACGGGTGGACGTTATCTGGGCAACATCGACCTGGCCACTGATAGAGCCAACCTCAAGGTTGTTGACCAGTCTCAGGGACGGTTTCAGCATATAGTCGGCCAGGGCCTTACCCTGAGGGTCGACGATGGACTTGCGCACGTCAAAGTCGATGGTGAAGTTGGTGGTTGTGTCTGCGGCCACCAGGAATTCACCCTTAAGCTTGAGGCCACTTTGCTCGCCAGACGGAACTGCCAGTGAGTACTCGCTGTCGCCTGTAGATTCGCGCTTCACAAACGAATTATCCGTGTCGACAATCAGTCGAAGCTCGGTGTAGGTGCCGGCAGGTACTTCTTCATCTGTAATCAGAGGTTCGCTCAGGCCACCCTGAAGATCCAGCAGATTCACCTGTTCGAAGCCTTCAAGGGGAAATTCCACCCATTGTCCTTCCTCGGGTTTTAAACGAATTTCCGTGAAAGCAATGGTGACATTGCTCAGGTCCATGGCCGGAGCGTCGGTAATACCAAAGGACACTGTTCCGGTGCCCGAGGACGCTGAACTGTCGCTACCACTGCCACCACAGGCCGCCATGCCCGCAGCAAGAGTTGAAATGGCAATAAGTTGAACCGAACGTTTCATATAAACCTCCAAGGTTTATTTGCTGGACTCATAGCGAAGCAACATCGCTACCTGACTCCACCCTCACGCTGCGGTAGAGGGCAGAGTTCCGGAAATTTTGTTAACGTTCCCTAATGTCCGGGCAACCGGTGAATCGTCAGATCGGGAACGCGGCCAATGCATCAGCCCGGCGACTTGAGATAGACTGCGCCGCTGGCATGAACCCACGCAGGTAAACAACGGCTTTGGCAATTTTTCCTTTCAAGCCCTCGAAGTCCCGGCGTTTTGACGCTCTGGTGCGGCCTCATCTGGATGCGATGTACCGGTTTGCTTACCGTCTGGCGGGTCAGCAACAGGATGCTGAGGATCTGGTTCAGGATGTGGTGGTCAAGCTATTCCCAAAGCTTGATGAGCTGGAAAGCGTTGACCAGCTAAGGCCCTGGCTGAATCGGGTGCTCTACAGGCAGTTTATTGATCAGGTGCGGCGTAAGAACCGACAGAGTGACCGCCCGTTGACGGAGCTGGTCGGCAGTGAAAGCCAGGCCGATTGGCTGGACAGCCTCGAATCCGACAGTGTTGGCCCGGATCTGCAACTGGAGCAGTCGCGCCTTGGACCGGCGTTGGATCGGGTCATGATGACTCTGACGCCCGATCAGCGAACTCTTTTGTTGCTTCATGATGTGGACGGCTGGCGCCAGGAAGACATCGCGGAGGTGCTGGACATCCCGTTGGGAACCGTGAAATCGCGATTGCACAGGTGTCGGGCCGCCCTGCGAAAGAAATTGCAGCGGGAGCTGGAACCAACCGAGCCGGCCGGACGTGTGGGGGAGTGAGGTGAAGACAATGTCCTGCAATGAAATCCGGGTGGATCTACCCGCCTACATCAACAATGAGCTTTCCGCCCCCGCCCGTGACCGGGTGCAGGAGCACGTTGCTGCCTGCACGTCGTGCAGAGAGAGGCTTGCCTCGGAGCGGTCTCTGAACCGGGCGTTGCAGGAGCAATTCAGAGTCCCTGGGCCTTCCCCTGATTTTCACAGCCGTGTTTTGTCCTCTGCCCGAGGCGAAGCCAAACCGGAGTCCGGATGGAGTCACGGGGCACTGGGTGGCGCCATTGCGGCGGCTCTTGCCCTGGGTATCGGCCTGGGCTTTCTGTTCCAGCCCGATGATGTGACTGACAGCGCCCAGCCTGTTGTCGTGTCCTCGGCGTCCTCGGAGAGTGCCGCTGAAGAGTCGGCAAACGGGATTGCCGAACCTGTTGAGAAAACCGTGCGCCTTGCCTTCCGTTCGGGTGAGGCTCTGGAAAACGTTACGCTTACCCTTGAGCTGCCACCGAATGTGGAACTGGCTTCCTGGCCAGGGCATCGGGAGCTTAGCTGGCAGGTGAGCCTGAATGCCGGGGAGAACGTTTTGTCGCTGCCCCTGAAGCTCCTCTTTCCCGGTGCCGGTGAGTTGGTGGCCCGACTGGACACCGGAGATCGCCAGAAAACCTTTCGGGCCCCGATTCCCGAATATCCACAACGCTCGGTCGAGGATCCCGAATCATGACAGGTTGCAGGTTCGTATTGAGTGCCAGGCTGGTCGGATTGCTGATGTTGGGGTTTTGGGTCCCGGCGACAACACTGGCTAATGATGATCTGGATGTTACCATGCGCATGGTGACTGACGACGCAGAACTCACCGATTCGGTCGTGCGGGAAATCGAGTTGCCCCGCGCTGTCGAAAAACCCGAGAATCCGGGTGAGTCTGGCTCTCGCGGGCTGGATGCGGCGAGTGAAGCCCGAGAAAGGGGGCGCGAGTTTGGTGAGTCCATGTCCGAAAAAGCCAGGCAATCCCGGGAGCTGATCAAGGGTAAGCCTGAGTTACCGGAGCGGCCGGAACGCCCAGAGCTGCCGGATGCACCAGGGCTGGATCGCTGAAACCGGATACATAACCGGACCTGCCCCGCGTGGATTAATCCGGAGAAACCTGTTTGCTGGTATTTTGGCGCGCCCTGTCCCTGATCCTGTTGTTAATGCCCACGATGATTCTTCAGGCGGCTGAAACGAAAGCCGGCATGGAGGATTTCCGTGCCGGCGTTGAAGCCTTTGAAGCAGGAGACCTGAACGCCGCGAAACAGCGCTTCCAGAGAGCCGTTGATGCTGGCCTGAGATCTCCCTCGCTTTTCTATAACCTCGGTGTTGTCTGCTATCAGCTGGGCGATTATGGCGCCGCTGAATCTGCCTTCCGTTCCTTGCTCGACGGCTCCAATGGCGCCCTGGCGCGTTATAACCTCGGTCTGGTCGCGCTTGCCACGGAGGAGTCTGCCGAAGCCCGTCGCTGGTTCGAGCAGGCCTCGGCCGAGAGCGCTCCGGATAAAATCCGGGCACTGGCCCGAGCGCAACTGAATAAACTGGATGGTGGATCGCCCCGGTTGGCCCGCCAGCCCTCCATTCGCGGCTATCTGGGTATCTCTGGCGGTTACGATTCCAATATTGCTGGCCTGCCCGAGGATACGGCGTCGAGTGAAGGTGGGGTGTTCCTCGAAGCGCTGGCTGCCGGAACCTACGAGCGGCCAGTCGGTACCCGCTCACGGCTTGCCCTCGATGCTGCCGCCTATTCCCGGGAACATCCGTCCGATGACGAGTACGACACTCAGGTGTTGCAGGGACGACTGGCCTGGTCTGAGACCCTCGCTGCAGGTGAACGCGGCGCTCTGGTGTCGTTGGTGAAGTCCTGGTTTGGCAGCGAATCCCTTGAAACCCGATACGGCATCGAGGGGTTTTATCGTTGGCGTGAGTGTTCGCTACCCGTAGCCCCGGATCAGTGCGGAATCGCCCTGGCGGCGGCTACCGTGAATGGTGGTTCAGGCTTCGAGGCCTATGACGGACAGTGGTATCGGGCACGCGTTCATGCGCGGAAGTACCTGGGACCCTGGCGATTGGACGGCGACTACTCACTGGAAATCAATGACCGGCGGGATCTGCAAACAACCAGTGAGTTTATCAGTGTCTCACCTACCCACCACACACTGGAGTTTGCCGGTCGCTACCGCTGGCGGCCAGATATCGTATTCGGAACAACGGGCTCTGTTCGCCACAGTCGATACCGGGACGCCCATCAGTTGGTGTCCGGGGAAGGCGAGAGCGGTCGCAGAACAGATAACCGCCTCGAGATCGGGTTGCTGGTGGAGAAGTCCCTGGACAGCCGTTGGCTGGCCCGGGGGGAGTGGCTGGTTCGGGATAACAGAAGCAGTCTGTCGCAGTATGACTATCAGCGCCAGACGCTGATGTTCACCCTGGAAGGGGCCTTCTAGCTCTGCATGGCAAGGCCAGAAGGCCGGCTACCCGTTACAGTCCTGCGTTTCTCAGTCGGTTGGCGTGTTGCTTGAAAACCGCTTTTGGATCAGTTTCGAAGAGGCTATGCAGGCCCAACGCCTGATTCACTTCATCCAGATGGTTCATGAAGTAATTATCCCGGATAACCTTGCCAAACCGGCTGCTGCAGCGGCCTACTAGACCGTCGTTCTGGCTGAAGCCGAAGGCGAGGCTGGTGGTTCCCAACAACGCGTCGGACGGATCCAGTACGTTGGTCAGAACACCGGTGCCACCCCAGGAGTAGAAGCGGACACCATTTGCCGAGTAGGCGCCTTCACCGCAAGCGGTGGTTGGAATCCCGGCAGGGGCAAAGTTGTTGAATTCGGCGCTGCCCTGAGTGGTGAGGGATTCCAGGCTTGACCGCAGGTCCTGGTTATAACCGCCACCGGACAGCAGATCGATAAGCCCGCCCAATGCATTCCCCAGACTGGCCGCCAGGCTTTCGGCAGGGGATCCGTAGATAAGGTCGGCGACCGGCGAGCCTTTATGGGGCGAGCCGACGGACGTCACTGAGGCGACCAGATCCGGCCGCACCCTGGCGATGTAACGGGCCGTGGGGCCCCCGTGGCTGTGGCCAATCAGATTGACCTTGCCGTGCACCGCGGCGATCGCCTGTACCTGCGGCAGAAGCGCTTCACCGCGAGCAATGGTGCTGTCCAGGGCGGGCACCTGAGTGGTGTAGACATCGGCGCCGTATTTGCGGAGATCCTCGGCGACGCCGTACCAGTAGTCCACGCCGGCAATCGAATCAAAGCCGAACATGCCATGCACCAGCACAACCGGGTAGCGAGTGTCCGTATAGTTTGAAGGGGTAGAGTCCCACCACCAGGCGGCGGAGGGGGCCGACCAGGCCACAGTCAGGGCCAGGGCCATTGCTTGGATCCAGAGTTTCATTGTCGTTCCTACAGTTTGATGTTGTGTTTGTTATTCAAACTGCGGCTCAACCTAACGGGTTGCTCCAGAGACTTCCTGCTCGTACTGCATCTACCTGTAGGCAGACCGAGTGCTTCCGTGCGCTGACTTGATTTTTGTGTTTGTTAGATTGGTGCCGTCAGAGCATCTCGGTAGAGATTAGATCAACATTTGATCAGGCTGGATGGTAAGTCAACGGCACAAGAGGCCAGGCAGGGGTGTTCGCCGTGGAAATGTGATGCTCATCACATCGGTGGCCCCGCAGGACATGTTCTGCGGGGCAGCGATGGGGACAGCGGAAGTATCAGAGCGTGGCCATGACCTTTTTGGCCGCCGCTACCGTATCGGCGATGTCCTGTTCGGACAGTGCCGCTGTCGTAAAGCCAGCCTCAAAGGCGGATGGTGCCAGGTATACGCCTTCTTTAAGCATGCCCTGGAAGAACTTCTTGAAGCGTTCGACATCACAGCCCATCACCTGGTCAAAGCGGGTAACAGAGCTTTCCTCGGTAAAGAAGAATCCGAACATGGCCCCGGCACTCTGGACCGTCAGCGGGATGCCAGTGGCGTCAGCGGCTTCTTTCAGGCCGTCGCGAACGGCATTGGTTTTCTCGGTCAGCCGGTCGTGGAAACCGGGCTCGGAAATTGCGTTCAGTGTCGTCAGGCCGGCGCACATGGCCAGGGGGTTACCGCTCAGGGTGCCTGCCTGGTAAACCGGTCCCAATGGTGAGATGTGTTCCATGATTTCCCGTTTGCCGCCAAAGGCGCCGACCGGAAGTCCGCCACCAATCACCTTGCCCAGTGCGGTGAGGTCCGGGGTTACGCCATACAGCCCCTGCGCGCCGCCGAGGGAAACCCGGAACCCGGTCATTACTTCGTCAAAGATCAGCACGGTGCCGTGCTCGTCGCACACTTCCCGCAACCCCTCTAGGAAGCCGGGGACCGGTGGAATGCAGTTCATATTGCCAGCGACCGGCTCTACGATAATCGCGGCGATCTGGTCGCCCATCTCCCTGAAGCATTCGCGAACGCTGTCGATGTCGTTGTAGGTCAGCGTGATGGTGTGCTCAGCCAGGCTGGCAGGGATGCCCGGGGAATTCGGCACGCCCAGGGTGAGGGCGCCGGAGCCCGCTTTGACCAACAGTGAATCCACGTGGCCGTGGTAGCAGCCCTCGAACTTCACGATCTTGTCGCGACCGGTGTAGCCCCTCGCCAGGCGGACAGTGCTCATGGTGGCCTCGGTACCTGAATTCACCATGCGGACCAGTTCGATGGATGGCATCAGTTCGCACACCTTCTTGGCCATCTCGGTTTCGAGGGCGGTCGGCGCACCATAGCCAACGCCCAGATCAACCTGCGCATGCAGGGCGTCTTTGATGCGTTGGTCACCGTGGCCAAGAATCATGGGGCCCCAGGAACCGATGTAATCGATGTAGCGCTGATCGTCTTCGTCGTAAAGATAGGCGCCCTGGGCGTGCTTGAAGAAAATCGGCGTGCCGCCAACGCCTCGAAAGGCCCGGACCGGAGAATTCACGCCACCGGGGATGTATTTCTGGGCCTGCTCGAACAGGGTTTCGGAGTGCGTCATGGATCTGGGCTCCTGTTATTCCGGAAGTGAAAAAAGTGGATGATGGCTTGCGAACAGGCGCTCGAACGCTTTGGCTCGCATCTCAATGTCATGTGTGTCGCCGCCAAAAAGGCCGCCTACCACGGCGAGCATGTCGGCCCCGGCACGGATAAGAGGTTCGCCGTTGTCTGTGGTTACCCCGCCGATGGCGGTGATCGGGAGGCCGAAACGCTTTGCGTCGGTCAGAACACCGGGAGGCGCTGCGGGGGCGCCGGGTTTGGTCGACGACGTATAAAATCGCCCGAACGCCAGATAGTCCGCGCCCGCCCCCAGAGCAGCCTGTGCAAGTGCGAGATCGGCGTGACAGGTTATGCCGATTATGGCCTCATCACCGAGAAGGCGGCGGGCCGCTGCCACTGAGCCGTCCGTCTGACCCATGTGTACCCCGGCAGCCCCGACCCGTTTTGCGAGATCGGGATCGTCGTTGATCAGCAACGGAACGCCCGCATTTCGGCATAAAGCCTGCAAACTGACCGCCTGGGAAATCCGTTCAGCCATCGGCACGCTCTTTTCGCGATATTGTACCATGACCGCGCCGCCCCGAAGCGCAGCCTCAACCGATTCGATCAGTGTTTCGGGTGGTGTCAGTACGCTGTCGGTAATGGCGTAGAGCCCCGGGCGCAGCCCTTTACTCATCGCTCCCACAGAATACCTCGATCCGGCACCGGCTGGCCTTTACCGACTTCCAGGGCGTGGAGTATGGCGCGATGAACGTAGTTCTGGGCCTGGGAAATGGCGGCTCGGGGCGACAGCCCGGAGGCCCTGCCGGCAGAAATGGCCGCTGCCAGGGTGCAGCCGGTGCCATGGTACTCACCACCGATTCGTTCAATTTCCCAGCGCATGGGCTCCGGGGCGTGGTTATAGAGCGTGTTGATAATGTGAATGCCGGTGCCGTGTCCACCAGTGGCCAGGACGGATTCGCAGCCGCCCTTCAGCAGATTGTCGGCGGCCTGATCGGCGTCCTCACTGTTGCCGAGCATGGCCAGTTCAACGCCATTGGGCGTGATCATTTCAGCCACGGGAAAGAGCTTCTCCTTCATCGCGCTGACCAGTTCGTCGTCGGCCAGATCACCGCCGCCTGCGGCCTTGATCACCGGGTCGGTGATCACGGGAATGCCCGGATGTTCACGGATGAAATCCACGAGCACATCCACCACCGCAGCATTGCCCAGGGCACCGGTTTTGATGGCATGAATCGGGGAATCATCGGCGAGACACTGGAGTTGTTTTCGGATCAGGTCAGCCGATACGGGCTCGGCGCCATACACGTTACGGGTGTCCTGCACGGTGAGGCAGGTAAGAACCGGCAAGGGATGGCAGCCAAGGGAGGTGACGGCCTGGATGTCGGCCTGAATGCCGGCGCCGCCGGACGGATCAAGGCCGGAAAGAATCAGAACCTGTGGTCGGGTGTAGCGTTTGATGACTCAGCTCCTCAAAACGGTTTGACAACAGCCAGGATTACAACGGCCAGAAGAATCAGCACCGGCAGTTCGTTGAACCACCGGTAGAATACGTGGCTTCTGGTGTTCCGGTCGTCCCGGAAGACCTTTACAAGGTGCCCGCAATAGAAATGGTAAACGATCAGAATGGCCACCAGAAACAGCTTGGCATGCATCCAGCCCTGGCTGAAATAGCCGGAGGCATTGTAACTGATCAGCCAGACACCGAAGACGACGGTGGCGACCATTGAAGGGGTGGTAATGCCCCGGTAAAGCTTGCGCTCCATGATCTTGAAGCGTTCACGACCGGGCTCGTCCTCGCAGGCCGCGTGGTAGACGAACAGTCTGGGCAGATAGAAAATGCCGGCGAACCAGCACACCAGTGAAATAATATGGAAGGCTTTCACCCACAGCATTCGTCAGCTCCGTCGGTATTGGTAGTAACTCTCGATATCGGCTTTCAGCACCACGCCGTATACCCGCTGGATCATTGGCGCGACGTGACGTTGTACGTAGAGGGCCTCGGCATTGGTTGCATCGAACTCGTTTAATGCCTCCTCCAGGGTGGCCTGGTATTGCACGGGGGCCACGTCGCGACGGTTCGCAGGTATGTCCATCAGGTCAATGGACTCGGGCGGTTCGATCTCTTCCTCGGACACCAGCTTTTCGGTGTCCTCCAGATATCGGGCGAGATCCACGGCCGGCAACAGGGCGGTCGGCCCGCTGCTGCCCTCAACCACCAGCCACTTTGGCTCGGATTTCAGTACTTTCCGCGCTTCTTCCACTGTCAGGTGCCGTTCGGTGCGCAATATACTGCGATCCATGATTGCGCCAACCGATACCCGCCTCAGCGCCTGAATCACCGGGGAATTCTGATAGCTAAGCCCCTGGTTCTTGAGAATGGTCAGGAACAGTGACCTCTTCCCGAACGCCTCGCTGGTCACCAGGCTCGAGGTGGTGATGATCAGCATGCCCGGGAGGATGATGTTGGGGTTACGCGTGAGCTCCATCAATGCCATCAGGGCCGCGAGTGGCGCCTGCAGTACGGCGCCCATCATGGCTCCCATGCCGAGCATGGCGTAGAAGCCAACAGAGGAAGCTTGCTCCGGCATGATCTGGGCGCCAATCAGCCCCATGGCGCCGCCCAGGGTTGCCCCCATAAACAGGGTGGGGCCAATCACGCCACTTGGCATGCCCAGCCCGATGGAGAGCGATGTAATCACCAGTTTGGCGGCGCCGGCTCCGAGCAGGAGCCAGAACCCGAGTTCGCCGTTGATGGTTTCGTTGACGGTGTCGTAACCGATACCCATGGTTTCTGGAATAAAAATGGCGAATGGCACCATCAGAAGACCCGCAAACGTGATGCGCAACAGAACGGGGCGATGGTGATGCTTGCCCATAGTGTCAACCAGCTGGATAAACAGCGCGGCCGAAATGCCGATAATCACCGCTATGGCGAGTATCCAGGGGATTTCCGTTAGCGAGTTCATGGTCAGCGCCGGCACGTTAAAGGCCGGTTCTGTGCCATAGACCGCCTGGGTAACGATGGCAGCACTGACAGAGGCCAGGATGATCGGTGTAAAACCCGCAATGGTGTATTCCATCATCACCACTTCCATGGCGAAGATGACGCCGGAGATCGGCGTGTTGAAAGAGGCTGAGATGGCGGCCGCACAACCGCAGGCCACCAGTGTCCGGATGCTGTTGTTCGGAAGCCGCATCCACTGGCCCATCAGGCTGGAAAAAGCCGCTCCCAGGTGCACGGCAGGCCCCTCACGACCCGCCGACTGACCACTGACCACGGTGGCAACGCCCGAGATGAACTGCACGATCGCGCTGCGCATGGAAATGTAGCCCTGGTGGTAGTTCAGGCGCTCCATCACATGCACAATCCCGACCTTGCGGTCATGGGTGGCCAGACGATGCATCAGCAGCCCCAGACCGAGGGCGCCAGCCAGGGGCAGGAGCCCGCGGGTAATTAGGTCCAGTTGTTCGAAGGATTCGGAGCCATCCCCGGGCAGGAAATGCTCGAGCGGCCATTCGATAGCCAGCCGAAAAACCAGGATCACGCCCCCGGTTATCAAACCGGACAGCAGGCCAAGCACGGCCAGTTGCGGCAAAGCATCAACACCGGAGAGTCGGCGCCGGAAAACAGGAATCAGATGCTCGGTAATCTGGTGCCAGATTTTCTGCATGAGGCCAGAGTTCCGGTGGATTTGAATGGACTGCCAGAAGGATTCTGACAACATTGTAACGGTCGCCCTGAGGGCTGCAATAAGTCATTGGTTTATCATGGTAGACTACGGCGTTAAAGCTCTTAATTCTGATACGACGTCGCTGGAGAAAATGGTGATTAAAGTAGGCATCGTTGGTGGCACCGGCTACACCGGTGTGGAACTGCTGAGAATTCTTGCGGTTCACCCTGAAGTTTCGGTCAGTTGCATTACCTCCCGTTCCGAGGCGGGTATGCCGGTTGCGGAGATGTACCCTAATTTGCGAGGCCATTACGACCTCGCGTTCTCAGAGCCGGACGTCAATGTGCTTGGGGCCTGCGATCTGGTGTTCTTCGCCACGCCCCATGGCGTGGCCATGAGGATGGTGCCGGAACTGATGTCCGCCGGCGTACGTGTAGTGGATCTGTCCGCCGATTTCCGTCTTAAGGATCTGGATGTCTGGGCCAACTGGTATGGCATGGCCCATGAGAGCCCGGAATGGGCGGAGAAGGCGGTTTACGGTTTGCCGGAAGTGGTGCGCGATGAAATCCGCAATGCTCAACTGGTGGCCAATCCGGGTTGCTATCCGACTGCAGTTCAGCTGGGATTCCTCCCGTTGCTGGAGCAGGGACTGGTGGATCCAAAGCGCCTGATCGCCGACGCCAAATCCGGCGCCAGCGGCGCGGGCAGGCAGGGCAAGATCGGCATGCTCCACGGGGAGATCGGTGAAAGCTTCAAGGCCTACGGCGCCTCGGGGCATCGTCATCTGCCGGAAATCCGCCAGGGTTTGTGCGGTGCTGCTGGCGGGGATGTGGGTGTGACGTTCGTGCCCCACCTGATTCCGATGATCCGCGGCATCGAGGCGACGCTCTACGCCGAGCTGAAGAATCCGGCGGACTTTGATCGGCTCCAGGCCCTGTTCGAGCAGCGTTTTGATGACGAGCCTTTTGTCGATGTGATGCCTTTCGGCAGCCATCCGGAAACCCGGAGCGTGCGTGGGGCGAACCAGTGTCGCATGGCACTGCACAGGCAGGAACAGAGCAACATTGTTATTGTTTCTTCCGTCATTGATAACCTGGTGAAAGGTGCGGCCGGGCAGGCGGTCCAGAATATGAACATCATGTTTGGCCTGAAAGAAACCATGGGGCTTGAGGCCCCGGCGCTTTTGCCTTGATACCCAAGGGAATATTGTGAGCGAACAGCGAAAGCCGGCTGAAGAGTATGTGGTCATCCGGCATCGACCGGGTTATCGCCTGCGCAGAACCGCCATCCTTCTGGTTTTTACCGTGGTAGCTGCGGTCGTGGGGTATGCCGCCGGGCTCGCCCAGGGCGGGTTCCGTTTTTCCAGTGCCGAGGAGTCGAACCAGGTGCTGGAAAACGAGGTCGAGAAGCTCAGGGATGATTATCGCAAGGCTCGGCAGCAGCTGATCAATCTTGAGCGTGGGCAGGCGATTGACGAGCAGGCCCTGAACCAGGCGCGAAAAACCATTGTGGATCTGGAAACCCGCATTGTGTCACTGCAATCGGACCTGACTTTCTATAAAAACATCATGGCTCCGTCGGAAACCAGCAAGGGGCTTCAGGTAGACAGCTTTTCACTGGTTCGGGCTCGCAATCAGGACAGTTATGACTTCAAGTTGGTGCTGACCCAGGTTGGCAACAACAAGAGCTACATTTCCGGTGTGGTGGCAGTCAATGTCATTGGTTTGCGGGATGAGGAAAAAGAGGTCATCGCCTTGCGTGATCTCTCGGAGGACATAGCCGATCTCGGTGTGAAATTCCGTTTCCGGTACTTTCAGGATGTCGAAGGCTCCCTGAAACTGCCGGAACAATTTGAGCCGCTTGAGATCCAGGTGGTTGCCCAGGCAGAGGGAAAAAAATCCTCGCAAGCCGAGCGCACCTTTAACTGGGACGATTTAACGGAGAACTGACATGCTTGGCAAGAAAAAGCAGAAGCCGCGCCGGCCCACGGGCCATTTTGACACCCTGATCTCTTCCCGTACGACGGTTGAAGGCGATGTGCATTTCAGCGGTGGGCTTCACGTGGATGGCCGGATTCGAGGTAAGGTCGTTGCCGATGAGGGCACCGACGCGGTACTGAGGATTTCAGAAGTTGGCGAAGTGACGGGTGATATCAATGCGCCGCACGTCATTATCAACGGAACCGTGAATGGTGATGTCTACGCCTCGGCACATCTTGAACTGGCGGAAAAAGCCTCTATCAATGGAAGCGTTTACTACAACCTCATTGAAATGGCGATGGGGGCGTCTGTAAACGGAAATCTGGTGCATCAGCGGGAGCCGGTAGGGTTGCTCTCTCAGGATTCCAAAGCCGCCGTGTCCGGTGAAAAGCAGGCTTCCGCTGGCGATTCGGCAGGGGAGCCCAGCGGTGCGGACGATGGTGGAAAGTCCGAATAGTTGATTGTTTTAGTCAGGAATACCATAATCGCCTGAGTTGTTCATAATTATCCGGAGGCGAACTTGAGCGCAGTTCAGCAACAAATAGCTACACCGCTGTTCTTCAGTGACAGTGCCGTTGCCAAAGTACGTGAGTTGATCGAGGAAGAAGAAAATCCCGAGCTCAAACTCCGCGTCTTTGTGACGGGCGGGGGCTGCTCCGGATTTCAGTACGGCTTCTCGTTTGATGAAAGCCAGGATGAGGAAGACACCGTGATCGAGCGTGATGGCGTTTCTCTTCTGGTGGATCCGATGAGTTACCAGTATCTGGTGGGCGCTACCATTGATTATCAGGAAGGCCTGCAGGGCTCACAGTTCGTGGTTCAGAACCCCAATGCCAGCTCCACTTGCGGGTGTGGTAGCTCCTTCTCCATCTGATTGGCCGTGGTTTTCAGGCCGGGTAAATGGCACCCAGAATACGAGGGCCAGCTGCTCCGGTCACGTCCGGCAGATTGCCGGGCTTTCCTTCCAGTGCCTGCTTTGCCAGCCAGGCAAAGGCGACAGGCTCCACCAGTTGAGGGTCTAATCCCAGCTCCGTTGTGAGTGAAAGCGAAACGCCGGGAAGCGCTTTGGCGAACGCCTCCATCAGCAGCGGATTGCGTGCCCCGCCACCACACACGTAAATCCTGAGATCTGAGATCTCGGGCAGTTGCTGCACGACGCTTTTGACGGTTAATTCCAGCAGGGTCCTCTGAATATCTTCGGCTGGAATGTCCCGGTGGCGGCTTACCAGTGTTTTTACCCAATCAAGATTGAACCGCTCTTTGCCCGTGCTTTTCGGGGGTGCCTTCGAGAAATAGGCATCGGAGAGCATGTCATCAAGAAGTTCCTGGTTAATCGAACCCTCCATGGCCCAATGACCGTCGCTGTCGAAAGGCAGCCCGGTCTGGTCGAGGCACCAGGCATCCATCAGCGCATTGGCAGGGCCCGTGTCAAAACCGGTTGCCGGTATCTCGTCACTGGCGGGGAGCCAGGTAATGTTGGCGATTCCCCCGAGGTTGAGAATGCAGCGGTTCTCCTCATCTGAGCTGAAAAAGGCCTTGTGGAAGGCCGGGACCAGCGGTGCGCCCTGGCCTCCGGCGGCCATGTCCCGTCGTCGGAAGTCCGCAACTGTTGTGATGTTGGTGGCTTCGGACAGCACGCAAGGGTTGCCGATCTGTATGGAGAAAGGTGCGGTGCCAGACGGCTGGTGTCGAATGGTTTGTCCATGGCTGCCAATGCCCCGAATCTTCGCCCGATCGAATTCCGATCTTTGGATGACCGCGTCCGCGGCCTGGGCAAACAGATGACCGACCAGAGTATCCAGTTCGCCGATTTCGTCGGGTTCGGCCTGGTTCTGGCTGGCGGCAATGAGTCGGTGGCGAATCTGATCGGGGTAGGGGATCGTGTGCGATGCGTGGATCTTTACGGCGCTGTGATTGAAAGACACCAGCACGGCATCAATGCCATCCATGCTGGTGCCTGACATCAATCCAATCCAGGCTTCCATTTGTTTCTCAGTCGTCTGAAGCCAGTGCGAGTTGCTGATAGCTCTCGCGGAACACGTCAAACTGCGCGATTCGCTGTTCGGTGAATTGTTTGAATCGGGCCATCTCGGAAGACGGAATGGGCTTGGCGTCCGGCAACTTGACCGTGCGGGAGTTGCGCGGCGACCCGTTCAGCCTGAACTCGTAGTGCAGGTGAGGTCCGGTAACCATGCCCGATGAACCAACATGCCCGATGGTTTGGCCCTGCTTGACTCGGGTGCCATTCTTGATGCCTTTACCCAGGCGGCTCATGTGTGCATACAGCGTGGTGATGTTGTCGCCGTGCTGGAGGATGACAGTTCGTCCGTAACCACCTTTCCAGCCTGCGAATTTCACCCGACCGGAACCTGCCGCCTTGATCGGAGTTCCGGGAGGCGCTGCGTAATCGGTGCCTTCATGCGGACGTACTACGTCCAGAACGGGATGGCGGCGCTGAAGGTTGAACGGAGAAGAAATCCGGGCATTGATGGGGGTTCGCAGGAATGCCTTGCGCATGCTTTTGCCATCGGGAGCGTAGTAATCGCTGTCGCCATTGCTGTCGGTATAAAGCAGTGCGAGGTTTTCTTCGCCGCGGTTAACGAATCGTGCAGACAGGATCCGGCCCGTGTCGAACTTTTCGCCGTCAAGGTAGAGTTCTTCGTAAACCACTTCGAACTGGTCGCCCTTCCGGACGTCGTAAACAAAGTCGATATCCCAGCCGAAGATGCCTGCCAGCTCCATGGTCAGGCTGTCGTTAAGGCCCGCTTCGCGCGCAGCCAGATAGAGGGAGCCGTCAATGGTGCCTGATGCAAAGGCTGGCCGCGCTTCCGGTTTGCGAACTTCGGTTTCGCCGGTAAAGCTCTCGCCTTCTTTGGTAATCTTCAGGGTTTCCAGGCGGTTTCTCTGCAAGTCGATGGCCGCAAGCCCACCTTCTTCGGTTGTCGCAAAGCGAATGGTTTCGCCGGCGTACAGGCGCTGGAGTTTTTCGGCCTCACCGTCGCCATGAATAACCGAGAGCATGATGCCGTCATTAAAGCCAGCTTTCTTGAACAGAGAGGAGAGCGTGTCACCAGACTTGATTGCGAAGGTTTGCCATTCGAGTTCCGGCAACTTCGGAGCGACAGGTTGCTCGGGAGCGGAAACGCTCGCCTGCTGAGTGGCCTCTGTCGCGACATCGGATTCAGGCGCTTTCGGCTGGGTGTCCGCTACGGGAGCCTCTGTCGGCATTGCTTGCTCAGGCGCTGCGCCGGTTTCGGAAACGGTGCCTTGCTCCAGGTCCAGGGCATAGGACATCCGTTTGGCTTCAACGTTGCTGCTGGGGCTCATGAGAATGGCAGCGGTAACAACAACAGTAGCCGCGGCAGCAATGGTAATGTGAGTTTTAGGAAACATTTTCAGCACGTATCGCACCCGTTTTAATCGGTATTACGGCAGCTTGTACTACCTAATTAAAGCTGTTGTTCAAGTATAGTCCAACAGATTACCGTATAAAATGCATGCGGGACAGCGTGGAACATTACGGTTGCTGCTCCATCCTCCGGATTTCTTTTGACAGCGTTGTTATAATACGCCGCCCTGCAAAGTCGGTGTTGGTCAAATTCTGGTCAGCATACTGTAGCAGGGGAACAGGTAACTCACAGATTTCTTTTGTTGAACTCTGTAACTGACAGAATCTTTCCAAGATCAAAGCGGGGACGTGTTGTTCATGGCATCCATTGATGAAGCGTTGGCGATAATCAAGCGAGGCGTAGACGAACTCATTCCGGAAGATGAGCTCATCGAAAAATTGAAGGAAGGTCGTCCGCTGCGGATTAAGGCGGGTTTCGACCCCACTGCGCCGGACCTTCATCTTGGGCACACCGTTCTTATTAACAAGCTGCGGCAGTTTCAGGATCTTGGTCACGAGGTGATGTTTCTGATTGGAGATTTCACCGGAATGATCGGTGATCCCACCGGGAAAAGCGCCACGCGTCCTCCTCTAACAGAGCAGCAGGTCGCCGAGAACGCGGTCAGCTATAAAGAGCAGGTGTTCAAGATTCTTGATCCCGCGAAAACGCGCGTCATGTTCAATTCCGACTGGATGGGTAAGATGAGCGCCGCCGATATGATCAAGCTGGCGGGACAATACACCGTTGCGCGCATGCTGGAGCGGGATGACTTCACCAAGCGCTACCGTGCCGAGCAGGCGATTGCGATTCACGAGTTTCTCTACCCTCTGGTCCAGGGGTATGACTCCGTGGCCATGGAGGCGGATGTTGAGCTGGGCGGTACCGACCAGAAGTTTAATCTCCTGATGGGGCGCATTCTGCAGAAGCATTACGGCCAGTCGCCCCAGGTGATCCTCACCATGCCAATTCTGGAAGGGCTCGATGGTGTCCAGAAGATGTCCAAGTCTCTGGGGAACTATGTCGGCGTCAACGACTCGCCTGGCGAAATGTACACCAAGCTGCTCTCTATGCCGGATGATCTCCTCTGGCGTTACTTTGAACTGCTGAGCTTCCGGCCGCTTGCCGAGGTAGACGAGTTCCGTAAGGCGGTTGCTGGTGGTGCAAACCCCCCAGGATTATAAAAAGCTGCTCGCGGAAGAGATTATTACCCGCTTCCATGATGAAGAGGCGGCCCGGACCGCTCACAAGTCGGCGGGTAACCGGGTGGCGCTCGGCGAGATCCCGGACAATGTCCCAACTGTTGAGGTGCCTTTGGAGGGGCAGTCCGAGATCCCGATGGCGGCGGTGCTTCGCCTGGCCGGTTTGGTAAAGAACGGCGCGGCAGCCCGGGATGTCCTGGGGCGTGGTGCGGTATTTGTCGATGGCCAGAAATTCGAGGGCGACCGGATGTTTGTGGAAGGCGATGATTGCGTCATCCAGGCTGGCAAGAAGAAGATCGCCCGGGTTCTGATTACTGTCTGATCGATTTTGGGCGATTTTGAGTTTTTTTCAGAATCGCCGTTGACACCCACGGGCAGGTCTGTAGAATGCGCATCTCTTTCGAGGGGAGCACCGCTGAGGCGGCTCAGAAATCGAAAGATAACTGTTTGAAAGCGCTGAAGAAAATGAGTTTCAAAATTCTTCAGAAAGCAGTTGACAGGCAAGCGATTCGCTGTAGAATGCGCGCCTCGAAACAAGCAGTAAGCCGGGTCATTTTTCGGCGCTTTCCGGAGACGGAAAACATAGAAAAATAAACGGTTGACAAGGCGGCGCTACGATGTAGAATACGCGGCCTTGATTGAGCAACAGCTCAAACGCTCTTTAAAAAGTTGACCAAGTAATTCGTGTGGGCGCTGGCCGAGGTATTTCGGATATGAAATATCAGGACAGTGACTCGTCGAAATTGAGTTTTGTCTTGAGCAAGAATAGAGAATCTTCGGATTCTTGTATGATTTAAACTGAAGAGTTTGATCATGGCTCAGATTGAACGCTGGCGGCAGGCTTAACACATGCAAGTCGAGCGGTAACAGGGGGTGCTTGCACCCCGCTGACGAGCGGCGGACGGGTGAGTAATGCATAGGAAACTGCCCAGTAGTGGGGGATAGCCCGGGGAAACCCGGATTAATACCGCGTACGCCCTTCGGGGGAAAGCAGGGGATCTTCGGACCTTGCGCTATTGGATGTGCCTATGTCGGATTAGCTAGTTGGTGGGGTAAAGGCCTACCAAGGCGACGATCCGTAGCTGGTCTGAGAGGATGATCAGCCACATCGGGACTGAGACACGGCCCGAACTCCTACGGGAGGCAGCAGTGGGGAATATTGGACAATGGGGGCAACCCTGATCCAGCCATGCCGCGTGTGTGAAGAAGGCTTTCGGGTTGTAAAGCACTTTCAGTGAGGAGGAAAACTCTGCGACTAATACTCGTAGGGCTTGACGTTACTCACAGAAGAAGCACCGGCTAACTCCGTGCCAGCAGCCGCGGTAATACGGAGGGTGCAAGCGTTAATCGGAATTACTGGGCGTAAAGCGCGCGTAGGTGGTTTGATAAGCGAGATGTGAAAGCCCCGGGCTTAACCTGGGAACGGCATTTCGAACTGTCAGGCTAGAGTATGGTAGAGGGTAGTGGAATTTCCTGTGTAGCGGTGAAATGCGTAGATATAGGAAGGAACACCAGTGGCGAAGGCGGCTACCTGGACCAATACTGACACTGAGGTGCGAAAGCGTGGGGAGCAAACAGGATTAGATACCCTGGTAGTCCACGCCGTAAACGATGTCTACTAGCCGTTGGGACTCTTGAAGTCTTAGTGGCGCAGCTAACGCACTAAGTAGACCGCCTGGGGAGTACGGCCGCAAGGTTAAAACTCAAATGAATTGACGGGGGCCCGCACAAGCGGTGGAGCATGTGGTTTAATTCGACGCAACGCGAAGAACCTTACCTGGCCTTGACATGCAGAGAACTTTCCAGAGATGGATTGGTGCCTTCGGGAACTCTGACACAGGTGCTGCATGGCCGTCGTCAGCTCGTGTCGTGAGATGTTGGGTTAAGTCCCGTAACGAGCGCAACCCCTATCCCTAGTTGCTAGCAGTTCGGCTGAGAACTCTAGGGAGACTGCCGGTGACAAACCGGAGGAAGGTGGGGATGACGTCAGGTCATCATGGCCCTTACGGCCAGGGCTACACACGTGCTACAATGGTGCGCACAGAGGGCTGCAAACCCGCGAGGGGGAGCCAATCTCACAAAACGCATCGTAGTCCGGATCGCAGTCTGCAACTCGACTGCGTGAAGTCGGAATCGCTAGTAATCGTGAATCAGAATGTCACGGTGAATACGTTCCCGGGCCTTGTACACACCGCCCGTCACACCATGGGAGTGGATTGCACCAGAAGTGGTTAGTCTAACCTTCGGGAGGACGATCACCACGGTGTGGTTCATGACTGGGGTGAAGTCGTAACAAGGTAGCCGTAGGGGAACCTGCGGCTGGATCACCTCCTTAAACGAAGCCGAATGCTTCGGTCAGAGTCCACACGAATTACTTGGTTAGCTGAATAAAGAGAGCAGATGGGTCGTTGCAGGCCCGTGTTTTTGGGTCTGTAGCTCAGGTGGTTAGAGCGCACCCCTGATAAGGGTGAGGTCGGTGGTTCAAGTCCACCCAGACCCACCAGAATTGCGTGGCTCGTCGTTGCTTCCAAGCTCACGTGCGACTCGCACGCTACGCTTGCAAGCGCCTAGATCCACACAATTCTATAGCTAAGGTTAAACGACCTGGCTTGTGTGGAAGATCGAGGGGCCATAGCTCAGCTGGGAGAGCGCCTGCCTTGCACGCAGGAGGTCGGCGGTTCGATCCCGCCTGGCTCCACCAAAAGCCTGAACGATCGATGCTTACATAACTGACTAACTCCGGTTAGCAGTGTGCAGAAACAAGTGTTTCAACTTGATGAAAAAGTTCGAAGCCCTTCTTTCTGATCACTGGGTCAGATTTGCTCTTTAACAAATTGGACGAGATAGAACACGATTGATGAATTCCATTATCTCCGGAATTCATTAATCAGAGTGATAACGATTTCAAGCGTTATCCGGTGTTGTCGTTGAAGTGGTTGTTATATCGCTTCAAGGAACTGTCTCCACTTATTGATGCCCTGGTTTACCAGGTTGTCGATGAATGGAACACAGTTGTCTTGGGGTTATATAGTCAAGCAACTAAGCGCATACGGTGGATGCCTTGGCAGTCAGAGGCGATGAAAGACGTGGAAGCCTGCGATAAGGTTCGGGGAGCTGGCAAACAAGCTGTGATCCGGGCATTTCTGAATGGGGAAACCCACCGACTTTCGGGTCGGTATCTTGCACTGAATACATAGGTGTAAGAGGCGAACCGGGGGAACTGAAACATCTAAGTACCCCGAGGAAAAGAAATCAACCGAGATTCCCTAAGTAGCGGCGAGCGAACGGGGACTAGCCCTTAAGCTAGACAACTGGTAGGAGAAGGCTCTGGAAAGTGCCGCCATAGTGGGTGATAGCCCCGTATCCGAAACCTGAGTCTGGTGAAATCGAGTAGGACGGGACACGTGATATCCTGTCTGAACATGGGGGGACCATCCTCCAAGGCTAAATACTCCTGACTGACCGATAGTGAACCAGTACCGTGAGGGAAAGGCGAAAAGAACCCCTGTGAGGGGAGTGAAATAGATCCTGAAACCGTATGCGTACAAGCAGTCGGAGCGGACTTGTTCCGTGACGGCGTACCTTTTGTATAATGGGTCAGCGACTTATGTTCAGTGGCGAGGTTAACCGTTTAGGGGAGCCGTAGGGAAACCGAGTCTGAATAGGGCGATTTAGTCGCTGGGCATAGACCCGAAACCGGGCGATCTATCCATGAGCAGGTTGAAGGTGCCGTAACAGGCACTGGAGGACCGAACCCACTGTCGTTGAAAAGCCAGGGGATGACTTGTGGATCGGAGTGAAAGGCTAATCAAGCCCGGAGATAGCTGGTTCTCCCCGAAAGCTATTTAGGTAGCGCCTCGGACGAATACCACAGGGGGTAGAGCACTGTTTCGGCTAGGGGGTCATCCCGACTTACCAACCCGATGCAAACTCCGAATACCTGTGAGTACTATCCGGGAGACACACGGCGGGTGCTAACGTCCGTCGTGAAGAGGGAAACAACCCAGACCGCCAGCTAAGGTCCCCAAGTACCAGTTAAGTGGGAAACGATGTGGGAAGGCTCAGACAGCTAGGAGGTTGGCTTAGAAGCAGCCATCCTTTAAAGAAAGCGTAATAGCTCACTAGTCGAGTCGGCCTGCGCGGAAGATGTAACGGGGCTCAAACTGGTCACCGAAGCTGCGGCTGCATACTTTGTATGCGGGGTAGGGGAGCGTTCTGTAAGCCTGCGAAGGTGTGTTGAGAAGCATGCTGGAGGTATCAGAAGTGCGAATGCTGACATGAGTAACGACAATGCGGGTGAAAAACCCGCACGCCGGAAGACCAAGGGTTCCTGCGCAACGCTAATCGGCGCAGGGTGAGTCGGCCCCTAAGGCGAGACCGAAAGGTGTAGTCGATGGGAAACGGGTTAATATTCCCGTACCTTGGATAGCTGCGATGGAGAGACGGAGAAGGCTAGGTGAGCCGGGCGACGGTTGTCCCGGTTTAAGCGAGTAGGGAGTGGACTTAGGCAAATCCGGGTCCACAATCTCGAGACGCGACGACGACTGCTCTTAGAGCGGGAAGTCATTGATGCCATGCTTCCAGGAAAATCTTCTAAGCTTCAGGCTATTCGAGACCGTACCCCAAACCGACACAGGTGGTCAGGTAGAGAATACCAAGGCGCTTGAGAGAACTCGGGTAAAGGAACTAGGCAAAATGGTGCCGTAACTTCGGGAGAAGGCACGCTGGTGGTAAGTGAAATCCCTGCGGGTGGAGCTGAAGCCAGTCGAAGATACCAGGCCCCTGCGACTGTTTATTAAAAACACAGCACTGTGCAAACACGAAAGTGGACGTATACGGTGTGACGCCTGCCCGGTGCCGGAAGGTTAATTGATGGGGTTAGCGCTTGCGCGAAGCTCTTGATCGAAGCCCCGGTAAACGGCGGCCGTAACTATAACGGTCCTAAGGTAGCGAAATTCCTTGTCGGGTAAGTTCCGACCTGCACGAATGGCGTAACGATGGGGGCGCTGTCTCTACCCGAGACTCAGTGAAATTGAAATCGCCGTGAAGATGCGGTGTATCCGCGGCTAGACGGAAAGACCCCGTGAACCTTTACTATAGCTTCACAGTGAACTTTGAGCATGTTTGTGTAGGATAGCTGGGAGGCTTTGAAGTGGGAACGCCAGTTCTCATGGAGCCAACCTTGAAATACCAGCCTGACATGTTTGAGGTTCTAACTTGGTCCCCTTATCGGGGATGAGGACACTGTGTGGTGGGTAGTTTGACTGGGGCGGTCTCCTCCCAAAGCGTAACGGAGGAGCACAAAGGTGGGCTAAGCATGGTCGGACATCATGCGGTTAGTGTAATGGCACAAGCCCGCTTAACTGCGAGACAGACACGTCGAGCAGGTACGAAAGTAGGTCATAGTGATCCGGTGGTTCTGTATGGAAGGGCCATCGCTCAACGGATAAAAGGTACTCCGGGGATAACAGGCTGATACCGCCCAAGAGTTCACATCGACGGCGGTGTTTGGCACCTCGATGTCGGCTCATCACATCCTGGGGCTGAAGCCGGTCCCAAGGGTATGGCTGTTCGCCATTTAAAGTGGTACGCGAGCTGGGTTTAGAACGTCGTGAGACAGTTCGGTCCCTATCTGCCGTGGACGTTGGAGATTTGAGGAAAGCTGCTCCTAGTACGAGAGGACCGGAGTGGACGAACCTCTGGTGTTCGGGTTGTGACGCCAGTCGCATTGCCCGGTAGCTATGTTCGGACAGGATAACCGCTGAAAGCATCTAAGCGGGAAGCCCCTTCCAAGATGAGATCTCCCTGGACCCTTGAGGTCCCTGAAGAGCCGTTCAAGACCAGGACGTTGATAGGTCGGGTGTGTAAGCGCTGCGAGGCGTTGAGCTAACCGATACTAATTGCTCGTGCGGCTTGACTATATAACACCCAAGACAATTGCGGATAACGCAGAGCGTAAGCTCAAACGAAATCAACATCACTCCGTTCCTTCTCGTCCCCCAGTGATCAACCGTTTTGCCTGACGACCATAGCGGTCTGGAACCACCTGATCCCATCCCGAACTCAGAAGTGAAACAGACCAGCGCCGATGGTAGTGTGGCGTTGCCCATGTGAGAGTAGGTCATCGTCAGGCTCCTAATACCGAAAACCCCAGCATCCTCGATGCTGGGGTTTTTTATTGCCTGAAATTTGGCAAATGCCAAAACCATGACGCTGCGCACAGTGACAACATGTAACCGAGGTTACACTTCTGTAAAAGAACTGGCTAAAACAACATCAAAAATCCAAGCCAGCCTCAGAGACGCTCATCAGTCATCTTTAAATCAGCCGCCAATAACAAGAAGCGGCCGCGGTGAGATGTGACTATGAGTAAACCATTTTATTCGCTTCTCCTCCTGCCTTTACTGGCCTCGGGGGTCAACGCCGAACTGCGCCCGATTTCAGATCGACAGATGTCTGAAGTCACAGGGCAGGCCTTTGTATCGGTTGACCGCCAGTACCATCCTGATGCCAACGACAACACCGCCTATACCCGGGTCAATCTCGGAATGGACATTGAAATCCAGACCAATGTGGATGTGCTGGAAATGGGCCGTTACGACCGGGAAGGTGAGAAACCGGGCACTTCGGATGTCTATATTGAAGATTTTGCCCTTGGTTACATTAACAATCAGGCTTACTTTGACGCCAATCCCAAAGCTCCGAGACAGCGAAAGCCCGATGGCAGTGCCTATGCCGAGGGGGAAATCGTTCCTTTTTTGATCCAGAATCCGTTTCTGGAGTTTGCCTTCGATGAACAAACTGAAGAGGTGGTCGGCTTCCGACTGGGTTTCGGTGAATCCATGGGTGTCCTGTCCGGCAAGATTGAAACGCTGACTGGCAATGTGAACGTGGACATCATTGACCGCGGTGAAGGGCTGAGCCAGGCCAGCTCAAGCGGTAACCTTTTTGACCAAATCATCGTGCTCCTCACCCCTCTACTCGAAGGCGGTAGTCCATTATCCACCAAGGCAGAGCTGGTTTACGGTGCGGAGGGCGATCCGAACATTGGCTCCCTGGACCCGGTAAGAGCGGAATACATCGGTATACCGGATGGCGAACGGTTCATTCTCGAAGGCGCAAGCGGCTTTACCCGCTGGTCGGTAAAGAATCTGATCGGCTGGGGGTCGAGTTCCCGAATCGAGGTTCCGGATTGTTCCTTTTTCAGCTGTTCAGGCGGTGACATTTATGTTTACGCGGAGGACTGCCTGGTCCTTGGAATAGATTCCTGTTTCGACCTGGATATCTATAACAGCTTCCCGGTAGGAGAGGTTGGTGAGGTCAATGGCGAGCGACGTATCACCGGGCCGGCCGACGGTGCTTTTATCTCATTCCAGACCAAAGATCTTGATTGGCTGAAGGATGTAAAGAAAACAGACTTCACGCCCGAAGATTTTATCAAGGCCACATCAGGTGCCTTCTTCAATATTCCCAACGGCGCTACTGAGGTCAATCTCAACGAGGCGCTCTATGGCACCCAGCGTTACCGCACCGAATACATCGACCGCGGCAAAGGTCTGTTCTGAGGAGCTTCGTATGAAATGGTTGAGTTTCAGTCAGCTTCCTGTTTTCGCGCGGCTCCTTCCGGTGATGGCGGCTGTTCTGGCCGCCCCAGTGCCTGTTGAGGCGGAACTTCAGGGGCTTTCGGAAACTGAAATGTCCTCGATTGATGGAGCCGGGATCGGCCTTGTACTGGAGAATTTCAAATTCTCCCATGGAACGGATGAGCCGGATGCCTCGGGAGAGCAGGCACGCATTTTCCGGATTGGCGGGATCAAAAGCACCGACGGCCGTGATGTCGATATTACGGTAAACCATCTCTACATCGCCGGGGCCAATAGCAACTACGGAGAGACCCTGGGCCCGGTCAATCTCGGGAGACTCCTGAACCCGTGGAAAATTGATGTGGTGGATGGCAATGATATTGGTATCGCTAACAAGGCGGTGCTGGAGTTCGCAGCCAGTGCCATGGTCAATAGCGACCAGGGTTATGACTGCATGGACTCCGGGGCCGGTCCTGGCAGCGGCACCTGCTCGAGTCGCCCAGCGTCCGCTGGATACATCGGGGAACGAGCGGACATCGGCATGCAGATGAACGTGGCAGTTGGTGACGACCGGTCTGCCAATATCAATATCCACGCAAAGAGTGCTGTCATCGATGGTAGCTATCTGCGCCTTTGGGGCGATAACGATCGGCGCCAGATGGTCGGCCAGTTCAAGCTGAATTTCTATTCCCCGGAACTTTCTATCAATGCCTGCGCACAGGACGGTTCCACCTGCGGATCACGAATACTGATGAGCAATTTTGCGCTCGAGCTGGCGATTGGCAACCAGCTTCAACCGGTATTCTTCGACGTTGATGGCAGTGGAAACTTTGTTGTGGAGGTTGCTGCAATTCGGCGCCCTCAGCCGGGCGAGATCGGTGCCGACGGTCTCCGCGGCAGCAGTGATGCGGACGCCTGGGATTTCTACGAGTCCTACTACACGAACCCGGAGTTTCGTAGCAATCTCAAGATCGGAAATTTCAGTGTTGGCGACCGCGATTTTGGTTCGGCCCGTGTACAGGGAATGCTGATACAACACTTGAACATTAAGACCAGGGATCTGAGCCAATGAAATCCTTTCTGCGCAGAACAATACTGGCTCTCCCTGTTTTTCTGTTTTCACTCCCCGGCCTTGCCGAACTCGCCCGCCTGGAAGATGAAGCTCTCTCGGATATCTCCGGACAGGGTGGGATCTACCTGTCCGGAGATATCAGCATCAATGAAATGGGCGGTCCGGTTGAGAACAGTTATTTCGGACGTTGTGATGACGTGGACAAAAAGTGTGGCGCCCGTTTTGCTTACCGGCTGAAAGAAAACGGCGGATGGATGGTGCTTGATGATATTCGGGGCAATTTCGCGTTTGAGGGCCTGACACTGCGGGTCCGCAAAGTCGATTCGGGATTCGGTGGTGATGGCGAACTGTTCAATCGGGATGTGCTGGAGCTTGGGCTGCCCAATACTGTTCGGTTCAACGACGTTCAATTCAAGATTTCTTCCAGCAGCACGGCCCGGCCCACCGACCCCGGCTTTCAGCAGACCGACATATTCTCTGTTGATATGCGAGGGGACGTTGTGATGGAAGGAAACCTGCTCGTGTTTCCGGCGGGGAATCCGTGAGATTGAAGAGGTTAACGGTTATGGGCGCGCCAGACAGAATCAAACAACTTGCCCCGATTGCCACTGGGCTGTTTTGTGTGGTCCTCGCCTTGCCGGTGGTCGCCGACATGAAAAGCCTGGACGATTCCACGCTGGCAAACATCAGTGGCCAGAGTGGTTTGTCGGTAGAGCTCGATCTTGGCCTGACGGCAGATCGACTGTCCTATGTTGATGATGGCAGCAGCATCCATCTGGACGGTTTTCGCATTGGGTCCGCCGTTGATCCTTCTGGTCAGGCATTCCACCTGATTCGCATCGATGTTGAGGAGGATGCATCCCTTAACCTCGATTACCTGGTGAAAGACCGACGGATCGAGTTCGGTGATATCCGGCTCGCCGGGGCCCCCGGTGTCAGTATGGGGGGGATCTTTTTCGATCATTCTCTGGAAGGGTATTTAAATATAAGGCAGGGTAGCTCCGTTGGCGGGGCCGGATATACCTTTGACTCCGCCTACACGATGACTGGCGGCCGTCTGGGATATCGCACCAATGGCAATGAAGTTTTTCTGGACGATATCACCATGAATGTGGAGGCACTGGGAGTAACCCTGGATGTGGTCGGCGACACTCTGGCTCTGAATGCGCCCAGAATAACCGGGGATTGGGAGGTCGGCGCGATTCGTTACAGCAGCAACCCCTTGAATCATGGCGTATCCGTCGATTCCGGCAACGGACAGCCTCTGCCCAGCTATGGCAGCCTGAGTGGAAGTTACGAGCTTTCCTCCAGCACAAGCCTGACTGCCGGCGGCCGATCCGGGGAGGGCCTTCGAATCGATAACGAGACCGCTATACACTCGGCCTCTTTTCTATATAGGGATGACGGAAAGGCCCTCGCGCTTCGAGACATCACTGGCGTCTATCGGATTAACGACCTCCGGCTCGATGTGGCGACCGACTGGCAGAATAGATCGGCCCTGGCCCTGACCCTTGGCTCCATGGATGGTGAATTCAGCATTGGCGCTATTGAGGTGGGTGGCAATGGCAAGAGTATCGGTCAGGTGAATGTCAGCTTTCTGCTTGAAGATCAGGTGTTCAACGGCCGCAGCTATTCCAATGCGATCTACCTGCAGGGGGGTGGACACCCTGACGCCGGGCCGCAGGGCTTGCGACTTGCCACTGAATGGAGTCTTCGGCTTGCTGATTTCAGCTACACCGAAGACGGCAACCGGGTGATCTTCAGTGGCCTGCAGTCCTGGGGGCAGGGCGATGTAACGGTCAATGTAACTCGCGATGGCGTCACCAACGATACCGAGTTCTTCGATGGTCTGCGGATTGGTTTCGAGGACATCAGGGCCGGCTACCGGATCAACGGTCTGCGAGTAGGAAGTGATGACGCCCCCTTGCAGGGTGGCACAGAGCTGCTGCTGGCACTGGGGTTCTATCCGGCTTACGAATTCGAGCTTGATGGCCATGTGACGCTCGGTGCAGGCGGCGCATCGGGTGAGGGAATAACCATCAATTCCGATGTCAGCATCAGGAACGGCAAGGCGGCGATTATCGCGGTGCCCTACGATGAAGGTAATGGTGAGATTCCCCAGAAGGGTCTCTGGATTACCGAACTGGATTATGACGCGCATGTCCGTGACATGACCGTTGATGTCAGCCAGGAGGGGCTTGCGGTGATCAAGGGCGAATCCTGGAGCACCATGGATATCGGCAATCTGAGAATCGGCGACAAGGAATCCGGTCAGAGTTTCGGGAGGTTCGTGATTCAGAAATACGAAACCGGCAGCAGCATGACCGTCGTCCCCGGCGGGGCCGGCGATGTCTGCGCCGGTGGCATGGGTGATAGTCCATCCGCCTGTGCGGCTTCCGGAGGTGTCTGGGAAACCCGGGGTGAGGAGGGGCTGACGGTCCGCCTGAAGCAGGTGCTTGCCAAGGCCATCAATGAAGCCCGGAAGAACTCGCTGACCTGGGAAACCAACCGGCAAAGCAGCGGTGTTGGTGAGGCCATGAACGGAACCGGGACGAGCCTCGTTCTGAACGATATCCATACCAGCGATGGTGGGGATTTCGATGGTGATGGCGTAGACGACAACTCGTTTGGGCTACGCACCGATCTTTCCGTGGATGTCTATCAAACCCGGGTTGTGAAGAAAGAGGACGGTCCGGATGCAATGGGAGTGACAGGCAACCGGGGCGATGAAAAAATCATGGATGGTTCGTCCACTGCCGGTTACCGCTATGTCTCCAATCCAACCCTCGCCGAGGCCGACAACAGACCGCTCGGGTTTGCGGTGAAGGCGAGAAGCCGGTTCAAGGAACTCTCGATCAACAATATCGATCTGGTTCATCCCGTTGGTGGTGCTCAGACGGCCGTCTATGGCGTCAAAATGCAGAACTTTGATATCAAGGCCAATCTAACCGCAACCCCGATTCCCTGATCTTCCGACAGGCGGTTCGCAAAGCGACACCGCCAACTTTGTCTTTTTCCCTTCCCTGGTGTTTAATCCGGCCTTACCCAATTTCATGGCTGGATGCATCTTATGAAATCCAAAGCACTTATAGAGCTGCTCAGTGACGGTCAGGTTCACTCCGGAGCCGCGCTGGCCGAAAAGCTCGGGGTTAGTCGTACCGCAATCTGGAAGCAGATTCGTCGCGCGATGGAGGAAGGTGCTGACATTGCCACGATTCGCGGACGTGGATATCAGCTGGTGTCCCGGGTCGACCTGCTCGATAGGGCGCGGGTGCTTCGTGAAATTGCCGCCGGCCGGGAACAGGAGCTTTCACTGACAGTCCTCGACGAGGTTGACTCGACCAATGCCGAGGTGATCAGGCAGATTACCGCCGGAAGCAAGGGTGTCCCGGTGGTTATCGCCGACTGTCAGACGTCCGGCCGAGGCCGACGGGGGCGTGTATGGCAAAGCCCCAGGGGCGAAAACCTATACCTGAGCATGGGGCTCACCTTCCACGGCGGCTTCGGAGTACTGGATGGGTTGAGTCTGGTGCTCGGCGTTGCGGTGGCCAATGCCCTGGAACGACTGGGAGTGCCGGAGGTCGGACTCAAGTGGCCAAATGATATTTTTCTGCCGGACGGCAAGCTTGGCGGCATCCTGGTGGAGCTCCAGGGTGAGCTGGAGGAAGGCGTGGTGCAGGTAATTGCGGGTATCGGGCTGAATGTACATATGTCCCGGGCTGATGGCGTCGATCAACCCTGGAGCAGCCTCGCCAGGGCCTGCCCGCAAGTCGAGTGGTCACGCAGCCAGATCGGCGGTGCAATCATCGATGCTGTATTCGATGCTGTTGCGCTGTTCTCGGATATCGGGTTTGCAGATTTTCGGGAGTCCTGGCAGCGTCGCGATGTGTTCATGGGAAAATCGCTCAAGGCCCGGGGCGGTGATGTCGAAGGTGTCGGTTGTGGCATTGATGACGCCGGCAACTATCAAATCCGGACCGAAAACGGGCTTGTTCCGGTGCGCGCAGGGGAAATCAGTCTGCGAGTGGCAAAATGAATCTGTTTATTGACGCGGGTAACACCCGGCTGAAGTGGTGTCTTGCAAACCAGGATGAGGTTCTGGCCTCGGGGACCGGCTCTCTCGAAGACGAGAACCCCCTGGGCATGTCGGGAGAACTGATCGGAAAGGTTGTGTCTGTCGCCATATCCACCGTCGCCTCTGAAGAAAGGCGAACTCATTTGGCGGGCTCCGTCGAGAAGCTGTGTCAGGCGCCGGTTCGCTTTTACTGGTCGGAACAGTCCCGGAATGGCCTCATGAACGCCTACCAGGATGTCTCGAGAATGGGGGCTGATCGGTGGCATGGAATGTACGGTGCCTGGCTCGATCACAGGCAGGGCTTTGCGGTCTTGGACGCAGGCAGTGCCGTTACTGTCGATTATGTTGATCGGCATGGTCAGCATCTGGGTGGTTATATTCTTCCTGGCCTGCAGATGATGCTGCGCAGTCTCCGGACCGATGCCGCCCGGATCTGGTTCGACCCGGACCAGGGGCTGGCAACGGACCCTGGCAAGAGTACCGGAGAGTGCGTGAACCATGGTCTTGCCTGGCTGTCTGCTGCGATGATTGAGCGGGTGATCGCTGACGCCCGAAAACTGTCACTGTCTGAAATTCTGGTTACTGGCGGCGATGCTGACCGGCTTATCGGTCTTGGTCTGCCCGGGATTTCTTGCCCGGACCTTGTGTTGTCGGGCCTTCGTGCAATTCATGCGGAGGAAGCCTCCGGATGAGGTGGTTGGCGTTGGTGCTGGTGCTGGTGAGTATTGCTATTTATTACCTGCCGGACTTCCTGGGGCCATCGGGCGGCATGGTCAATGTTGCCAGTGGCAGCCTGCCAAGGGTGGCCAGCCTCAAATCGCCGGGGCCGGAAGACTCCGGTGTCGGGCCTGGTGCACCCGCCGACGAATCCGAAATGTCCTGTGCCCGCCTTGGATGGATTGAAACCGCGGAGCGCGCCCGAAGCCTGGTGGACAGTCAACCTCTCGCGGAGGAGGCGGGTTTCAGGATTGAAGAAGTCGAAAGAGAGCTGGCACCCCTGCACTGGGTTCTTATTCCACCCCAGCCCGAGGCTGTCGCCCTGAGCCAGTTCCGTGACATTCAGAGGCAGGGGATCGACTCCTATCTGGTTACCGAGGGCGAAAACCGCAATGCCATTTCGCTGGGGCTGTTCGAGTCCCGCGAATCTGCAATTTCCGTGCTGGAAGAAAAAAACGTCAGAATCTTAATGCGGTACTGGTCAACTTCCCCCGAAATCAGATAAGCTACGCGCTCTCTTTTGAGGCGGAACCAGAACTCGCTGAAGAACTGGTTCAGGCGGTGAAAGCGGATTACGGCAGCAATTTTGATTTCGTTGAAATCAGGCCTTGTGAAGGTGTTGCAACGCCAGAAAAAAATCCGTAGTATACCGCCCTCGCTGACGAGGCGAATGTGAGCTGGCGTAGCTCAGTTGGTAGAGCAGCTGACTTGTAATCAGCAGGTCGGGGTTCGATTCCGTCCGCCAGCTCCACTTTAAGTTTTGACGGATTTGCTCACGCGAATCCGACTCGGAGGGGTTCCCGAGTGGCCAAAGGGATCAGACTGTAAATCTGACGGCATCGCCTTCGCAGGTTCGAATCCTGCCCCCTCCACCACTAAATTGCTCGCGGGCATCGTATAGTGGCTATTACCTCAGCCTTCCAAGCTGATGACGCGGGTTCGATTCCCGCTGCCCGCTCCAATTTGTTTTGTAATGCTCATGTAGCTCAGTTGGTAGAGCACACCCTTGGTAAGGGTGAGGTCGGCGGTTCAAATCCGCCCATGAGCTCCATTATTTATCCGGTCAACGTTACGATCCTGGTTGATTAGGGAGATTGGTCGAATGTCTAAGTCTAAGTTTGAACGTAATAAGCCGCACTTGAACGTAGGCACCATTGGTCACGTTGACCATGGTAAAACCACTTTGACTGCTGCCCTGACCCGTGTATGTCACGAAGTTTGGGGTACCGGCTCTGCGAGTGCCTTCGACCAGATCGATAACGCACCGGAAGAGAAGGCGCGTGGTATTACCATTGCGACTTCCCACGTTGAGTACGATTCCCCGAATCGCCACTACGCTCACGTAGACTGCCCGGGCCACGCTGACTATGTGAAGAACATGATCACTGGTGCAGCGCAGATGGACGGCGCGATCCTGGTTTGCTCCGCAGCTGACGGCCCCATGCCGCAGACCCGTGAGCACATCCTGCTGTCCCGTCAGGTTGGCGTACCTTACATCGTTGTGTTCCTGAACAAGGCGGACATGGTAGACGATGAAGAGCTGCTCGAGCTGGTTGAGATGGAAGTTCGTGACCTGCTGAGCCAGTACGACTTCCCGGGTGACGACACTCCGATCATCACCGGTTCTGCGCTGATGGCGCTGGAAGGCAAAGACGACAACGAGATGGGCACTACCGCTGTTAAGAGGCTGGTAGAAGCTCTGGATGACTACATCCCCGAGCCGGAGCGTGCGATCGATCAGCCGTTCCTGATGCCGATCGAGGACGTTTTCTCTATCTCTGGTCGTGGTACTGTTGTGACCGGCCGTGTTGAGCGTGGCGTTATCAAGACTGGTGACGAAGTGGAAATCGTTGGTATCAAGGATACCGTGAAGACCACTTGTACTGGTGTTGAGATGTTCCGCAAGCTGCTGGACGAAGGTCGTGCCGGTGAGAACATTGGTGCGCTTCTGCGTGGCACCAAGCGTGACGACGTTGAGCGTGGTCAGGTTCTGGCGGTTCCGGGTTCCATCACTCCGCACACCAAGTTCGAGTGCGAAGTGTACGTACTGTCCAAAGAAGAAGGCGGCCGTCATACTCCGTTCTTCAAGGGCTACCGTCCGCAGTTCTACTTCCGTACCACCGACGTAACCGGTTCTTGCGAACTGCCGGAAGGTGTGGAAATGGTTATGCCGGGTGACAACGTCAAGATGAGTGTTACCCTGATTGCTCCGATCGCCATGGAAGATGGCCTGCGCTTCGCGATTCGTGAAGGCGGCCGTACCGTTGGTGCCGGCGTAGTCTCCAAGATCATCGAGTAATAGACTCGAGAGTAAGTGCACTGAGTTGTTTCGGTGCAGGCCAGTAGCTCAATTGGCAGAGCAGCGGTCTCCAAAACCGCAGGTTGGGGGTTCGATTCCCTCCTGGCCTGCCATTTTTTAACATCCGGATACATAAGTTGATTCCTATGGAGTCAAAAGCCGTTCAGTCAGCCAGCCGTTTCGATTTCGTGAAGTGGCTGGTTGTTTTCGTTCTGATCGCCATCGGTGTGGTGGGGAATCAGTATTATAGTGCCGAGTCTCTGCTGTATCGGGTTCTGGCTCTTGTAGGTCTCGCAATTGTGGCGGCGCTTGTTGCCCTCCAGACCGACCGTGGTCGTCGCTTCGCGACGCTGCTGAAGGAAGCGAGAGTCGAGATCCGGAAAGTGGTATGGCCCACCAGGCCCGAGCTCGTGCAGACGACAGCGATTGTTGTGGTGTTTGTGCTCGTTGTGGCTCTGTTGTTGTGGGGTATGGATTCGCTGATCAGCTGGCTGGTCGCCGGGTTTATCGGTTAACAGGAGTGGGCAATGGCTAAGCGCTGGTACGTCGTTCATGCGTATTCTGGCTTCGAAAAGCAGGTGATGCGCACTCTCAGGGAGCGCGTTGCGCTGCACGAGATGGAAGACCGTTTCGGCGAGATCCTGGTTCCGACCGAGGAAGTCGTCGAAATGCGAGAAGGGAAGAAGCGCAAGAGTGAGCGCAAATTCTATCCCGGGTACGTACTGGTCCAGATGGAAATGGACGATGCGACGTGGCACCTTGTGAAGAACACCCCGCGTGTTCTTGGTTTTATTGGTGGTACCAAGGATAAGCCTGCGCCGATTACCGAAAAGGAAGCGGAAGCGATCCTTCGTCGAGTCGAAAGCGGTGCAGATAAGCCCAAGCCGAAGACGCTGTTCGAGCCGGGTGAGATTGTTCGCGTTGTTGAAGGCCCTTTTGCGGACTTCAATGGTGTGGTTGAGGAAGTTGACTACGACAAGAGTCGGGTCAAGGTTGCCGTTCTGATCTTTGGTCGTTCAACTCCGGTAGAGCTGGAGTTCGGGCAGGTCGAGAAAGACTGACCGGTAACGGGAAAGCTGAAAGCTCGCGCGCTCAAGCGACGCGGGCTTTTTGTGTCTGCTCTTAGCAGTTGTAAAAAACGGGGAGCCGAGAGGCGCTTGAACCCACAGGAGATCTATCATGGCAAAGAAAATTGAAGCGTATATCAAGCTTCAGGTTGCTGCCGGCAAGGCCAACCCGAGTCCCCCCGTTGGTCCTGCACTGGGTCAGCGCGGCGTAAACATCATGGAATTTTGCAAGGCGTTCAACGCCCAGACTCAGGACATGGAGCCTGGTCTGCCGATTCCGACCGTGATCACCGTTTACAGTGATCGCAGCTTTACCTTTATTACCAAGACTCCGCCTGCACCGGTTCTTCTCCTGAAGGCCGCTGGCATCAAGAGTGGCTCCGGTCGTCCGAATACCGAGAAAGTTGGTACCGTGACCCGCGAGCAGCTTGAAGAAATTGCCAAGACCAAAGAGCCGGACCTGACTGCAGCCGATATGGACGCAGCGGTACGTACCATTGCAGGAACAGCCCGCAGCATGGGCCTGAACGTGGAGGGCCTGTAACATGGCGAAGCTGAGCAAGCGTCAGAAGCTTATTCGTGAAAAGGTAGACTCTACTCGTTCCTACTCTGTCGACGAAGCAGTTGCACTGCTGGTTGAGCTGGGCCAGAACGTGAAGTTCAAAGAGTCTGTCGACGTAGCCGTCAATCTGGGCGTTGACGCACGTAAATCCGACCAGGTTGTCCGTAGCAGCACTGTTCTGCCTCACGGCACCGGCAAGACCGTTCGCGTCGCTGTATTTACCCAGGGCGCCAATGCCGAGAAAGCAACGGCTGCTGGTGCAGACGTTGTAGGCATGGACGATCTGGCGGACGAAGTTAAGAAAGGCAACATGGATTTCGACGTGGTTATCGCCACTCCGGACGCCATGCGTGTTGTTGGTCAGCTGGGCCAGATTCTTGGTCCCCGTGGCCTGATGCCGAACCCGAAGGTGGGTACTGTGACTCCTGACGTCGAGACTGCGGTCAAGAACGCCAAGGCCGGTCAGGTTCGTTACCGCACCGACAAGAACGGCATTATCCACGCTCCGCTGGGTAACGTTGAATTCTCTGCGCAGAACATCAAGGAAAACCTTGAAGCTCTGGTAGCAGATCTGAAAAAGGCCAAGCCGTCGTCGGCGAAAGGTGTGTATCTCAAAAAGATCACCATTTCCTCGACTATGGGTCCTGGCCTGACTATCGATCAGAGCGGTCTCGCTATTTGATCCTTTGATCGGTGGTTACTTTGTAGTCTGGGCGGAAGCCAAGGCTGTCAAAGACCGCAGGCCCCCGAAGCACTTTCGGTCTGACTGGAAGTGCTGCAAGGGTTAAAGCAACGCCTGCGCAGACGGTGTGAAGACGTTCTCTCTGAACCCAAACACCGTTAGGAGCCCCGCGAGGGGTATATGTGGGTTTGCCGGGAAGACCCGGCGAAATCGAGGAGAAATCCAGTGGCAATTAGACTCGAAGACAAGAAAGCGATCGTCGCTGAAGTCAACGAGACTGCCGGTGGTGCTCTGTCTGTGGTTATGGCTGACTACCGTGGTGTTACCTCTGGTGACATGACGGCGCTTCGTGCCAAGGCTCGTGCCGAAAACGTGCGTCTGAAGGTTGTTCGTAACAACCTGGCGAAGATCGCGATTCGCGGTACCGAGTTCGAGTGCATCGACGAAGCCCTGGTCGGCCCGACTATTCTGGCATTCTCTATGGAAGATCCGGGCGCGGCAGCGCGTCTGTTGAAGGATTTTGCGAAAGAGAAAGAGGCGTTCGAGATTAAGGCACTGGCCGTCGGCGGAGAGCTGATGGGTGCAGACCAGATCGACCGTCTTGCCAAGCTGCCAACACGTCACGAAGCGCTGACAATGCTGGCCGCAGTAACACAGGCACCGATCACCAAGCTGGCACGGACACTGAACGAAGTTCCTTCGAAAGTGACTCGTGCTGTAGCGGCAGTTCGCGACCAGAAGCAAGAAGCTGCTTGATTCTGTTGAACACCATTTTTTATATTTTTGGGAGAAAGTCATGGCTCTGTCTAACGAAGACATTTTGAACGCAATCGCTGAAATGAGCGTAATGGACGTAGTTGCGCTGGTTGAAGCAATGGAAGAAAAATTCGGTGTTTCTGCCGCTGCAGCCGTTGCTGCTGCGCCGGCAGCTGCTGGTGGTGGCGAAGCCGCTGCTGAAGAGCAGACCGAGTTTGATGTTGTACTTACCGGTCCTGGTGAGAAGAAAGTAAACGTAATCAAGGCCGTTCGTGAACTGACTGGCCTGGGTCTGAAAGAAGCCAAGGAAATGGTCGACAGCGCTCCTTCCGTTATCAAGGAAGCAGCTAGCAAAGACGACGCTGAAGAAGCCAAGAAGAAGCTTGAGGAAGCAGGCGCTTCTGTTGAGCTCAAGTAAGAGTCGGCTGTTGATCGAAACCGTGCGATAAGCATGGACAGGCTGGTGGCTTTGGGCCACCGGCCTTTTTCTGTTGTATATGCTATAGAGTCTGGTGAGCAATTGCAGGTTGATGTCAGATCTATAACCTACAGCCAGAGTCTTGTTCAAGACGGCGCGATAAGCCGAGCAATTCGGCCCCGAAGCAGAACATTGGTTGCTTCTTGATACCAGGTATCAGGTCTAAAGCTGGGGAATGCAGATGACTTACTCCTACACTGAGAAAAAGCGGATTCGCAAAGATTTTAGTAAATTGCCTTCCGTGATGGACGTCCCCTATTTGCTGTCTATTCAGCTGGATTCGTTCCGGGACTTCCTCCAAATGGAAGCCGCTCCTGAAGACCGCCGGGAAACCGGTCTTCACGCAGCATTCAAATCCGTATTCCCGATTGTCAGTTACTCTGGCAATGCCGCGCTCGAATACGTGAGCTATCGTATTGGCGAGCCGGTTTTTGATGTCAAGGAATGCCAGCTTAGGGGCGTAACCTATGCAGCGCCGCTGCGGGTGAAGGTCCGCCTTATCATTTACGATAAGGAATCGTCCAACAAGGCGATCAAGGACATTAAAGAGCAGGAAGTCTACATGGGCGAGATGCCCCTGATGACCGAGAACGGTACCTTCGTTATCAACGGTACCGAGCGCGTTATTGTTTCCCAGCTCCACCGGTCTCCGGGTGTGTTCTTCGATCACGACAAGGGCAAGACCCATTCCTCCGGCAAGCTGCTGTATTCTGCCCGGGTGATTCCTTACCGTGGTTCCTGGCTGGACTTCGAGTTTGATCCGAAGGACTCCGTGTTCGTTCGTATCGACCGTCGTCGTAAGCTTCCGGCATCCATTCTGTTGCGTGCCCTGGGCTACACCTCCGAGCAGATGCTGGAGATGTTCTTCGAAACCAGTAAATTCAGCCTGGGCGCGGAAGTGTGCAAGCTGGAGCTGGTGCCGAGCCGTCTGCGTGGCGACATCGCAACCTTCGATATCAAGGACAATGACGGTAACGTGATTGTCGAGGAAGGTCGCCGGATTACGGCCCGCCACATCAAGCAGTTGGAAAAAGCCGGCATCAACGAGCTTGAGGTGCCGACCGAGTACCTGTACGGCCGTGTACTGGCGAAAGACATGATCGATCAGGCTTCCGGTGAAGTCCTGGTGGAGTGTAACTCCGAGCTGACAGAAGAGCTGGTCACCAAGATTCTCGATGCTGGCGTGAAGGATATCGAAACCCTTTACACCAACGATCTGGACTGTGGTCCGTTCATGTCTGACACCCTGCGTATCGATCCGACTCGCACGCCGCTCGAAGCGCTGGTTGAGATCTACCGGATGATGCGCCCGGGTGAGCCGCCCACCAAGGAGTCGGCTGAGAACCTGTTTAATAACCTGTTCTTCTCTGAAGAGCGCTATGACCTGTCTGCGGTTGGCCGGATGAAGCTGAACCGCCGTCTGCGCCGTGAAGAAAGCACAGGTGAGGGCACCCTGACCCACGAAGACATCATCGACGTTCTCAAGACCCTGATCGACATACGTAACGGCCAGGGCAATGTGGACGATATCGATAACCTGGGTAACCGTCGTGTTCGCTGCGTTGGCGAAATGGCCGAAAACCAGTTCCGCGTTGGCCTGGTTCGGGTTGAGCGAGCGGTTCGTGAGCGTCTGAGCCTTGCTGAAAGCGAAGGGCTGATGCCGCAGGACCTGATCAACGCCAAGCCGGTAGCAGCCGCGGTTAAAGAATTCTTCGGCTCAAGCCAGCTGTCGCAGTTCATGGACCAGAACAACCCGTTGTCCGAGGTCACGCACAAGCGTCGTATCTCTGCGTTGGGCCCAGGTGGTCTGACCCGTGAGCGTGCAGGCTTTGAGGTTCGTGACGTACACCCGACCCACTACGGTCGCGTATGCCCGATCGAGACGCCGGAAGGTCCGAACATCGGTCTTATCAACTCGCTGGCGACTTACGCGCGCTCCAACTCCTACGGTTTCCTCGAGAGTCCGTACCGGAAGGTTGAGAACGGCGTGGTAACCGATGAAGTGGTTTACCTGTCCGCTATCGAGGAGAGCAACTACGTCATCGCCCAGGCCAGTGCTGCCATGGACGAGAAGACCAAGCGTCTGACCGACGAACTGGTTACCGTTCGCCACCAGAACGAATTTACCGTTACTCCGCCGGAGAGCGTTAACTTCATGGATGTATCTCCGCGCCAGGTAGTATCGGTCGCGGCATCCCTGATCCCGTTCCTGGAGCATGACGACGCCAACCGGGCACTGATGGGTGCGAACATGCAGCGTCAGGCGGTTCCGACACTCAAAGCCCAGGTTCCCCTGGTAGGAACCGGTGTTGAGCGTACGGTTGCCCAAGACTCTGGCGTCTGTGTATCGGCTCGCCGCGGCGGTGTGATCGAAAGCGTTGACGCTTCGCGCATCGTGGTTCGTGTCAATAACGAGGAAACCGAAGCGGGTGATGCAGGTGTGGATATCTACAACCTGACCAAGTACACCCGTTCGAACCAGAACACCTGTATCAACCAGCGTTCCATCGTGCGTCAGGGCGATATTATTGCCCGTGGCGACGTGCTGGCAGACGGTCCCTCTGTGGATCTGGGTGAGCTGGCGCTGGGGCAGAACATGCGCATCGCGTTCATGCCCTGGAACGGTTACAACTTTGAGGACTCCATTCTCATTTCCGAGAAAGTGGTGCAGGAAGATCGCCTGACCACCATCCACATTCAGGAACTGACCTGTGTGGCTCGGGACACCAAGCTGGGTAGCGAAGAAATCACCGCGGATATTCCGAACGTTGGTGAAAGTGCGCTGTCCAAGCTGGATGAGTCCGGTATTGTTTACATTGGTGCTGAAGTGGGCCCCGGTGACATTCTGGTAGGCAAGGTCACACCGAAGGGTGAGACCCAGCTGACGCCGGAGGAGAAGCTGCTGCGCGCCATCTTTGGTGAGAAGGCGTCCGATGTTAAGGACACCTCCTCCCGCGTGCCGACTGGCACCCGCGGCACCGTTATCGACGTGCAGGTCTTTACCCGCGACGGTATCGAGAAGGATCAGCGTGCCCAGTCCATCGAGAAAGAGCAGCTGGACCAGTATCGCAAGGATCTGAAAGACGAGTACCGGATTGTTGAAGGTGCGACATTCGAGCGTCTGAACAGTGCGTTGAAAGGGCAGGAAGTGATCAGTGGGCCGGGCCTGAAGAAGGGCGCCACCCTCGAAGAGAGCTATCTGGCCGAGCTGCCGCGTTCTGACTGGTTCAAGCTCCGGATGAAAGACGAGAGCCTGAACGAGCTGCTGGAGAAATCCGAGCAGGGTCTGGAAGACCGCAAGAAGGAACACGAAGCGCGCTTTGACGACAAGAAAGGCAAGCTTCAGCAGGGCGACGACCTCGCACCGGGCGTACTGAAGATCGTCAAGGTATACCTGGCTATCAAGCGTCGTATCCAGCCGGGTGACAAGATGGCCGGTCGTCACGGTAACAAGGGTGTTATTTCCTCGGTGATGCCGATCGAAGACATGCCTTACGACGAGCACGGCAACACGGTTGACGTGGTTCTGAACCCGCTGGGTGTTCCCTCGCGGATGAACGTAGGTCAGGTGCTTGAGACTCATCTGGGTGCTGCAGCCAAGGGTCTGGGTGAGCGTATCAGCCAGATGCTGGACGAGCAGCGCAAGGTGGCTGAATTACGCAAGCTGCTGGATGAGATCTACAATCACTCAGACGAAGTGTTCAAGGTGGACCTGGATTCCCTGTCCGACAAGGAAATCCTGGAGATGTGCCACAACCTTCGCGGCGGTGTGCCCATGGCAACGCCGGTATTCGACGGTGCCAAGGAAGCCGAGGTCAAGCGCATGCTTGAGCTTGCGGGACTGAGCACCACCGGTCAGACCATGCTGTATGACGGTCGTACTGGTGATATGTTCGACCGCCCGGTAACGGTTGGCTACATGTACATCCTGAAGCTGAACCACCTGATCGACGACAAGATGCACGCTCGTTCCACCGGCTCTTACAGCCTGGTTACCCAGCAGCCGCTGGGTGGTAAGGCGCAGTTCGGTGGCCAGCGCTTCGGTGAGATGGAAGTGTGGGCTCTCGAGGCCTACGGTGCAGCTTACACGCTGCAGGAGATGCTCACCGTCAAGTCTGATGACGTGAACGGTCGGACCAAGATGTACAAGAACATTGTCGATGGCGATCATCGGATGGAGCCGGGCATGCCCGAATCCTTCAACGTTCTTGTCAAGGAAATCCGCTCGCTGGGTATCGACATCGAGCTGGAATCCGAGTGAGCCGAATTGTTTTTGGCAGCGTGAGCGGGCACGACCAGTGCCCGCCCGAGATTAACGCCATCCGGAGCTTTTACTGATGAAAGATTTGCTGAATCTTCTCAAGAGCCAGAACCAAAGCAAGGAATTCGACGCCATCCGTATTGGCCTGGCGTCGCCTGACATGATCCGTTCCTGGTCCTTTGGCGAAGTGAAGAAGCCTGAGACCATTAACTACCGTACCTTCAAGCCGGAGCGCGACGGTCTTTTCTGTGCCAAGATCTTCGGCCCGATCAAGGACTACGAGTGTCTGTGCGGTAAATACAAACGCCTCAAGCATCGCGGTGTTATCTGCGAGAAGTGTGGCGTTGAGGTTGCGCTGGCCAGTGTCCGCCGTGAGCGCATGGGCCATATTGAGCTGGCCAGCCCGGTCGCGCACATCTGGTTCCTGAAGTCACTGCCGTCCCGTATCGGTCTGATGCTGGACATGACCCTGCGCGATATCGAGCGGGTCCTGTACTTCGAATCCTTTATTGTTATCGATCCGGGGATGACCACCCTGGAGAAGGGCCAGCTGCTGAACGATGAGCAGTACTATGAAGCCCTGGAAGAATTCGGTGACGAGTTCGACGCCCGCATGGGTGCCGAAGCGGTCAAGGAGCTTCTCGAAGGTATTGACCTGCAGGAAGAGGTCGATGCCCTTCGTGAGGAGATTCCGCAGACCAACTCCGAAACCAAGATCAAGAAGTTTAGCAAGCGTCTGAAAATTCTTGAGGCGTTCCTGTATTCCGGCAACAAGCCAGGCGACATGGTCATGACCGTGCTTCCGGTGCTTCCGCCGGATCTGCGCCCGCTGGTACCGCTGGACGGTGGCCGCTTCGCGACCTCTGATCTGAACGATCTCTACCGTCGGGTGATCAACCGGAACAACCGTCTCAAGCGCCTGCTGGAGCTGAACGCTCCGGATATCATCGTGCGTAACGAGAAACGGATGCTGCAGGAAGCCGTTGACGCGCTGCTGGACAACGGACGCCGTGGCCGGGCCATTACCGGCACCAACAAGCGCCCGCTGAAGTCCCTGGCTGACATGATCAAGGGTAAGCAGGGTCGTTTCCGTCAGAACCTGCTTGGTAAGCGTGTGGACTACTCCGGTCGTTCAGTGATCGTGGTCGGTCCGTACCTGCGGCTGCACCAGTGTGGTCTTCCAAAGAAGATGGCACTGGAACTGTTCAAGCCGTTTATTTTCTCCAAGTTGGAGCACCGCGGCCTGGCGACCACCATCAAGGCCGCCAAGAAGATGGTCGAGCGCGAGGAAGGCGTGGTCTGGGATATCCTGGACGAAGTCATCCGTGAGCACCCGATCATGCTGAACCGTGCGCCGACCCTGCACCGTCTGGGTATCCAGGCGTTCGAGCCCGTTCTGATCGAAGGCAAGGCGATCCAGCTGCATCCGCTGGTGTGTGCGGCCTACAACGCCGACTTTGACGGTGACCAGATGGCGGTTCACGTACCGCTGACCCTGGAAGCCCAGCTCGAAGCCCGTGCGCTGATGATGTCCACCAACAACGTACTGTCGCCGGCCAACGGTGAGCCGATTATCGTGCCGTCCCAGGACGTGGTACTCGGCCTGTACTACATGACCCGTGAGCGCAAGAGCGCCCTGGGTGAGGGTATGGTGTTTGCCGACGTCAAAGAGGCGCATCGTGCCTACGGCGCTGGCAAGGTCGACCTTCAGGCGATCGTCAAGGTTCGCGTGAAGGAAGTGGCGATTGCCGAAGATGGCTCCCGTACCGAGCAATACAAGATTGTTGATACTACTGTTGGTCGTGCTCTGCTGTTTGACATCGTGCCTGATGGCCTGTCCTACGAGCTGGTCAACAAGCCGATGGTCAAGAAGGCAATCTCAAACCTGATCAACACCTGCTACCGTGATGCCGGTCTGAAAGACACCGTCATCTTCGCGGATCAGTTGATGTACATGGGTTATCACTACGCGACCGTTTCCGGTATCTCTATTGGTTTCAACGATTTCGAGATTCCGCCGGAGAAGTACGAGCTGGTTGATGCCGCATCCGCTGAGGTGAAGGATATCGAAACCCAGTACGCGTCCGGTCTGCTGACCCAGGGCGAGAAGTACAACAAGGTTATCGACATCTGGTCACGTGCCAACGATAAAGTTTCCAAAGCCATGATGGAGCGTCTGGCGAAGGAGCAGGTTATCGGGCCTGACGGACAGCCGGTGAAGGGCGAGGACGGCGAATACCTGATGCAGGAGTCGTTCAACTCGGTTTATATGATGGCCGATTCCGGCGCCCGGGGTTCCGCGGCCCAGATCCGTCAGCTGGCCGGTATGCGTGGCCTTATGGCCAAGCCGGACGGCTCTATCATCGAAACGCCGATCACTGCGAACTTCCGTGAAGGTCTGAACGTACTCCAGTACTTCATCTCCACTCACGGTGCCCGTAAGGGTCTGGCGGATACCGCTTTGAAGACCGCGAACTCCGGTTACCTGACCCGTCGTCTGGTAGACGTCTCCCAGGATCTGGTCGTTACCGAGCCTGATTGTGGTACCGACGAAGGTCTGCTGATGACGCCGCACATCGAAGGTGGCGACGTTGTAGTACCGCTGGGTGACCGGGTTCTGGGTCGTGTGACCGCCCGTGATGCGTTTACTCCGACCGACAAGGACAACGCCGTTATCGAAGCCGGCACTCTGCTGGACGAGAAGGCCGTTGAAACCCTCGAGCGGGCCGGTGTGGATGAAGTCTGGGTTCGCTCTGCGATCACCTGTGAAACCCGCCACGGTATCTGCTCCAAGTGCTACGGCCGTGATCTGGCCCGTGGTCACGAGGTCAACGTCGGTGAAGCTGTGGGCGTTATCGCTGCGCAGTCCATCGGTGAGCCGGGTACCCAGCTGACTATGCGTACCTTCCACATTGGTGGTGCGGCCAGCCGGGCGTCCGCGGTGGACAATATCCAGGTCAAGCATGGCGGTACCGTCCGTCTGCACAATATGAAGTCGATCGAGAAGGCCGACGGTACTCTGGTAGTGATTTCCCGTTCCTCCGCGTTGGCCATTGCCGATGATCAGGGTCGTGAGCGTGAATGGTACAAGCTGCCATACGGTGCTGTTCTATCCGTCAAGCACGGTGATGCGGTTGAAGCGGGCGTTGTGGTTGCCAAGTGGGATCCGCACACCCACCCGATCATCGCCGAGGCTGGTGGTACCGCGAAATTCGTCAACATGGACCAGGGCATCACTGTCCGCACCCAGACCGACGAATTGACGGGCCTGTCCACCATGGAGGTCATCGACTCCAAGGAGCGTCCTGCAGCTGGTAAGGACATTCGTCCTGCGATCCAGCTCATTGATGAGAAGGGTGAAGAAGTGGAGCTGCCAGGTGGCGGTACTGCGATCTTCTTCCTGCCGGCAAACGCTCTGGTCACCATGGCCAACGGTGCGCGGATCGAACTGGGTGACGTGGTAGCACGGATCCCGCAGGAAAGCTCCAAGACCCGGGATATCACCGGTGGTCTGCCGCGGGTTGCCGACCTGTTCGAGGCCCGTCGTCCGAAGGAATCCTCCATCCTTGCTGAAATCAGCGGTATGGTCTCGTTCGGCAAGGAAACCAAGGGCAAAAAGCGTCTGGTTATCACACCGAAGGATGGGGATGCTTACGAAGTTCTGATTCCGAAGCACCGTCAGCTCAACGTCTTCGAAGGCGAGACCGTTGAGAAGGGTGAGGTAATCTCGGACGGTCCTTCCAACCCGCACGATATTCTGCGTCTGCTGGGTGTGGTTGAACTGGCCAAGTACATCACCAACGAAATCCAGGACGTTTACCGGCTGCAGGGTGTTGTCATCAACGATAAACACATTGAGGTTATCGTTCGTCAGATGCTGCGGAAGGTGGAAATCACCGATCCCGGCGATACCACTCTGCTCTCCGGCGACCAGGTGGAAATCACCCAGGTGCTGGAAGAAAACGAGAAGGCCGATGCCGCCGACAAAGAGCCTGCACGGTTCGAGCGTCTGCTGCTGGGTATCACCAAGGCTTCCCTGGCCACCGAGTCGTTCATTTCTGCGGCTTCGTTCCAGGAAACTACCCGGGTACTCACCGAAGGTGCGGTTACCGGTAAGCGTGATTACCTGCGCGGCCTGAAGGAAAACGTTGTGGTTGGTCGACTGATTCCGGCCGGTACCGGTCTGGCATACCACAACGAGCGTCGTCGCAAGCGTGACCTGGAAGAGCAGGGCGTAACCGCGGCCGACGTGGAAGAAGCTCTGAGTGCCGAGCTCAACCGCGAAAGCTGAGTTGGGACGACGCGCCGCCTCCGGGTAGTTACCTACCCGAGAGGTGGTCAAAAAGAGACCAGTCATCTTGACTGTCCGGGGGCGCAGGCTTACACTTGCGTCCCTTAAATTTTACCCCCTGCACAGGGGGTAAGTTTCATTGATATGGTTTTTTGGAGTTTGCTTACATGGCAACGATTAATCAGTTGGTGCGTAAGCCTCGTAAGCGCAAGGTAGCCAAGAGCGATGTTCCTGCTCTCCAGGCCTGCCCTCAGCGCCGTGGTGTGTGCACTCGTGTGTATACCACAACGCCGAAGAAGCCGAACTCAGCACTGCGTAAAGTGTGCCGTGTTCGTCTGACCAACGGCTACGAGGTTTCCTCATACATTGGTGGTGAAGGTCACAACCTTCAGGAGCACAGTGTTGTGCTTATCCGTGGCGGTCGAGTAAAAGACCTTCCGGGTGTGCGCTATCACACTGTTCGCGGAACGCTGGACACCCAGGGTGTACAGAACCGTAAGCAGGGCCGCTCCAAGTACGGTGCAAAACGACCCAAGTCCTGATGTCCCGAGCGGGTGTCTTTTATCGTTGCTTGTCAGAACGGTAAGAGTAAGGCTGAGTAGCATTTGCTATCTCAGGGGTTCCTGAAGACCTTTTAGATATATAAGGGCTTATCGATGCCTAGAAGAAGAGTTGCAGCTAAACGGGAAATTATCCCGGATCCGAAATTCGGCAGTGCACGTCTTGCCAAGTTCATCAACCACGTGATGGAAAGTGGCAAGAAGTCTACCGCAGAGCGCATTGTTTACGGCGCTCTGGACATTGTTGCCGAGAAATCCAAAGAAGAGCCGATCGACATGTTCGAGAAGGCCCTGGAGAACATCCAGCCGATGGTTGAGGTTAAGTCCCGTCGTGTTGGTGGTGCTACTTACCAGGTGCCTGTCGAAGTACGGCCTTCCCGTCAGAACGCGCTGGCAATGCGCTGGCTCGTAGAATATTCACGGAAGCGCGGTGAGAAGTCCATGGCTCAGCGTCTGGCTGGTGAAATCCTGGACGCCGCTGACAGCAAAGGCTCCGCTGTTAAGAAGCGTGAAGATGTTCACCGCATGGCAGAAGCCAACAAGGCGTTCTCTCACTTCCGTTTCTAATCAGCCGAGGTTTATACAGTGGCACGCAAGACTCCTATCAAGCGTTACAGAAACATTGGTATTTGTGCGCACGTTGATGCGGGCAAAACCACGACCACCGAGCGGGTACTGTTCTATACAGGTATTTCCCACAAGATCGGTGAAGTTCATGATGGTGCAGCTACCATGGACTGGATGGAGCAGGAGCAGGAGCGTGGTATTACCATCACCTCTGCTGCGACTACGACATTCTGGCAGGGTATGGACAAGCAGTACCCGGAGCACCGGATCAACATCATCGACACCCCGGGGCACGTTGACTTCACTATCGAAGTAGAGCGCTCCCTGCGCGTACTCGACGGTGCGGTTGTCGTGTTCTGTGGTTCCTCCGGTGTTGAGCCGCAGTCCGAGACTGTATGGCGTCAGGCCAACAAGTACGAAGTTCCCCGCATGGTGTTCGTCAACAAGATGGACCGTGCCGGTGCAAATTTCCTGCGCGTCGTCGAGCAGATCAAAAAGCGTCTCGGTGCGAACTGCGTTCCCATCCAGTTGCCGATCGGTGCTGAAGATAATTTCGCCGGTATCGTTGACCTGATCCGGAACAAGGCCATCTACTGGAACGAAGCTGACTCTGGCGCAACTTACGAGCAGAAAGACGTTCCCGCGGAAATGGAAGACGAAGTCGCCATGTACCGCGAGCAGATGGTTGAAGCTGCTGCAGAAGCCAACGAAGAGTTGATGGAAAAGTACCTCGAAGAGGGTGAGCTCTCCATCGACGATATCAAGAAGGGTCTGCGTATGCGTACCCTGGCGAACGAGATCGTTGTTGCTACCTGTGGTTCTGCGTTCAAGAACAAGGGTGTCCAGGCGGTTCTGGATTCCGTTATTGAGTTCCTGCCGGCGCCGGACGAAGTCAAGGCCATCCGTGGTGAAGTTGACGAAGACGGTACCGAGGAGCTTCGTGAGGCGGATGATGATGCGCCGTTCGCGGCACTGGCGTTCAAGATCGCCACAGACCCGTTTGTGGGCACGCTGACCTTCTTCCGGGTTTACTCCGGTAAGCTTGAGTCCGGTAATGCCGTCTACAACTCGGTCAAAGGCAAGAAAGAGCGCGTCGGCCGTATGGTTCAGATGCACTCCAAGGATCGCCAGGAAATCAAAGAAGTACTGGCGGGCGACATCGCTGCTGCGATCGGCCTGAAGAGCGTGACCACCGGTGACACCCTGTGCGACGAGAATCACAAGATCATTCTCGAGCGCATGGAATTCCCGGAGCCGGTAATCTCCGTTGCTGTTGAGCCGAAGTCCAAAGCGGACCAGGAAAAGATGGGCGTTGCCCTGGGTAAGCTGGCTCAGGAAGATCCGTCGTTCCGCGTTCGTACCGACGAGGAATCCGGTCAGACTATCATCTCTGGCATGGGTGAGCTTCACCTGGACATCATCGTTGACCGTATGCGTCGCGAGTTCAAGGTAGAGGCGAACATCGGCAAGCCGCAGGTGGCCTACCGTGAGCGCATTCGCAAGTCGGTAGACGTCGAAGGCAAATTCGTGCGTCAGTCTGGTGGTCGTGGTCAGTACGGTCACGTCAAGATCAAGCTCGAGCCGTTGCCGCTGGATGATGAAGATGGTGAAAACTTTATCTTCGTGAATGAGATTGTTGGTGGTGTTGTTCCCAAGGAATACATCCCGGCAGTTCAGCAGGGTATTGAAGAGCAGATGCAGAACGGCTGTCTGGCCGGTTATCCGCTGCTGCGTATCAAGGCAACCCTGTACGACGGTTCCTACCACGACGTCGACTCGAACGAGATGGCCTTCAAGGTCGCTGGTTCCATGGCAATGAAGAAGGGTGCCCTCGAGGCGAACCCGGCACTGCTCGAGCCGATCATGCGTGTTGAAGTCGTGACGCCGGAAGATTACATGGGTGATGTTGTAGGCGACCTGAACCGTCGTCGCGGCGTTATCCAGGGCATGGACGAAGGTCCTGCCGGTAAGGTCATCCGTGCAGAGGTTCCGTTGTCGGAAATGTTCGGTTACGCCACCGACCTGCGTTCTGCAACGCAAGGCCGGGCGTCCTATGCGATGGAGTTCTCTGGTTATTCAGAGGCACCTTCGAACATTGCCGAAGCGATCATTAAAAAGGGTTGATCCCCAGGACTTAAGAAACAGGAAGAGGTGTAACCGTGTCTAAATCTAAATTTGAGCGTAATAAGCCGCACTTGAACGTAGGCACCATTGGTCACGTTGACCATGGTAAAACCACTTTGACTGCTGCCCTGACCCGTGTATGTCACGAAGTTTGGGGTACCGGCTCTGCGAGTGCCTTCGACCAGATCGATAACGCACCGGAAGAGAAGGCGCGTGGTATTACCATTGCGACTTCCCACGTTGAGTACGATTCCCCGAATCGCCACTACGCTCACGTAGACTGCCCGGGCCACGCTGACTATGTGAAGAACATGATCACTGGTGCAGCGCAGATGGACGGCGCGATCCTGGTTTGCTCCGCAGCTGACGGCCCCATGCCGCAGACCCGTGAGCACATCCTGCTGTCCCGTCAGGTTGGCGTACCTTACATCGTTGTGTTCCTGAACAAGGCGGACATGGTAGACGATGAAGAGCTGCTCGAGCTGGTTGAGATGGAAGTTCGTGACCTGCTGAGCCAGTACGACTTCCCGGGTGACGACACTCCGATCATCACCGGTTCTGCGCTGATGGCGCTGGAAGGCAAAGACGACAACGAGATGGGCACTACCGCTGTTAAGAAGCTGGTAGAAGCTCTGGATGACTACATCCCCGAGCCGGAGCGTGCGATCGATCAGCCGTTCCTGATGCCGATCGAGGACGTTTTCTCTATCTCTGGTCGTGGTACTGTTGTGACCGGCCGTGTTGAGCGTGGCGTTATCAAGACTGGTGACGAAGTGGAAATCGTTGGTATCAAGGATACCGTGAAGACCACTTGTACTGGTGTTGAGATGTTCCGCAAGCTGCTGGACGAAGGTCGTGCCGGTGAGAACATTGGTGCGCTTCTGCGTGGCACCAAGCGTGACGACGTTGAGCGTGGTCAGGTTCTGGCGGTTCCGGGTTCCATCACTCCGCACACCAAGTTCGAGTGCGAAGTGTACGTACTGTCCAAAGAAGAAGGCGGCCGTCATACTCCGTTCTTCAAGGGCTACCGTCCGCAGTTCTACTTCCGTACCACCGACGTAACCGGTTCTTGCGAACTGCCGGAAGGTGTGGAAATGGTTATGCCGGGTGACAACGTCAAGATGAGTGTTACCCTGATTGCTCCGATCGCCATGGAAGATGGCCTGCGCTTCGCGATTCGTGAAGGCGGCCGTACCGTTGGTGCCGGCGTAGTCTCCAAGATCATCGAGTAATCTTCTCGTTTGATCAGGAAAAAGGGGCTGATTCTTCAGCCCCTTTTTCTGTTTCAGCCGCAAAGCCAGCCTGACCCGGTCAACCAGTATTGCTGTTGACAGGGTTGGGTATTATGCATACAATGCGGCTCCTTTTTTTGAAGGTCGGCTAACTAGTAGCTGCTACGAGTGGAGTTTGGTGCATCATGCAAAGCCAAAAAATTCGAATCCGGTTGAAGGCGTTTGATTATCGCCTGATCGACCAGTCCACGCAGGAGATCGTCGATACCGCCAAGCGGACCGGCGCTCAGGTGCGTGGCCCTATCCCTCTGCCGACGCGGAAGGAAAAGTACACCGTATTGATCTCTCCGCACGTCAATAAGGACGCGCGCGATCAGTATGAAATTCGTACGCATAAGCGTTTGCTCGACATCGTTGAGCCGACGGAAAAGACAGTAGATGCTCTGATGAAACTGGACCTGGCAGCAGGTGTAGACGTTCAGATCAGCCTCGGCTAATACCGCCCGGTATTAGTCTGTGTAACTGTCATAAGGCCATAGAGGGTGAGAGCCCCGTACACTTAAGAGGTGAAACATGGCAATTGGTGTTGTCGGTCGTAAGGCCGGTATGACCCGTATTTTTACGGAAGATGGGCAGGCACTGCCCGTAACGGTAATTGAGGTTGAGCCCAACCGCATTACCCAACTGAAAACTCTTGAAAGCGATGGCTACCGCGCCGTTCAGGTGACTGTCGGTACTCGTCGTTCCTCTCGTGTTACCAAGAGCGAAGCGGGCCACTTTGCCAAGGCGGGTGTTGAAGCCGGTCGTGGTATGTGGGAATTCCGTCTTGCCGATGGCGAAGGTGAAGACCTGGCCGCCGGTGGCGAGATTACGGCTTCTGTATTCGAAGATGGTCAGGTGGTAGATGCCATCGGCCAGTCCAAGGGTAAGGGCTTCCAGGGCGGTGTTAAGCGCTGGAACTTCTCCATGCAGGATGCCACTCACGGTAACTCTCTGTCTCACCGTGCTCCGGGTTCCATTGGTCAGAACCAGACTCCGGGCAAGGTATTCAAGGGCAAAAAGATGGCGGGCCAGATGGGTAATGCTCAGGTAACTGTGCAGAACCTGAAAATTGTCCGTGTCGACGCCGAGCGCAACCTGCTGCTGGTAAGTGGTGCCGTTCCCGGCGCAACTGGCGGCGATGTTGTCATCAAGCCTGCAGTTAAAGCCTGAGGAGCGGTGCGATGGAATTGACTATTACAGGTAGCGGCAAGGGAATTTCTGTTTCCGACGCTGCATTCGCCAAAGATTTTAACGAGTCGCTGGTTCACCAGGTAGTGACTGCCTACATGGCAGGCGCCCGCCAGGGTACCAAGGCTCAGAAAACGCGTTCCGAAGTAAGCGGTGGCGGTAAAAAGCCATGGCGTCAGAAGGGTACTGGTCGTGCCCGTGCCGGTACTATCCGTAGTCCGATCTGGCGCTCCGGTGGCGTTACCTTTGCAGCCAAGCCTCGCGGCTTTGAGCAGAAGGTAAACCGCAAAATGTACCGCGCAGCGATGCGCTCCATTTTTTCCGAGCTGGTTCGCCAGGAGCGTCTGGTTGTTGTTGACGACATGAACGTTGACAGCCCGAAGACCAAGGCATTCAACGCCAAGCTGAAGGATATCGGTGTGACCAATGCGCTGATCCTGTCCGACAACGTCGAGCAGAACCTGCATCTGGCCTCGCGCAACATTCCGCACGTTGACGTGCGTGATATTGCCGGTCTGGATCCGGTTAGCCTGGTTGCCTTCGAGAAGGTCGTTGTGACCGTTCCCGCTCTGAAGAAGATCGAGGAGATGCTGGGATGAATCAGGAACGTATTTACAAGGTCCTGCTTGGGCCGCACGTATCGGAAAAAGCGTCTCTGGCAGCAGAGCGTGGTCAGGTAGTGTTTCGTGTAGCACCTGATGCCACCAAGCCCGAGATCAAAAAAGCCGTTGAGCAGCTGTTCAACGTCACCGTAGAAGGTGTTCAGGTTCTGAACCGTAAGGGTAAGCTCAAGCGCACTATCCGCGGGTTCGGCAAGCGTAATGACATTCGTAAGGCTTACGTAAAGCTGGCAGAAGGTCAGGACATCGATTTTCTGGATGTGGAATAAGGTAAAGGGGTCGTAATATGCCGATCGTCAAAACCAAACCAACATCTGCCGGACGCCGTCACGTTGTAAAGCTTTACAACCCGGATCTGCACACTGGGCGCCCCTACGAGCCGTTGGTAGAAAGAAAGAACAAGACGGGTGGTCGTAACAATGTAGGCCGCATCACAACCCGTCACACGGGTGGTGGCCACAAGAAGCACTACCGTGTCATCGATTTCAAGCGGACCAAAGATGGTATCCCGGCGGTCATTGAGCGCCTGGAATACGATCCGAACCGCTCTGCGCACATTGCACTGTTGAAGTATGCCGATGGCGAGCGTCGTTACATCATCGCTCCCAAGGGTATGCAGATCGGTGATCCTGTGCGCTCCGGTATCGACGCGCCAATCAAGGTGGGTAGCACGCTGCCGCTCCGGAATATTCCGGTCGGTTCAGTGATCCACTGCGTCGAACTCAAGCCTGGCAAAGGTGCACAGCTGGCTCGCTCTGCGGGCGCATCCGTACAGCTGGTTGCCCGGGAAGGTGCTTACGCCACCATCCGCCTGCGCTCAGGTGAAATGCGTAAGGTGCTTGTTGACTGTCGCGCAACGTTGGGTGAAGTGTCCAACAGCGAACGCAGCCTCAAGCAGCTTGGTAAAGCGGGTGCATCACGTTGGCGCGGCAAACGGCCAACAGTACGTGGTGTTGCTATGAACCCAGTTGACCACCCACATGGTGGTGGTGAAGGGCGTACCTCTGGCGGGCGTCACCCGGTTACTCCGTGGGGTGTTCCGACCAAAGGGCATAAGACTCGTAAGAACAAGCGTACTGACAAAATGATAGTACGTCGTCGTTCGGCCAAGTAAACGACTACATAGAGGTAATTGCTGTGCCACGTTCTTTGAAGAAAGGTCCTTTTATAGACCTGCATCTGTTGAAGAAGGTCGAGGCAGCTCTGGAAGCTAACGACAAGCGGCCGATCAAAACCTGGTCCCGCCGGTCGACAGTCTTTCCGGAGATGGTAGGCCTGACCATTGCAGTCCACAACGGCAAGCAGCACGTGCCGGTTTATGTCACCGAAGATATGGTTGGACATAAGCTGGGTGAGTTCGCGGCAACGCGTACTTATCGTGGTCATGCGGCCGACAAGAAAGCTAAACGCTGATTCTGAGGTAATCAAAATGGAAGTAGCAGCCAAGTATAAGGGCGCTAACCTCTCAGCTCAGAAAGCACGTCTTGTCGCTGACCAAGTACGTGGCAAGGCTGTTGAGGATGCCCTGAACATTCTGACTTTCAGCCCGAAGAAGGCGGCGGTCGTGATCAAGAAAGCTCTTGAGTCCGCCATCGCCAACGCTGAGCATAACGAAGGTCTGGACGTTGACGAACTGCGGGTTTCCACCGTGATGGTGGATGAGGGTCCGACGCTCAAGCGAATCAAAGCTCGAGCCAAGGGGCGCGCTGACCGTATTTTCAAGCGCACCTGCCATATCACCGTCAAGGTCGCCGACAAGTAGGAGATGCTCAGATGGGTCATAAAGTAAATCCAACCGGCATTCGCCTGGGTGTGATCAAAGAGCACAACTCAGTCTGGTATGCCGACAAAAAGGAATACTCCAAGAACCTGCTGAATGATATTCAGGTTCGCGAGTTCCTCGACAAGCGTCTGGTTAAGGCGTCTGTCAGCAAGATTGTGATCGAGCGCCCTGCTCAGAACGCCCGTATCACGATCCATACTGCCCGTCCCGGTATTGTTATCGGTAAGAAGGGTGAAGATGTTGATCGTCTGCGTCGCGAAGTCAGCGACATGATGGGTGTGCCTGTGCACATCAACATCGAAGAAGTCCGCAAGCCGGACCTCGATGCCCGCCTGGTAGCGCAAAACGTTGCCGGCCAGCTGGAGCGTCGTGTGATGTTCCGTCGCGCTATGAAGCGTGCGGTCCAGAACGCCATGCGCCAGGGTGCCAAGGGTATCAAGATCCAGGTTGGCGGTCGTCTCGGGGGTGCTGAAATCGCGCGTTCCGAGTGGTATCGCGAAGGTCGTGTTCCGCTGCACACACTGCGTGCAGATATTGATTACGCAACCTACGAAGCGCATACCACTTACGGCGTAATCGGCGTCAAGGTATGGATCTTCAAAGGTGAGATTCTTGGTGGTATGGAGCAGGTCCGTGCTGACAAGAAAGCCTCTGGGAAGAAAGGTTCTAAGTAAAGGGGCACTCTTATGCTGCAACCAAAACGCACCAAATTCCGCAAGGTAATGAAAGGCCGTAACACCGGTCTTGCTCACCGCGCCAACAAGGTGAGCTTCGGTGAATACGGATTGAAGGCTACGAGCCGTGGGCGTATAACTGCGCGCCAGATTGAGGCAGCGCGTCGTACCATGACTCGTCGCATCAAGCGGGGCGGTAAGATCTGGATCCGGGTATTCCCGGACAAGCCGATCACCGGTAAGCCGCTTGAAGTTCGAATGGGTAAAGGTAAGGGTTCTGTCGAGTATTGGGTGGCTGAAATCCAGCCTGGCCGTATGCTCTACGAGATGGAAGGTGTTTCCGAGGAAATCGCTCGTGACGCATTCACTCTCGCGGCGGCCAAACTGCCGGTACAGACCACCTTTGTAACGAGGACGGTGATGTGATGAAAGCAACAGAGCTGCGTGAAAAGTCAGTCGAGGAGCTGAACAAAGAGCTGATCGACCTCCTGAAGGAGCAGTTCAACCTGCGCATGCGTAAGGCGACAGGTCAGCTGAATCAGTCTCACCTTCTCGGCAAGGTGAAGCGCGACATCGCTCGCGTGAAAACAGTATTGAACGAAAAGGCAGGACAGTGACATGACCGAAGCTACCCAAACTGCCAGAACTCTGAGCGGCAAGGTCGTGAGCAACAAGATGGAGAAGTCCATCGTGGTGCTGGTCGAGCGTCAGGTGAAACACCCGCTGTACGGTAAGTACATGAAGCGTTCAACCAAGATCCACGCTCACGATGAGAGCAATCAGTGCAACATCGGTGACACTGTGACCATTCAGGAAACCCGTCCGGTCTCCAAGACCAAGAGCTGGGCCCTGGTGGAAGTCACTGAACGTGCATCCAAGGTGTAATTCGCCCGGAGAACAACCATGATTCAGACTCAAACAATGCTTGAAGTCGCGGATAACAGCGGTGCGCGTCAGGTGATGTGCATCAAGGTCCTGGGCGGTTCACATCGGCGTTATGCCAGCGTAGGGGATATCATCAAGGTGACCGTCAAGGAAGCCATCCCCCGCGGTAAAGTGAAGAAAGGCCAGGTCCTGAAAGCTGTCGTGGTACGCACCCGCAAGGGTGTTCGCCGTCCCGACGGTTCGCTGATCCGTTTCGACGGAAACGCGGCGGTACTTCTGAACAATCAGGACGCACCGATTGGTACCCGTATCTTCGGACCGGTTACCCGTGAACTGCGTAATGAAAAGTTCATGAAGATTATCTCACTGGCACCCGAAGTACTTTAAAGGACCAGAGGCCGGTTATGAAAAAGATCAAACGAGATGACGAAGTAATCGTCACCACGGGGAAAGATAAAGGCAAACGTGGTAAAGTCCTGAAGGTTCAGGACGATGGCCGCATGGTGGTTTCTGGGATCAATATGATCAAGAAGCACACCAAGCCGAACCCGATGCTGGGCTCCCCAGGTGGCATCGTCGAAAAAGAAGCACCTATCCAGGCTTCCAACGTGGCTATTTTTAATCCGCAGACCGGCAAAGCCGATCGTGTAGGCTTCCAGATCAAGGAAGACGGCGCGAAAGTGCGGATCTTCAAGTCCACGAATGAAGCTGTCGATAACCAGTAAGCGGTGGTGGTTACGATGCTTAACATGAAAGAGCAGTACAGTAAGGAAGTGGTACCCGCCCTGCAGAAAGAGTTCAGCTACAAGAACATCATGCAGGTGCCGCGTATCGAAAAGATCACCCTTAACATGGGTGTCGGCGAAGCGGTTGGTGACAAGAAGCTGATTGAGAATGCTGTGGCGGATCTCGAGCGCCTGGCAGGTCAGAAAGCGGTTGTTACCAAGGCTCGTAAATCCGTCGCGGGTTTCAAAATCCGTGAAGGTTGGCCTATCGGTTGTAAAGTTACCCTGCGCGGCGAGCGTATGTGGGACTTCTTTGATCGTCTGGTTCACATTGCGGTTCCCCGCATTCGTGACTTCCGCGGTCTGAATCCCAAATCGTTCGACGGTCGCGGTAACTACAGCATGGGTGTGCGTGAGCAGATCATTTTCCCCGAGATCGAGTACGACAAAGTCGACAAGATCCGTGGTCTGGATATCACCATTACCACCACTGCCGGTACCGACGATGAAGGTCGCGAACTGTTGAAAGCCTTTGGCTTTCCGTTCAAGAAATAAGGAACGAGTGTAATGGCTAAGGTTTCCATGAAAAACCGTGAGCTCAAGCGCGAAAAGACCGTTGCGAAGTTTGCAGCGAAGCGTGCCGAGCTCAAGGCGATTATCAAGAACCCGAATACCAGCGATGATGACCGTTGGGACGCACAGATGAAGCTTCAGCAGCTTCCTCGCGATGCTTCTCCTTCGCGTCTTCGTAATCGTTGCCAGGTGACTGGTCGTCCCCACGGCGTTCTGCGCAAGTTTGAGCTGTCACGGATCAAACTCCGTGAATACGGCATGCGCGGTGACGTTCCGGGCCTGACCAAGGCAAGCTGGTAAGATAGGCACCCTGACCTCGGTCGGGTGCCTGTTGGTAAGCGGTGCGGCAAGCCGCTGCACAACTAAAAAGATCAGGAGCCTCATACCAATGAGTATGCAAGACACGCTTGCGGATATGTTTACCCGTATCCGTAATGCACAGATGGCATCGAAAGCAGACGTTACGATGCCGTCTTCAAAAATGAAGATCTCCGTAGCCCAAGTCCTTAAGGACGAAGGTTACGTCGACGATTTCTCCGTTTCAGCCGACGCGAAGCCCGAGCTGACGATTACTCTGAAATATTTCGGTGGCAAGCCGGTTATTGAAGAGATCAAGCGGGTCAGCCGTCCGAGTCTGCGCCAGTACAACGGCGCTGGGGAACTGCCGAAAGTATCCGGTGGTCTGGGAGTCGCGATTGTCTCAACGTCCAAGGGCGTTATGACAGACCGCGCCGCACGAGCTGCTGGCGTGGGTGGCGAAGTCATCTGCACCGTATTCTAGGAGATACACATGTCCAGGGTTGCCAATAATCCTGTCGTGCTGCCTTCCGGTGTTGAGGTTAAGCTGAACGGACAGGAAATTAGTGTGAAGGGTTCCAAGGGAGCGCTTCAAATCACCATTCACCAAGCGGTTGAAGTAAAGCAGGAAGAGAATGTTCTGCGCTTTGCGGCCCGCGATGGTGCTACCAAGTCCCGCGCTCTTGCTGGTACTACTCGTGCACTGGTCAACAACATGGTGACCGGTGTTTCCACAGGCTGGGAACGTAAACTCCAGCTGACGGGCGTAGGTTACCGTGCCCAGGCGCAAGGTAAGAAGCTCAATCTGACTCTGGGTTTCTCACACCCGGTCGAGTATGAGCTGCCCGAGGGGATTACCGCAGAAACTCCGTCCAATACGGAAGTTGTGATTCGCGGTATCGACAAGCAACAGGTTGGCCAGGTCGCTGCGGAAGTCCGCGCGTTCCGTCCGCCCGAGCCTTATAAGGGCAAGGGTGTTCGTTATGCGGATGAGCAGGTCAGACGCAAAGAAGCCAAGAAGAAATAAGGCGGGACTATGAGCGCGAATACTGAAAGATTGCGTCGCGCACGCAAAGTGCGCATGAAGATCCGTGAACTGGGTACCAATCGTCTGTGCGTTCACCGCACACCGCGTCACATGTACGCCCAGGTCACAACTGCAGACGGCAGCAAGGTGCTGGCTTCTGCCTCCACGTTGGATAAGGAACTGCGCCAGGGTGCAACCGGTAACGTGGACGCTGCCAAAAAGGTCGGTCAGCTGATCGCTGAGCGTGCCAAGGCAGCAGGTGTAGAGCAGGTTGCTTTTGACCGCTCCGGTTACCGTTATCACGGCCGTATTCAGGCTCTGGCCGACGCAGCCCGTGAAGCTGGCTTGCAATTCTAAGAGGTGGAGAAGATGAGCGTTAACGAACAGAAGGCGCCTGAGCTCCAGGAAAAGCTGGTTCAGGTCAATCGTGTCGCCAAGGTTGTTAAAGGTGGCCGTATTTTCGCCTTCACCGCACTGACTGTAGTGGGTGATGGTAAAGGTCGCGTTGGTTTCGGTCGTGGCAAGGCGCGTGAAGTGCCGGTTGCCATCCAGAAGGCCATGGAAGCTGCACGCAAGAACATGGTAGAAGTTCCGCTTGACGGTACTACCCTGCAATACCCGGTCAAGGCTCAGCATGGCGGCTCCAAGGTCTACATGCAGCCTGCGTCCGAAGGTACTGGTATCATCGCCGGCGGTGCGATGCGCGCAGTACTGGAAGTGGCGGGTGTTCAGAACGTACTGTCCAAGTGTTACGGGTCTACCAACCCGGTGAACGTGGTACGTTCCACCATCAAGGGTCTCCAGGCAACTCAAGCGCCTGAAGATATTGCAGCCAAGCGCGGTAAGACCGTGGAAGAGATTCTGGGTTGAAGTCATGGCGAACGCAAAAACGATCAAAGTAACTCTGACCCGCAGCCCCATCGGCTGCCAGCCCAAGCACAAGTTGTGTGTGAAGGGCCTGGGTCTTCGTAAAATCGGTCACACCGTGGAAGTGGAAGATACCCCTTCCATCCGCGGCATGATCAACCGGGTTGATTACCTGGTTCGGGTTGAGGAGAACTAAGATGCGTCTGAACGAACTTAGTCCGGAACCCGGTTCACGCCAGGCCCCCAAGCGGGTCGGTCGTGGTATCGGTAGCGGTCTCGGTAAAACCGGCGGTCGTGGTCACAAGGGTCTGAAAGCCCGCTCCGGCGGCAGTGTAGCGCCCGGTTTCGAGGGTGGTCAGCAGCCGTTGGCCCGTCGTCTGCCGAAGTTTGGCTTCACCTCCCGTCAGCAGCGCTACGTTGCTGAAATTCGCCTGAACGAGTTGGCGAAGGTTGAAGGCGATGTGGTGGATCTGGAAGCCCTGAAAAAGGCAGACATTATTCGCGGAGAGATTCGCGAAGCCAAGGTTATCATGTCCGGCGAACTGAGCCGCGCGGTAACTGTGAAGGGACTTCGGGTAACCAAAGGCGCGCGCGAGGCAATTTCTGCCGCGGGTGGTAAAGTCGAAGACTAAGGCGAGTCGAGGACTAAATGGCCAAGAACGCATCATTGCCTGCGGGCGCGGGTAAAGGACTGGCAGAGCTGCGATCGCGGCTCTGGTTTGTCTTCCTGGCATTGCTGGTGTACCGGATTGGTGCCCACATTCCGGTGCCGGGTATCAACCCCGACCGTCTGGCGGCACTGTTTGAACAGAACCAGGGCACAATCCTGAGCATGTTCAACATGTTTTCCGGTGGTGCGCTTGAGCGCATGAGTATCTTCGCTCTCGGTATCATGCCGTACATTTCGGCCTCTATCATCATGCAGCTCATGACTGCGGTTAGTCCGCAGCTTGAGCAGCTGAAGAAAGAAGGTGAGGCTGGCCGTCGAAAGATCAGCCAGTACACACGGTATGGTACGGTTATCCTGGCCCTGGTTCAGGGTTTTGGTATTTCTGTCGGTCTGGCATCTCAGGGTGTCACTTTCAATGACAGCTTCAGCTTCCACTTTGTGGCGGTTGTGTCATTCGTGAGTGGTGCCGTGTTCATGATGTGGCTTGGCGAGCAGATCACCGAGCGGGGTGTTGGTAACGGCATCTCCCTGCTGATCTTCGCCGGTATCGTCGCCGGGCTTCCCGGTGCGATCGGTCAGACGCTCGAGCAGGCCCGAAATGGTGAGATGAGCCTGCTGGTCGTGCTCGGTATTGGTGTTCTTGCGGTTGCTGTTATCGGCTTCGTGGTCTTCATGGAGCGCGGGCAGCGCAGGCTGACAATCAATTACGCCAAGCGGCAACAGGGTCGCCGGGTGTTCGCCCAGCAGTCCAGTCACCTTCCCCTGAAGGTAAATATGGCCGGTGTTATTCCGCCCATCTTTGCGTCTTCCATTCTGCTCTTCCCGGCATCGCTGGGGCAGTGGTTTGGTCAGGGTGAGGGTATGGAATGGCTGAGCGATGTATCCCAGGCTCTGGCGCCGAGCCAGCCGTTGTACATTATCCTGTTTGCAGCAGCAGTGGTTTTCTTCTGCTTCTTCTATACAGCCCTGATGTACAACCCGAAGGAAGTTGCGGATAACCTCAAGCGCTCTGGAGCGTTTATTCCGGGCATTCGTCCTGGTGATCAGACTGCCAAGTATATCGATGGTGTTCTGACCCGTCTGACGCTGTTCGGTGCAATGTACATTGCAGCAGTTTCCCTGTTCCCTCAGTTCCTGATGGTGGCCGGGAATGTACCGTTCTATCTGGGTGGTACCTCTCTGCTGATTGTTGTAGTCGTGGTGATGGATTTCATGGCGCAGGTTCAGTCGCACCTGATGTCCCATCAGTATGAATCACTGATGAAGAAGTCCAATCTCAAGGGCTATGGTCGGAACGGTTAATCCCGTTCCCCTTGAAAACTGGAGTCGACAATGAAAGTACGCGCTTCGGTAAAGAAAATTTGCCGTAACTGCAAAGTAATTCGTCGCAATGGCTCGGTACGAGTCATTTGCTCGGAGCCTCGTCACAAGCAACGCCAGGGTTGATTCCGAGAGGAATCGTTCCTGACATTGTAGGGTTTCGGAATGATGGCGCTTGACTCCATGCGGGGTCAGGCGCTATTATTTCGCGCCCTTTTTGTGGCGGAAAATTCACACAGCAAAGCTTTGAACGCGGAGTAATTTGGATGGCACGTATAGCCGGTGTCAATATACCCGATCACAAACATGCTGTTGTCTCGCTGACCTACATCTTTGGTGTTGGCAAGACCACAGCCCAGAAGCTTTGCGATGCAACCGGCGTCAAGCCGGACGTCAAGGTCAAAGACCTTAGCGACGAGCAGCTTGAAGCACTTCGTACTGAAGTGGGCAAGGTGTCTGTCGAAGGCGATCTGCGTCGTGAAGTACAGATGAACATCAAGCGTTTGAAGGATCTCGGATGCCACCGTGGTCTGCGTCATCGTCATGGCCTTCCGGTCCGTGGCCAGCGCACCAAGACCAACGCACGCACCCGTAAAGGTCCACGCAAACCTATTCGTAAGTAACAGGTAGGCAAACATGGCAAAGCCAGGTACACGTACCCGTAAAAAGGTGAAAAAGACGGTTGTTGATGGCGTCGCGCACATTCACGCGTCCTTCAACAACACTATCGTGACCATTTCTGACCGTCAGGGCAACGTCCTGTCCTGGGCCACTTCTGGTGGTTCCGGTTTCCGTGGGTCACGCAAGAGTACACCTTTTGCTGCGCAGGTAGCAGCTGAAAGAGCCGGTAATGCGGCTGCTGAATACGGCCTTAAAAACCTGGACGTAGAGGTTAAGGGTCCTGGGCCCGGACGTGAGTCTGCAGTTCGCGCGCTGAATGCGTGTGGCTACAAGATCACCAACATCACAGATGTGACGCCGATTCCCCACAACGGCTGTCGTCCGCCCAAGAAGCGCCGCGTCTAACACAGGAGACAGTGAATTATGGCTCGTTATATAGGCCCGAAGTGCAAGCTGTCTCGTCGTGAAGGGACAGATCTTTTTCTGAAGAGCGGTGTTCGCGCGCTCGATTCCAAGTGCAACATCGAGACTCCGCCGGGTATGCACGGCGCGCGTCGCGGTCGTCTGTCCGAGTACGGCGTACAGCTTCGTGAGAAACAGAAAGTTCGTCGTATCTACGGCGTTCTCGAGAAGCAGTTCCGCAACTATTACAAAGAGGCCGCCCGAGGCAAAGGTGCAACTGGTGAAAACCTGCTGCAACTGCTGGAAGGTCGTCTCGATAACGTTGTATACCGCATGGGCTTTGGTTCTACCCGTGCAGAAGCCCGTCAGCTCGTCTCTCACAAGGCGATCCTGGTCAACGACAAGACGGTTAATATTCCGTCCTACCAGGTCCGGCCGGGTGATGTTGTGAGCGTGCGTGAAAAGGCGAAGAACCAGCTGCGTGTTAGAGGCGCACTGGATCTGTCTGCAAGCCGTGCACCGGTGAGCTGGGTAGAGGTCGACGCCAACAAGATGTCCGGCGTTTACAAGTCAGTACCCGAGCGTACTGAACTGCCGGCCGACATCAACGAGAACCTCATCGTCGAGCTTTACTCCAAGTAAAGCCCAGTTAGCAACGATAGCAGATAGGGGCGTCTATGCAGCGTTCAGTACATGAGTTATTGACACCTCGTACCATTGACGTGAAGGAATCAAGCGCCACACGTGCCAAGGTTACGCTTGAGCCTCTGGAAAGGGGCTTTGGCCATACTCTGGGCAGTGCACTGCGCCGGATTCTCTTGTCTTCGATGCCGGGCTGCGCCGTGACTGAAGCGCAGATTGACGGTGTCCTGCACGAGTACAGCGCCATTGAGGGTGTCCAGGAAGACGTCATTGAGATTCTTCTGAATCTCAAAGGCGTAGCCGTAAAAATGAACGGTCGGGACGATGCCGAGCTCACGCTCAGCAAGAAAGGCCCGGGCGTTGTGACAGCCGGTGATATCAAGCTGGATCATGACGTCGAGATTGCCAACCCGGAGCACGTGATCTGTCACCTTAGCGAGAATGGTGAAGTGAACATGCGTCTCCGTGTTGCACGCGGTCGCGGCTATGAGCCGGCGGACCAGCGCGGTCTTGACGAGGACGAAACTCGCGCCATCGGACGCCTGCAGCTGGATGCAACATTCAGCCCGGTTCGTCGTGTGGCTTACGCCGTGGAAAGTGCACGGGTAGAGCAGCGGACCGATCTGGACAAGCTGGTTATCGACCTGGAGACCAATGGCACGATCGACCCGGAAGAAGCAATTCGCCGGGCGGCCACCATCCTCCAGCAGCAACTGGCGGTGTTTGTCGATTTCGATCATGAGAAAGAGCCCGAGCGCGTTGAGGAAGAGGAAGAAATTGATCCGATCCTGTTGCGTCCGGTTGATGATCTGGAATTGACAGTGCGTTCAGCTAACTGCTTGAAGGCTGAGAACATTTACTACATCGGCGATCTTATCCAGCGCACAGAAGTTGAGCTGTTGAAGACGCCTAACCTTGGTAAAAAGTCGCTGACCGAGATCAAGGACGTTCTGGCGTCCCGTGGTCTGTCACTGGGCATGCGTCTTGATAACTGGCCGCCGGCTAGCCTTCGTGGCGACGACCGGGTTCTGGGCGGTTAATCGCCGATTAGTTTAAGGTAAGGAATCAGAGCAATGCGTCATCGTAAGAGTGGTCGTAAGTTCAGCAGGACCAGTGCGCATCGCAAGGCCATGTTCCGTAACATGACTGCGTCACTGGTTGAACACGAGCTGATCAAAACAACGCTGCCGAAAGCCAAAGAGCTTCGTCGGGTAGCTGAGCCTTTGATCACGCTTTCCAAGAATGATTCGGTCGCGAATCGTCGTCTGGCGTTCTCACGCCTGCGTGACGATGCAGCGGTTGCCAAGCTGTTTGACGAGCTTGGTCCTCGCTACAATGAGCGTCCGGGTGGATACCTTCGTATCCTGAAGTGTGGCTTCCGTGCTGGCGACAATGCCCCTATGGCATTCGTTGAGCTGGTCGGTCGTCCGCTGGATATCGAAGCGGAAGAGGTGGACGAAGACGAGGATTAATTCCTTCGGCTTTGGCCAACCACAAAAAACCGGGTTCCGTAAGGTTCCCGGTTTTTTGTGTCTGGGTTTTAGGAAGTTCTTAGTCTTGGAGGTTAGGTGGCTGGCCAGGGGGTGGGGGTTTATTTTCTTTGGAAAAATAACTCGCTTCGCTCAGACATCTTTTTCCGGCAGAAAATAAACCCCCACCCCCTTGCCGACAGAGCTATTTCTTGCCCGCCAATGACTTCGTCAGCATTGGCTTCAGATAGCGGCCTGTATGAGAAGCGGGGTTCTCGGCGACTTCCTCCGGCGTTCCCTCGGCAATGATCTGGCCGCCGCCAGAGCCGCCTTCGGGGCCCAGGTCGACAATCCAGTCGGCTGTCTTGATCACGTCCAGATTGTGTTCGATGACCACGATGGTGTTGCCATGGTCACGGAGCCTTTCCAGGACATTCAGCAGTTGCTGGATGTCGTAGAAGTGCAGGCCGGTGGTTGGCTCGTCGAGAATGTAGAGTGTCTTGCCGGTATCCCGCTTGGAGAGCTCCTTGGCCAGTTTAACCCGCTGGGCTTCGCCGCCCGAGAGCGTCACTGCGCTCTGCCCCAGTCGGATGTAGGAGAGGCCCACATCCATCAGGGTCTGGAGCTTGCGGGCCAGGAAAGGCACGGCATCGAAGAACTCGCGCCCTTCCTCAACGGTCATTTCCAGTACTTCGTTGATGTTTTTGCCCTTGTAGCGCACTTCCAGGGTTTCCCGGTTGTAGCGCTTTCCCTTGCAGACGTCGCAGGGCACGTAGATATCCGGCAGGAAATGCATCTCTACCTTGATCACGCCGTCGCCCTGGCATGCCTCGCATCGTCCACCTTTGACGTTGAAAGAGAATCGGCCAGGTTTGTAACCCCGGGAACGTGCCTCCTGTGTTCCGGCAAAGAGTTCACGGATGGGAGTGAACAGGCCGGTGTAGGTGGCCGGATTCGAGCGGGGGGTACGGCCGATGGGGCTCTGGTCAATGTCGATGACCTTGTCCAGGTGGTCCAGTCCTTTGAGTGACTGGTAGGGGGCATGGTTGAGGCTGGTGGCCTTGTTGAGTTTGGCGGCAGCCACCGGATAAAGGGTGCTGTTGATCAGCGTGGACTTGCCAGACCCGGATACACCGGTGACGCAGGTCATGATGCCCAGGGGCAAATCGAGCGTAACGTCTTTCAGGTTGTTGCCAGTAGCACCTGACAGTGTCAGAGTTTTTCCGCTGCCTTTGTTGCGCTGTTTGGGAATGGCGATTTCCCGGGTGCCGTTGAGGTATTGCCCGGTAAGCGAATCGGGGTTGTCGATGATCTGTTGCGGTGTGCCCTGGCCGATAACCTTGCCGCCATGAACGCCAGCACCCGGTCCGATATCAATGACATGATCTGCAGCGCGGATCGCATCCTCATCGTGTTCGACAACAATCACGGTATTGCCCAGATCCCGGAGATGGGTGAGGGTGGCCAAAAGCCGGTCATTGTCCCGTTGATGCAAGCCGATGGAGGGTTCGTCAAGAATGTACATGACGCCTACCAGCCCGGCGCCGATCTGGCTTGCCAGGCGAATACGCTGCGCCTCACCCCCTGAGAGTGTATCGGCACTTCGTTCAAGCGTGAGGTATTCCAGCCCGACGTTCACCAGGAACTGAAGGCGCTGCCGCACTTCCTTCAGAATTTTTTCGGCTATCTCACCTTTTCGACCCGGTAGCGCGAGGGTTTCGAAGTAATCATGTGCGTCACCCACCGGGAGATGGGTGACATCGGAAATATTGTGCTCTTCGATAAAAACGTGGCGGGCGCTGCGGCGCAGTCGTGAGCCGCCGCATTCTTTGCACGGCTGGGTGCTCAGATTGCGGGCGAGCTCCTCCCGCATGCTCTGTGAATCGGTCTCGCGGTAGCGCCGTTCAAGGTTTGGCAGAATGCCCTCGAATGGATGTGCCTTCTCCATGATATGGCCACGGGAATTCACATAACGGAATGGGATATCCTCATCGCCCGAGCCGAACAGCAGCACGTTGCGAAAATCCTCGGGGAGATCCGCCCAGGGCGTTTCCAGATCGATGCCGTAGTGATCTGCCACGCTGCCCAGCATCTGGAAGTAATAGACGGCCCGGCGATCCCAGCCCTTGATGGCGCCGGATGCCAGAGTGGCTTCCGGGTGCTGGACAATTTTTTCGGGATCAAAGAACTGTTTAACACCCAGTCCGTCGCAGGTAGGGCAGGCACCCGCAGGGTTGTTAAAGGAAAACAGTTTCGGCTCGAGCTCGCTCAGGGCATAGCCGCACTGGGTGCAGGCATAACGGGCGGAGAAGGTCTGTTCTTCCCCCTCACCACTCATGGGCGCCACAAGGGCAATCCCGTCCGCCAGGTCCAGGGCGGTTTCGAAACTCTCGGCAAGCCGCTGCTCCAGGCCTGGCTTGACCTTGAACCGATCGACGACCACATCAATCTGATGTTTGCGTTTTTTGTCCAGGGCCGGCACATCGTCGATGTCATAAACCGTGCCGTCCACCCGAACGCGGATAAAGCCCTGGCTGCGCATGGTTTCGATAACCTGCAGATGTTCGCCTTTCCGATCCCGTATTACCGGTGCCAGAATCATCAGTTTGCTGTCCGCTGGCATGGCCACCACCTGGTCTACCATCTGGCTGATGGTCTGCGCTTCCAGGGGTTGGCCGTGGTCGGGGCACCGGGGCTCCCCGGCGCGGGCGAAGAGCAGGCGCAGGTAATCGTAGATTTCCGTGATGGTGCCAACGGTGGAGCGAGGGTTGTGGGAAGTGGACTTCTGCTCAATGGATATCGCTGGCGACAGCCCTTCGATATGGTCCACATCCGGCTTCTCCATCATCGAGAGAAACTGGCGGGCATAGGTAGACAGCGACTCCACATAACGTCGCTGCCCTTCAGCATAGAGCGTATCGAACGCAAGGGACGATTTACCGGAACCGGAGAGGCCGGTAATCACGATCAGTTTGTCCCTTGGCATATCCAGGTCGATGTTCTTCAGGTTGTGGGTTCGTGCCCCTTTGATCTGGATATGGTCCATAACACCTCGCTCGGATAAAAACGAAAATTATACCGCGTTGGGCCCGCTGCGGCGAAAATGATACCGGGGCCAGCATCACGCGGGTTGTCCCCCGTCAGCGCCCCTTCTGTTACAATGCGCCGCCTGCGATGGGTATCTGCCCTCAATCTGACCGCTTTCAACCCCGGCTGAGGTACGTAATTGCCATGAATGCGCTGGAAAAACGCTCCGTATTCGCCCTGGCGTCTGTTTACGCCATGCGCATGCTCGGGCTGTTCATGGTGCTGCCGGTATTCATGTTGCTGGGCGAAGATCTCAAGGATGCAACGCCCGCACTGCTGGGTCTCGCTATAGGCGCCTATGGACTCAGTCAGGCCCTGTTGCAGATTCCCTTCGGCATGCTGTCTGATCGGGTTGGCCGAAAGCGCATGATCTATATCGGGCTGGTACTTTTTGCCGCAGGCAGTTTGCTGGCCGGAGCCACGGACTCCATATACGTTGTAATTGCCGGTCGGATTCTTCAGGGCGCCGGTGCGATCGCCAGTGTGCTGATGGCGCTGCTCAGTGACCTGACCCGCGAAGAAGAGCGGACCAAGGCCATGGCAACGGTAGGGATTACCATCGGCCTGTCGTTTTCGGTATCGCTGGTTCTTGGGCCCCTTCTCGGAGCCTGGTGGGGACTGTCCGGGATCTTCTACACCACGGCAGCACTGGCCGTGGTGGCGCTGGTGATCGTCAACCGCGTGGTTCCGACGCCCCATCAGCACAAGACCAGCCCCGACACGCATCCTGCCCGGGAGATGCTGGGGCGCGTGCTTTCAGACGGTCGTCTTCTCCGGTTGGATTTCGGTATCTTCGCACTGCATCTAGTGCTGACCGCCCTGTTTCTGGTGTTTCCCTCCATGCTTCAGGAGCAGTTTGGCCTTGCCAGCAGTTCACACTGGTGGTTTTACCTGAGCGTGATGGTCACGTCTTTCTTCGCCATGGTGCCGTTCATCATCATTGGCGAGAAAAAACGCAGGATGAAACCCGTGCTTTGTGGGGCAATTGCCTTGCTGACGTTGGCTACTGCCGGGTTTACCGGTGTTTCGAGCAGCCTGGTTGCGGCCTGGGCTGTGCTGTTTTTCTTCTTCATGGCCTTCAACTTGCTCGAGGCCAGCCTGCCGTCATTGATCAGTAAGGAGGCGCCGGCTGCAAGCAAAGGCACGGCAATGGGGGTTTACTCCACCTCCCAGTTCATGGGTGCGTTTCTGGGGGGCGCATTCGGCGGCTACCTCCTGGAGGTAGCCGGGCTGCAGGGCGTGCTCTGGTTCATGGTGGTAGTGCTGGGCCTCTGGCTGCTGATAGCGCTCACCATGCCCGCGCCCGGTCACACCACAAGTTTCGTGGTACAGTTGCAGCAGGTAATGAACGACCAGTACGACGACATCGATAACAATCTCCGCCGCCTTCCGGGTGTTCAGGATGTGGTGATTGTGGAAGACGCTGCCACCGCCTATCTTAAGGTGGATCGTCAGCAATTTGATGAAGCGTTACTTGCGGACTTTTCCTTTGTCCGGCAGGCTAACCATTCTTGAAATCCGGAGGCTCGCACGGAACGCGGGCGTCCCTGAAAACAGAGTCAGGAGCAGAACATGGCACGAGGCGTAAACAAGGTAATCCTAATCGGTAATCTGGGGCAGGACCCGGATACCCGCTACACCCCCAACGGCAATGCCGTAGTAAACCTGAACCTTGCAACAGACGAAAGCTACAAGGATCGTCAGACCGGTCAGCTGGTGCCGAAAACCGAATGGCACCGGGTTGTCATGTTCGGTAAGATCGCCGAAGTTGCGGGACAGTACCTGCGAAAGGGCTCGAAGGTTTATATTGAGGGCAAGCTTCAGACCCGCAAATGGCAGAACAAGGAAGGGCAGGATGTCTATACCACCGAGGTTGTGGTGGATATCAATGGCCAGATGCAGATGCTGGACAGCCGTGGCGGCGAAGGCGGAATGAGCCAGGGCGCGCCGGCAGGGCGGCCTCAGCAGTCCGGCTACAACGCGCCGGCTGGACAGCAGAACAATCCGCCACCGCAATCCGGTGGCTACAGTAACCAGCCCTCGCAGGGCAGCATGCCCGAACCGGTTGACGACTTTGATGATGACATTCCGTTCTGACTCTCCCCACGAGACAAACGGGATTTGAGCATCCGAACTCTATAAAGCCTCCGCATCGCGGGGGCTTTATTGTTACTGACTTGCAAAAACGGTGTGAAATCAGCCAAAAAAACGTGGAGTTACGTTCGCTTTCTCATCTATTATGTAATCCATTGCGAAAAATGCCGGTTTTTTGGGCAATACAATAGTCACGCGAGGCTGGCGAGTGGCCTTCGGATCCTTTTTGCGGACCCCATGACAAAGACACCGATATTACGAAAATTGACCGGCCTATTCAGGCACTCCGGGGCACGTCTGCGGGTATGTCTTGAGATTCGTCCGGACGGCATTGCCTGGGCGGAATCAGCCGGGTCTGAAGCAGGGCGATCGGGCTTCAGTGATTGTCTGCCTGCGAGGCGTCTGGAAACCCTCGCCGCCTTGGTGGAAAGTGAAGGTTGGTCCGGCGCAGCGACGACGCTTGTGCTCCCTCTGGACCAGTATCAGGTGTTCCAGATGGATCGCCCGGAAGGCATCGAGGAATCGGAACTGGGCGATGCTCTCAAGTGGAAGTTGAAAGATTTTCTGGACTTCAGTCCGTCCGAAGCCGTTTCCGATGTGTTTCCCTTTCCCCGGGACGCATCCCGTGGGCGAGGTGAGCTGGTTAATGTAGTCGCGGCCAGGAAAGTTCTGGTCTCGGAACTGGTTCGGCTGGTTCAGGAGGCGGGCCTGGAGCTTGAGCGCATTGATATCGCCGAGCTGGCATTGCGAAACCTGGTGTGCCGGCTGGATGAGAATCGACGCGGGGCAGCACTGGTTCATCTGAAAGACAATTACGGCCAGATGGTGATCTGCAGAGACAATACCCTGTATCTGTCGCGCAAACTGGATGTGACCTCCGAAGACCTGCGTGATGCGGCCCGTCAGGAATCGGCCGTTCAGTCGTTGGCTCTGGAAATGCAGCGTTCCCTCGACTACTACGAAAGCCAGCTGGGCCAGGTTCCGCCGGCGATGATCCGTCTTGTCGCCCGCGACAGTGTCCTGCCACTTGCCTCCATGTTGTCCTCCTATGTAGCCGCTGGTATCGAAACCCTCGACTGGAACGCCCTGGGCCTTCAGGCCGATCTGGACAGTCGTTGCCTGCCTGCCTGGAGCGCATGCTTGCCAATGCCGGAGGACGGTCGCCCATGATCCAGCAGGTCAATCTGTATACAGACGAGCTTCGCCCGCATAAGGAGAGGCTACAGGCGGGGACGGCGGTTGGTGTTCTGCTAGTGGGGTTGCTGCTGGTGGCGTTCGTGGCCGGTTTCCTGATTTACGAGAACTCCGTGATGGCCAACAAGGCCTCGCGCCTGGACCGGCAGAATCAGCAGCTTGAGCAAGCCGTGGCGGAGCTTTCAGCGGCGGTTCAAGCTCGCCAGCCGGATGCGGAAGTGGAGGAGGCTCTGAACCGTGTAACCCAGACCCTCGCTCGTCGCCAGCGTTTGCTGGAACGGGTAGAGAGTCTCGTGCTCTCGGAAGGCCGCAATTTTTCGCCGCAATTGTCAGCTCTGGCCCGGCAGATCCCGAAAGACGTCTGGCTAACTGACGTTATTCTCGAGTCGGCCCCGGACAAAGTCACCATTGAGGGGCGTAGCCGTGATGGCGCTCTGGTGCCTCGATACCTTGAAAATCTGGGCGACGAGGCGGCTTTTGCCGGAAAAACTTTTGGTGCGTTCCGGTTGTCACGGTCGGACGAGGGCCGGTGGATTGATTTTCATGTGTCCAGTAAACGCGACGGGGAGACCAACTGATGGCGGATGCGTCCAACACCTCCCTGGCACGAGCGGCGCAGTGGTATAACCTGCGCCCGATTCGCGAGCGGGCACTGATTCTGCTGACGGCGCTGGTGCTTGTCCTGGTTGTCGTCTGGGAGCTTGCGGTTACGCCGTTGCAGCAACGGCATCAGAACCTGGAGAATCGCCTCCAGATGCTGTCCAGCAGTCGGGATGACCTGCTTGCGCAGCAACAGACGCTTAACGCACAGCTCGCGACCGATCCCTCCCGGGAGTTGCGCAATCAGCTAAACGCCCGGCAACAGAGACTGGAACGGCTCAATCAGCAGATCGCGGATACCACGGGGCAACTGATCGCGCCCACAGCGATGGTGGCACTGCTCAGGAATATTCTGGCGGCCCAGGAATCGCTGGAGTTGCAGGCACTCGAGTTACAGACTCCAACCCCGGTTTTCGCACCGGATGCACCGGAGCAGTCGTCTCAGGAGTCGCAGGCTGCGCCTGAGCCACTGCTGTATGCCCACGATGTCGAGCTCCGGATCAAAGGGAGCTACCTCGATGTACTGAATTACCTGCAGCGGCTGGAGGCAATGGATGAGCGCCTCGGCTGGATCAGGCTGGAATACAGCGCGGGAGACTGGCCCTCGGGAGAGGCGGTCATCAGGGTGCAAACACTGAGCCTGGATCAGGCCTGGCTGGGGGTATGAGATGAGCAGACGCCTGAATAAGAAAGCAAGTTGGTGGTTTGGCATGGCGCTCGGCTCTGTGTTTTTTTGTGCGGGCCCGGCCCATGCACTGCAGGATCCGACCCGGCCGCCGCCCGGCCCGCAGGCCACAGCTGCCAAGCCGGCGCCAGAGCGGTCACTGGCTCTGGATTCCATTCTTTTCAGCAAGGACAGGCGAGTCGCCGTAATCGAAGGTGAGGCCCTCAGGGAAGGCCAGGGTTTTGACAACGTGCGGGTTATCCGGATCTACGCCAATCGGGTTCTGGTCACGGATAACGGCCGCGAACGGGTGTTGTACCTGGAGAGACTTCCGCAGGTTCGGGGAACTCAATGACAGACAATCGGATACTCATGACAACCATTAAAATCACAGGTGCACTGGCGTTGAGCCTGGTGTTGACGGCGTGCAGCAACAATCCGTTGATGCGGTCGGCAACGGCTACCTCAACCGATGCTGCGGACGCTATTGACCAAAGCCTTGAAGAGGCCACGCAACCAAAACCGGCGGCGCCAGCATCCACCGAGGCTTCAGCACCTTTACCTGCGGACGTAAGCGCAGCATTGCTGCCGTCACTGTCCGGCGGCGCGGATCTGGACGAACGTTTTGACGTCAATGCCCGGGGAGTGCCTGCTGCAAGCTTTTTTGAATCGCTGGTCGAGGGGACCCGTTACAACGTGGTGGTCCATCCCGATGTCACTACCAGCATCGATCTCCGGTTGGGTGATGTCACCGTACCGGAAGTTATGGATATAGCCGGTGACCTGTATGGCCTGGATATCCGCCGCAATGGCCGGCTGTTCCGTGTTCAGGCGGATCAGGTCCAGACGCGGATGTTCCCCATTGATTACCTGCATTTCAAACGCAAGGGCGGCTCCGAGACCCGCGTAAGTTCCGGGCAGGTGACGGGCGCGCGCAGTGGCAGTTCCGGTAACTCCAATAGCAATGGCGACAGCACTGGTTCCGGCGAGACCCGCAACCTGGTGGGAACCACCATTTCCACGGAAACGGCGTCGGATTTCTGGAAAGACATTCAAAGCGCCCTGAGCATGATTGTCGGTGGCGGTGATGGCCAACAGGTGATTGTCAATCCGGGTGCCGGCCTGGTTATGGTCCGGGCCGGTTCCGAAGATTTGCGCATGGTTGAGGAGTACCTTCGCCGCACTGAGCTGATTATGCAGCGTCAGGTGATCCTGGAAGCCAAGATTCTGGAGATCGCGCTTAACGAGGGCTACCAGCAGGGCATCAACTGGTCGGATATCCAGAGCGCGTCCAGCATTACCGCCTCGGATGGTTTGCCGGAGGATTTCACCGCGCAGGCTTTGGCGGGCCAGGTTATTCAGACATCCGATATCGGAGGCCTGTTTTCTGCCAGCGTGCGCGCCGGCGATTTTACCGGCCTGATCGAGCTGCTCGGGAAGCAGGGCAATGTGCAGATTCTCTCCAGCCCACGGATTTCAACGGTGAATAACCAGAAGGCGGTCATCAAAGTCGGTACCGACGAGTTTTTTTGTCACCGATATTGATTTTGATGACAACAACTCCGCCGTTACAGCCACAGATTCAACATCAACCTCCGTGGAGTTGACCCCGTTCTTCTCGGGCATTTCGCTGGATGTCACTCCCCAGATTTCTGAAAGCGGTGTGATCACCCTGCATGTACACCCCTCCGTCAGTGAGGTGACCGATCAGGAAAAGGTGATCACCATTGGCGAGCGGGACGTCACGCTGCCCCTGGCCAGCAGCACCGTTCGTGAAACCGACAGCGTGATCCGCGCCGAGAGTGGCCAGATCGTTGTGATCGGTGGTCTGATCCAGAACTCCAGTGAGGACAACAATTCCGCGGTTCCCTTCTTCAGCGAGATCCCGCTGGTGGGCGAATTGTTCAAGCAGCGGAGATTCCAGTCGCGCAAGAGTGAGCTGGTCATCCTTCTGCGACCGGTTGTGGCCGGAACGCCGGAGATGAACGCGGACGTGTCCGCCAGCCGGGAGCGCATGAATGTGCTGCGCGAGTTGCTGCAGTCATCTGAATCCGTCACACCGGAACCGGAGAAAGCCGTTCGATAGCATGTACGAATCCCATTTCGGACTGCAGGAAGCACCGTTCGCATTGACGCCCAATACCCGCTATTTTCTGCGGGCGCCCAGCCATGGCGATGCGCTGGAACTGTTGTTGGTGGCTCTGAAAGAGCGTGAGGGCTTCATCAAGATCTCCGGAGAAGTCGGTACTGGCAAAACCCTGCTGTGTCGGCTGCTGCTTAGCGAACTGGAGCCTATTGCCGAGACTGCGTATATCCCCAACCCGCAGCTTACCCCGGATACCCTTTACGAGGCGGTAGCCGAAGAACTGGGTGTGGATATGTCCGGATGCGCCAATGCCCACCAGGTCCTCAAGGCCATCAACGAAAAGTTGATCAGCCATGCCATGGCGCAGAAGCCGGTCGTGTTGGTGATTGACGAGGCCCAGGCCATGCCGGAGGAAACCATCGAGGCGTTGCGTCTGTTAACGAACCTGGAAACCGAGAGTGTCCGGCTGCTTCAGGTGGTTCTGTTTGGCCAGCCGGAACTTGATGTACTGCTAAAAAAGCAGAGCCTGCGCCAACTGAATCAACGCATCACCTTTCATTACCGCCTGACGCCCCTGGACCGGAATTCGGTTGCCCAGTATCTGCGGCATCGCCTGGCGCAGGCCGGCTATAACGGCGCTGATCTTTTTGCGCCGGGTGCGCTTCGTCTGATTACCCGGGCTTCCGGTGGTATTCCGAGGCTGGTTAATATTCTTGCCCACAAGTCCATGTTGGCGGCCTGGGGCCGGGGCGACCGCCTCATCGAGCGGGGCCATGCCATGCAGGCCATTCGCGACACCGAAAGCGTACGGGTGCCGGGCCTTATCGGGAGGTGGTTATGAGCCTCCTGAACGATGCCCTGCGTGCTGCAGAACAACGTCAGAACCGACCGGAGGTGGCCGCGGCCTATGCCGGGCAGTCGCAATCGCTGGGCCGCCCGCGTTCCGTATTCTGGCCGGTCGTATTGCTCTTCGCCGCGGGCTTGGTTGGCGCGTCTGTCTTCTGGTTCATGACTCGGACCGGCAGTGAAGAGATGCCTGTTGAGGTGATCGCCTCGCCAGCGCCGAAAACCACCATGGCACCGCCAATTGATCAGGATGCCGGAACCGAAAAGAGTTCAATTGATTCTCAGTCTGTGGGTGGTGGGCAAGATACCATCGAGCAAGTTGTGTCCGGGATCGAGAATGAGCCGGTCAGCCAGCTGCCACCAGCTCCTGAGCCCCCTGCCGTGGTACAGCCTGAACCCAAAGCCAGGGAAGCAGCCGAGACGGTCGTGTCAGAGCCAACGCCCGAACCGGTCAGACGTCAGGCTTCCGAGCCTGAAGGCGCTGTCAGTGAGCCCGTGGTGGCAGAGAGCAAACCTGCCCAGGAGACAGAGGCACCAACGCCGTCGGTGAAGCAGGTCCGTGAGACGCCCGAAGCTATCGATCGCCGGGTTAGCCGCGAACTGGCGTCTTTACTCAGAAGAGGGGATACCCGGGAAGCCGAGCAAAAATTGCAGGAACTGGCCGCGACTCAGGCGGCGATTGCCAGCCGGGAAGTATTCGCGCGTCAGATGTTGGTTCAGGAAATGCCGGACAGGGCACTGGCATGGCTTCCGGAATCGGTGACGAACGGTGATGCCGGTCTGCGGCTTCTCAGGGCCCGGGCGCTGCACGCCAAGGGCAGGTTGCCTGACGCAATCGCTGCCCTTGAGCTCAGTGTGCCCGCTGTGCGCCAGAACGTGGAGTATCGGGTAACCCTGGCAACCTTGCTGCAGCAGGCAGGCCGCAATACCGAGGCCGCCCGACACTGGTCGGCCCTGATTGCCGAGGACGACAGCCGCGCGGCCTGGTGGGTGGGCCTGGCGATTGCCCTGGAGACGGGCGGCGAAGTCAATAGTGCGGTTCGGGCCTACAGCCAGGCCGCCCAGTTACCCGGGCTTTCGCCTTCCCTGGCGGATTATGTTCGTGAACGACTGAAATCTTTGCAGGCGGGATGATGACGACAGAGCCAAAAAAGAAAGTCCGGTTAGGCGACCTGCTGGTTCAGAATGACGTGATCACTGAGCAGCAGCTGATGACGGCCCTGCGCGAGCAGAAGAGTACCGGTCGCAAGCTTGGCAAGACGCTGACGGATCTTGGCTATGTGGACGAAGACAGCCTGCTCAATATCCTGTCCCGTCAGCTCGATGTACCTTTTGTTCAGCTGCGTCACTACCAGTTCAACAACGAGCTGGTAAAGAAACTCCCGGAAGCCATGGCCCGTCGGTTCCGCAGTATCGTGCTGGCGGAGCATAGTGGCGAACTGCTCGTGGGCATGGCGGACCCTCTGGACATCTTTGCCTACGATGAGCTGGTCCGCATTCTGAAGCAGCCCATCAAACAGGCCGTGGTGCGGGAAAGCGAGCTGCTGAACACTCTGGACCTGGTGTACCGGCGTACCGATGAGATTGCGTCGCTGGCGGAAGAGCTGGAAGACGAACTGGGCGACGATGCCTTCGACCTGGCGGACCTTTCCGCCGAATCCGAAAGCGCTGAAGCGCCGGTGGTCAAACTGCTGCAAACGCTATTCGAGGATGCTGTTCAAGCGCGCAGTTCGGACATCCACATCGAGCCGGACGAGACTGTGGTACGCATCCGGCAGCGGGTGGACGGTGTGCTGCAGGAACAGGTGATGAAGGAAAAGCGGGTTAATGCCGCGCTGGTATTGCGCCTGAAACTGATGGCAGGCCTGAACATCTCCGAGAAGCGGATGCCCCAGGACGGGCGCTTCAACGTGCGGGTGAAGGGCCGCAGTATCGACGTGCGGGTCTCCACCATGCCTGTTCAGTACGGCGAATCCGTGGTGATGCGTTTGCTGGACCAGAGCCAGGGCATGTTGAACCTCGACGGAACGGGGATGCCAGCTCAGTTGCTGGAACGGTTCCGCCGGATGATCAAAAAACCCCATGGCATGATCCTGGTGACCGGTCCCACCGGTAGCGGTAAAACGACGACGCTCTATGGCGCTTTGACCGAGCTCAACCGCCCGGAAGTAAAAATCATCACTGCCGAGGATCCGGTGGAATACCGTCTGCCCCGGATTACCCAAGTGCAGGTGAACCCGAAGATCGGCCTGGAATTCGCCAATGTTCTCCGGGCCGCCTTGCGTCAGGATCCCGACGTGATCCTTGTGGGCGAGATGCGGGATCGCGAAACCGTGGAAATCGGCCTGCGGGCGGCCATGACCGGCCACCTGGTGCTCTCCACCCTGCACACCAACGACTCCATCAGCAGTGCCATGCGGCTGATCGATATGGGCGCGGAACCCTTTCTGGTGGCCAGCTCCCTGCTTGGTGTTGTCGCCCAGCGCTTGGTGCGGCGAGTCTGTGACAACTGTGCCGAGGCCTACACGCCCAGCGAACAGGAGCTGGTCTGGCTGCGCAGCTTTGATCTGGAACCTCTGGATCTGGAGGCAGGTTTCGTCCATGGTCGTGGTTGTTACCAGTGCAGCAACACCGGCTATAAGGGCCGGATCGGCGTTTACGAGATGCTGGAAATGAACGAGGCGATGCTGGATGCTCTTCGACGCCAGGATGTCTCGGAGTTCACCAAAGCGGCCCGTCTGAGTCCCCTGTATCGGCCGCTGGGGCAGTGCGCCATGGACTTTGCGCTGCAGGGCACGACGACACTGGAAGAGGTGGCGCGGGTGGCCGCCACATCCGAGGGCGAGTTCTCGCCCGAGGATGACATTCCCCTGCCGGATGAACCGATCGGGGGAGGCGCCTGATGCAGTTCAGCTACCGGGGCAAGGATGATCGTGGCGGTGTCCAGCAGGGTTTGCTGGGCGCTCCGAATGCCGATGCCGCTGCCACCGAACTGATGCGCCGGGGTATTACTCCGCTCGCTATCCGGGAGGTGCAGGAAACGGAATCGGTCATTGATCGATTGAATCGTCTGCCGATCTTCCGGAAGAAGGTCACCCTCGATGAGCTGATTGTGTTCTGCCGCCAGATGCATGCGCTGACCAAGGCTGGCATCCCCCTGATCCGAACCATGCGTGGCCTGGCAGAGACAACGCGCTCGCCGGTGTTGGCGGAAGTGCTTGAGGATGTGACCACACGGCTTGAAGGCGGCACCACCATGGCGACGGCCATGCAGGCGCATCCCAAAGTCTTCTCGGAGCTGTTCATTGCCATGATCCACGTAGGCGAGAACACCGGGATGCTGGACGACGCCTTCCGGCGCCTGTCGGAAATTCTCGAGCTGGAGCGGGATACCAAGCGGCGCCTGAAGCAGGCCATGCGTTATCCGATGTTTGTCATCATTGCCCTGTTATCGGCTCTGATGATCGTGAACTTTCTGGTTATCCCGAAATTCGCGTCAGTGTTCAACAAGCTGGGGGCAGACTTGCCGTTTCTGACCCAGGTATTGGTTGGCACCTCCAATTTCCTCCTGGCCTACTGGTACGTGATGCTGTTTGCGGTCGCCGCTGGCGGGCTGTTGCTGCGGCAGTGGAAACAAACGGAACAGGGGCGGCTGACCTGGGATCGTTACAAACTCAAGTTACCGATTATCGGACCGCTGCTGGAACTGATAACACTCAGCCGATTTTCGAGGAACTTTGCCACCATGCTGTCCGCGGGTATGCCCGTGACAACCGCATTAACTGTGGTGGCAGACACAACCGATAACGCGTGGATCTCGAGCCACATCAAGGATATGCGGGCCGGCATCGAGCGAGGCGAAAGCCTGCTCCGAACCGCCCGGCACAGTGAAATGTTCACGCCGCTGATTCTTCAGATGATTGCCGTGGGTGAGGAAACCGGTTCTGTGGACGACATGCTCAATAACGTGGCGGATTTTTACGATGAGGATGTCGACTACGGCCTCAAGCGGCTGGCGGAGTCGATTGAGCCAATATTGATTGTGGCCATGGGCATTCTGGTTTTGATTCTGGCACTGGGTGTGTTTCTCCCGATCTGGGACCTGGGGGCCGCCGCCATGGGGCGGGGCTGAGTGCCAGCGGCAAAGCAGGCGGACGCCAGCGGGTACGCGCTTTCCCGCAAGTTTCGTCTGGCAGTCGTGGTCATCGTGCTGGGCGTTCTGTGGTGGTTTCTGCTCGGTGTGCTCGAACGGGAAGCACGAAACGCCGAGGAACGGGCCGCCAATATGGTGATCAGCCAGCTGAGATCGGCGCTGGTCATCAAGGGTGCAGAAGTGATGCTGAGCCGCGGCGGGCGGCTTGCGGAGCACCGGGGCATCAACCCGTTTGAGCTGGTGGAACACCAGTGGGGCAATTACAAAGGGCAGTGCCAGGCCGAACAACTGGCGCCGGCCACCTGGTGCTTCCGGGCCAGAGAACAAAAAGAAACAGAAAACGCGCCCAAAGGCTGGTTAATTTATAAACCAGGGCAGCCAATAACCATAGATGGTCGGCAAGCCAATGAAGAACAGCCTCTGGCCTGGGCAGTGACAACGGAATTTGCAGACCGCAACGGGAATGGTGCGCGGGAGCAGGAAGAACGGCTGACGGGGTTAAAACTGGCCCCGGTGTCGTTGACAGAAGAAGCAGCGCAAACGCAGGATGCGCAACGCTGACCAGACGCACAGACACAATCTGAAAGAGGTCGACGAATGATGCAGTACGACAGGAAGCGAAAACAGAAAGGTTTTACTTTGATTGAGCTGGTGGTAGTGATTGCCATCTTGGGGATTTTGGCAGCGTTTGCATTGCCACGATTTGCTCAGCTTTCGGAGCAGGCGCATCAGTCAAGTATTAAGGGAACCGCCGGAGCGCTGAGTGCGGGAGTTGCACTCGTTAAAGCTCAGTGGGTGTCGAATGGCCAAACCGCAGCCGCGGCAACAGTTGATGGTTTTGGCGATGACGACGTGGCGGTCAACGACGAAGGTTGGGCGACCTCGACCAACGGAAATACCGGTGCCCCGAATGAAAACCGTTGTATACAGGTGTGGCAGGGATTGCTGCAGGCTAACGCCCCGACGATCTCAACCGCTACCGCCGCCAATGCGGACGCCGACTATTGGGCGGCTGTGGTTGGCACTGCTTGCGAATACGAATACCAATTGGATGGTCAGGGCAGCACCATTACCTATGACACCGCAGATGGCTCTGTGGTCACCAATATTAATTAAGACGAACACGGCAGTTTCACTTAGAACTTCACGACAAACGTAAGAGGTAACGACAATGAAGAATATGATTCCTGCGAGAAATCAGAAGGGTTTCACCCTGATTGAACTGGTTATGGTAATTGTCATCTTAGGCATTTTAGCGGCGTTTGCTCTGCCGCGGTTTGCGGATTTTGGAACCGAGGCCAAGACCGCAACCATTAACGGTGCTGCTGGGAGTGTGCGCTCTGCGGCGTCCATTGCGCACGCCCGCTGGGTCGCCGATGGTGACGCTAGTTCAACTCAAGTAACACTGGATGGCGTCGACATTACGATGGATGCAACTAATGGGTACCCAGCTGCAAGTGCCGCAGGGATTGGAGCTGCGGCCCAGCTTAGCGATGAGTTCAATTTAGCGACATCTGGCTTGATTTCCCTCACAAACCCTGAGGGTACGTTGTATACCGATTGCGACTTTCAGTATTCCGAGACAAATGGAACGGTTACTTCCGTGGAAGATGATTGCGAAACACTGGCGACGCCCTAAGCGGGCTCGTCACTATCTGGGAGATTGGCTGATTGGGTAGGAGTCGGCAGTGAAGGTGCCTTTGTCTAGGCGCCCATCCAATTCGGGCTTTACTCTAGTTGAGCTGGTAACGGTCCTCATCCTGATCGGAGTCCTCTCCGCTCTGGGCATTGGCCTGTTTGCCAGCCGCTCGGCCTTCTCACCCCTGCTGGCCACCCAGCAACTTGCCTCCGCCACGCTGCTTGCCCAGCAGGCAGCGTTGGCGGGGAATCCCGCCAACACCCTGACCATCGAGCAGGGTGGGGATACTTTTCGATTCATTGTGGGGGCTGGTTCCGGCAATGCGCGTACCTTCGAAATAGCCCGGGAGGGCACCAGCCTCTCAGCTCCGGGCGGGTTGCCATTGACTCTGACCTTCGACAACAAAGGGGCGCCTTCAGCCGGCACCAACCTGCAATTTACCTTTTCAGGTGACAGTACCTTCCAGACCTGCCTCAGCTCTCTGGGTGCAGTATATGCCGGGAGTTGCCAGTCATGAGGTCTAGTCAAACTGGCGCAACCCTGGTGGAGCTGGTGATTACGATCGTGATTATCAGTGTGGCCATTGCCGGCGTTGTCGGTGCGTTTTCGCTGATCGCAGGTCGAAGTGCGGACCCGTTGAATCAGACCCGCGCTGTAAAGCTTGCTCAGCTCTACATGGATGAGATTCTTACCCAGAAATACGATGATCAAACGCCCCAGGGCGGGTTCCCCAAGTTTTCGGGGCCCTGTTCAATTGGCCCAGACGGTGAAGGACGAACGACGTTTGACGATGTCGATGACTATGACGGTCTCAGCGGGGCACCGTCGACAGCCACCGGATCCGCGTTGACTGGCTATTCCGGCTTCGCCATTTCGATCGCTGTTACCTGCGCCGGAACGGAAGTTGGCTTGCCCGCGGAAGAAGCCAAACGGATTGATCTCGATATTACCGCCCCCGGCAACCAGACCTTTTCATTCACCGCATACCGGGCCAACTTCTGATGCATCGGTATCGCGGTTTTACCCTCGTTGAACTTGTCATTGTGATCGTCTTGTTGGCCATCGTCGCCACGATTTCGGTCCGCTTTGTCAGTCTGTCCACGCAGGGTGCACTGGATGTCAGCTCCCGGCAACAGCGTTCCCTGGCGGGTGTGGTGATCAGCGAGCAGATAAGTCGCGAGGTTCGGGAGGCACTGCCAACATCAATCAGAACCAATGCAAGTGGCAACTGCCTTGAGTGGATGCCAATCCTGGCCGCCTCCAACTATCTCGATCTTCCCCGGGGTGCAAATCCGGATTCATTTCAGGCTGTGCCACTGCCAGGCGGCGCATCCGCCTCTGGACGAGTGGTGGTGTATGGCTATGGCTCAGACGTTTACAGCCCGGGCAGTCCCGGTCCGATCTCGCCACCGGCGACGATGCCCTCCGGTGCTTCGCCAGTGACCGTTACCTTCGATTCAGGGGCAACACACCGTTTTTCGGCGCAGTCGCCGGAGCGCCGATTTTATATTGTGGGCGAGCCGGTTTCTGTGTGTCAGGTAGGGGTGTATCTATATCGGTACCGGAACTACGGCATCAACGCCTCACCCGCATCGGGCCTGCCGTCGAGCTATCCGGATCGGGAAGTCATGGCCGCGACACTGGCCAACAACTCGCTGAATTTCCAGGTAACACCTCCAAGCCTGCAGCGAGGCGCGGTGGTTTCGTTCGGCTTTGTGCTGGCGGATCCGGATTCCGGTGAGACTACCGATATCAGCCAGGAGGTTCAGATTCGCAATGTACCCTGAACCTCGTAATCTGGTTAATCAGGGCGGCGCAGGTCTGCCCGTTGCGTTATTCATTATCACCGTCCTGGCTCTCCTGGTGACTGGCATGGCTCAACTGCAGCAGGCCAGCGGTGACTCTGTCAGCCTGCAGATTCAGTCCCAGAGGGCGTTCTATGCAGCTGAGAGTGGCGCGCAGGTGGCCGTGAGGGATGTGCTTGAGGCGGGTAATTGCAGCGCTTTGACAACGCCTTTGTCCTTCTCCGCATCAGCGCTCAGCGGTTGCAGCGCTGCGCTGACCTGTGAATCCGTTACAGAAAACATCAGTGGCCCCGGTGGTAACACGGTTTTTTCGATCGCCAGTACGGGGCAGTGTGGCAGCGGACCTGATCGGGCTGTCCGGACAATCGAGGTGCGTGTCAGATGAAGTGGACCAAAACCAACCGCCCGATATCCGGTTTGCTATCTGTACTGGTTTTAATGGCCTGGGCCGGGTTTTCTGAGGCCGCATGGTTTGATCCTGACTGGAATTACCGCAAGGCGATCCAGATCCAGGCCAGCCAGGTGGTGGGTGATCAGTCAGATTTCACTGTTATGTTCAGGGCAATAGACTCAGATCTGGCCAGCTCCGCACAAGCAGACGGCGATGACATTGTTTTCGCCCTTGAGGATGGAACCCAGCTTGACCATGAGCTGGAGCGCTATGATGGAAATACCGGTGAGCTGGTGGCGTGGATCCGGATTCCAACCCTGCCAGCATCCGCCAATTCCAGTCTCTACCTTTATTACGGCAACCCATCGGCGGGAAACCAGGAGAGTCCGGCAGGCACCTGGGACAACGACTTTCAGATGGTTCACCACCTGGAAGAGTCAGGGGACCGGCAAACCACGTTGGAAGATTCGACCGCCAACCTGAACAATGGCGACCTTGTAGGGCAGAACAACAATTACCCGACGTATCTCAACAATGGCATTGTCGCCGGTGCAAGAGCGCATCCGGGGCAGTTCGCTAACGGACAATCTGAAGATCCGGCGGTGCGATTTTTCGATTTCGGTGACCCGGGGCTGTCAACGAGCTTCACTGCCGAAGCCTGGGCAAGGGTATCCGGCAACCAGTCAGGAAGCGATCATCACCCGATTCTCTGGAAAGGCAATGTTATTGGCTGGGGAGCCAACTACTTTTTTCGAATTGCCGTCAGGCAGAACAACGGCATCACCTGGGGGGTAACCTGCGGCAACACGGAGGCATGGTTCGATGGCGGCAGTGCCAGTTCCGGGTGGGCCCACTACGCCATCAGTTTCGACGGCACCACTACCCGCGCTTACATTAACGGGCAACAGGTTGCATCCGATAATGACTGTGCAGGTAGAACGCTCAACTTAACCTCACAACCCTTCAGATCAGGCTATGGCATCGTGCAGGGCAATGGTGAAACCATCTTGAATGGTGACGTTGATGAAGTCCGAATCTCTTCCCTTGCCCGCTCTGGTGGCTGGCTGAGAACCCACTACAACAACCTCTCTGATCCCGCGGCCTTCTTCGTAATTGGTAATGAGGAAACCGGCGGGTTCTGCAGCACATTGACGGCGCTTTTCTGCGACGATTTCGAACGCAATTCGCTTGGGCCGGATTGGTCTGTTGTGACAGCGTCCGGCGGCGATGCCGGTATCAGTTCGCAAACCAGCAAGAGCCCCACGCGTTCTCTTTATACCTCAAGCGGCTTCGCCGGGGTCACACTTGCGCCTCTTGATCTTTCAGGGCTGACATCGGGCACCGTTGCCTACTGGTGGAGGCGAGGCGATGATGCGTTCAGTGAAGACCCTGATGGCGGGGAAGACCTTCGAGTCGAGTACCTTGATGACGCAGGCAACTGGGATCTGATTGATCGATACCCCGGTAACGGGACCAACGGTGAATCCGGCGACGTCGTCTTCACACTGCCGCCCGATGCATTTCACGGTGATTTCCAGATGCGGTTCGTTCAGGAATCGGGCAATAGTGGTAACTTCGATTTCTGGCACATCGATGATGTTGTGATTGACGGCAACTCCTCTCCACTGACTTGCGCAGGCGACACCTTTGGTACGGCCACCCTGTCACCGGATGACTGGATCACCAATGTTTCAAGCGGCAGCTTTACACCAGGTATTGTAAACGGCCGCCTCCGTATGACAGAGGCCTCAGGGAACCAGGCGACAGCGGCAACGTTCCAGAACCTGATTCCGGGAGCGGACAACTATGTGAGACTTGAGTTCGACTATTTTGCATACGGTGGCAATGGTGCTGATGGTCTGACAGTTGTGCTTTCGGATGCCTCGGTTACCCCTCAGCCTGGCAGTTTCGGGGGCTCCCTTGGATACGCACAGCGCAACAACGGCGATCCCGGTTTCGCGGGCGGTTGGCTCGGGATTGGTCTGGACGAATTCGGCAACTTTTCCAACGCTACTGAAGGGCGCGTTGGCGGTACCGGATTTGTTCGGGACGCCGTCGCCATCCGTGGTGCCGCCCAGAGCAACTACCAATACCTCGGGGGAACCGGCTCACTGAACCCGGGGATCGACCAGCCTGGAAACAATCCGACGCCCCACCGGTACCGAATTATTGTGGACTCAAGAGGGGGGATCGGTCCGATCGTCTCCGTCGAGAGGGATGTGTCCGGAGCAGGCAACAACTTCCAACAACTTGTTCAACTGGACCTGAGCAGTTTTCCGAATCAACCGGCGACTCCTCAGAATTTCTATCTCTCGTTGACTGGCTCAACGGGTGGTTCGACCAACATCCACGAGCTCGACAATTTACAGCTTTGCGCAGAAAAGCTGAATCCAGTCGGGAAGTTGGTTGATCACTTCGAGTTTGTGCATGATGGCACAGCACTGACCTGTCAGCCGGAAACAGTAACGGTCAGGGCCTGTGAAAATGCCGATTGCAGTGTGCTTTTCACGGACCCGGTGGACGTGACATTGAGCCCTTCGGGATGGGTTGGTGGTGACAGTTTTGCATTCAGTGGCGGCCAGGCTAGCCGCCAACTGCAGATCACGACGGCGGGAACGGCGAGGCTGGCCATTGCATCCTCAAGTCCTTCAACGAAGGCCTTTACCCAGACGCTCTGTGATAATGGAGTCGGCAGCGTTTCCGCCGCCGCTTGCGATCTCCCTTTCCTCGATGCGGGGCTGGCCTTCGATATACCAGACCTGATTTCTCACCAACCAGCGACCTCAATCCAGATAAGCGCCGTGCGCCGGGATAACCAGACTGGCGCCTGCGTTCCGGCTTTTGAAAATGTGCAGCGGGAGGTGAATTTCTGGTCGACCTATGTTGATCCGGGACCGACCGGTCGCCCCGAGAGCCGCCCGGTGTTCGTTGACAATACGGCGGTTGGCTCCGGCCAGTCGAACGCCACGCCGATCAGCCTTCAGTTCGGTGCTGGCGGTATTGCAGAGGTGGATATTCTCTACCCCGATGCAGGCCTGATAAATCTCGACGCCCTCTATCTCGGTTCAGCAGCAACCAACGATGACGGTTTGCAAATGCCGGGAGCTGACAGTTTTGTCAGTGTTCCAGCTGGCTTCTGTGTGACATCGGCGGGTGATTGTCCGGCCGGAGACTCGACCTGTCCTGCATTCAGGAAAGCCGGACAGTCGTTTGATCTCTCGATTACCGCTGTAGGCTGGGAGCAGAATGGTGATGGTGACCTGTGCCAGGGTAATCCGATCACGCCGAACTTCCGATTACTCGATATTCCGTTGTCCACTACGCTGGTTCAACCAGCTGGCGGAGCATCCGGCTCCGTTTCGCCGGTCAGCTATTCCCATACAAGGTCTTCATCGGCGGAAGAAATTGTGGGAGCTGAGGTCTCGGAGGTCGGTGTTTTCCGTTTTGAGGCTTCTCCCCTGCCAGGAAGCTATCTGGGGCGAGATGTCCCCAGTGGGAGTAGTCTGCCGATCGGACGCTTTTATCCTGATCGTTTTCAGGTATCCGTCGACCCCGGCGAGTTTGAAGCGCAGTGCTCGACCGGCTCTCCTCTTGCTTACACCGGAGAAGCCTTTGACTGGCTGGTCACGCCGTCGTTGACCATTGAGCCGCTATCTGTGCAGGGAACTCGCACCCTGAACTACACATTCACTGGCTTTCAGAAGCTTGTGGCATCTGATATCAACCGCTTGTATCCAAGCTCCGACTCTGCAGCCGTCGACAGGGTTGGCGCTTTTATGGCGCTCTCTCCAACCGAGTTTGGCGGCAGCCTCACAGCTCCGGTGTCATCTTTGGGCTCGGGGTTGATGCGTTATGATTTCTCTGCGTCTGACAGCTTCGCGTATAACAAAACTACCGATGCCCAGATTGCGCCATTCGCTCCCCAGCTTGAATTTTCTGTGACCAGCCTGGTTGACTCCGATGGTGTCGCGGCCGCCGCTGCTCCCTACCCGTTCACGCCGGTGGCCGCGTTCGATATCCGTTATGGCCGGTTCTCCCTGGACAATGTCTACGGTCCTGAAAACATTGGATCACTCCCAATGCCGTTCAGACTTGAATACTGGGACGGATCCCGTTTCATGACCCACATGAATGATAGCTGCACAACCTGGAATACGGCTGATTTGACCAATTCGGCAAACCATCATTCGCTCAGTGCCGGTGCGCCTCCGAGTGACACCTTCTCAATGGGCGAGGCTCCGCCGCTGGAACTCGTGCCGAACGGAACCCGTGGAACCGATTCGTTGGTCTGGAATGTCGATGCCTGGTTGGAGTTTGATTGGAATGATGATGGCACTCTCGAAGATCCGGTTGGGCTGGCAACCTTCGGCGTCTATCGGGGCCACGACAGAGTGATCTACTGGCAGGAACGATAAAAAAAGGGCAGGACCTGAGTCCTGCCCCAAAACATCAACGAACCCCGGCGGTTCGCCAATCGTCAGTCGTCTTCGTGTTCCGGATGATCCATCCCCAGTTCGTTGATCTTCCGGGTCAAAGTATTCCGTCCCCAGCCCAGCAGTATTGACGCATCACGGCGTCTGCCGCCGGTGTGTTTCAGGGCAGTCTCGATCATGATTTTCTCGAACTCGGGCACGGCCGTATCGAGAATGCCCTTCTTGCCCCGCTTGAGTTCCTGTTCGGCCCAGTTTTTAAGGCCTTCCTGCCAGGTTGTCCCGGTGGTCGGTGTTTCTGCCTGGTGCAGCAATTCCGGGGGCAGGTCATCAATGTGGATCTCGCGACCGCTGGCCATGACGGTCAGCCAGCGGCAGGTGTTCTCCAGCTGGCGGACGTTGCCCGGCCAGGGCAGGGTGGTCAGGTATTCTTCCGCTTCTTCGCGCAGGATCTTCGGCTCAACGGCCAGCTCTTTTGCGGCCCGTTTCAGAAAGTGCTGCATCAGGCGGGGGATGTCTTCCCGACGCTCGGCCAGCTTAGGCAGGTGCACGCGAATAACGTTCAGGCGGTGGAAGAGGTCTTCACGGAAGGTGCCCGCCTGGACCAGCTTCTCCAGATCCTGGTGCGTTGCCGCGATGATGCGCACATCCACCTTTATCGGGGTGGTGCCACCTACGCGGTAGAACTCGCCATCGGCCAGAACCCGCAATAGTCGGGTCTGGGTGTCCGCGGGCATGTCGCCGATTTCATCGAGGAAAAGGGTGCCGCCGTTCGCCTGTTCAAAACGACCCTGGCGGGCGGCGCCGGCACCGGTAAAGGCACCTTTTTCGTGGCCAAACAGTTCGGATTCAATCAGATCTTTGGGGATGGCGGCCATGTTCAGGGCAATGAACGGGTGGTTGGCCCTGGGGCTGTGGTTATGCAGTGCCTGAGCCACCAGCTCCTTGCCTGTGCCGCTCTCGCCGTTGATCAGCACGGTAATATTGGAGTGGGACAGCCTGCCAATGGCGCGGAAAACTTCCTGCATGGCCGGTGCTTCACCAATAATTTCGGCGTTTCGCTGGGCCATCTCGGCCTGAGGCTCACCACTGGCCCGCTTCTCGTGGCTATGGGCCACAGCGCGTTTGACCAGCGCCACGGCGTCATCCACATCGAAGGGCTTGGGAAGGTATTCAAACGCGCCGGTCTGGTAGCTGGTTACCGCACTCTCGAGGTCCGAGTGGGCGGTCATTATGATCACGGGCACGTCCGGGTGAACGTCCACAATCTGGGAAAGCAGGGTGATGCCGTCAACGCCGGGCATGCGGATATCGCTGACGATGGCATCCGGCTGTTCGTGCTCCAGCCGCATCATGATGCTTTCACCACTGTCAAAAACTCGGGGCTGCATACCGGCCTGGTTAAGGGCGCGCTCCAGCACCCAGCGAATACTGCGGTCGTCGTCTATGATCCAGACGTTCGCCGGTTGGCTCATGGGGTGTCCTCCAGAGGCAGGAAGATGATGAAGTCGGTTCGGCCTGGTTCGCTTTCGCATTCAACCAGTCCGCGGTGTTGACCGATGATGCTCTGGGTGATGGAGAGCCCCAGACCGGTGCCACTGGCACGGCCACTGATCATCGGATAGAAAATGTTCTGCACCAGCTCCGGCGGAATTCCGGGTCCGTTGTCGATCACGTCGACCCGACACACCAGTTTGTGGCGGCGGTTGCCAATGGTGAACTGACGCAGGGTGCGGGTGCGGAAGGTAATGGTCGGAGGCTCTTCAGAGCTGTGACCGCCCTGGTTTTCAAAAGCCGCCTCCATGGCGTTCCGGGCAATATTCAGGAACGCCTGAATGAGTTGTTCCTTGTCGCCCTTGAACTCGGGAATGCTGGGGTCGTAATCCCGTTCGAAATTCAGTCGCCCTTTGCTTTCCGCCTCGAGCAGGGTGCCCACTCTTTCCAGGATTTCATGGATGTTGGTCGGCGCCAGCTTCAGTGCCTTGTTGGGGCCCAGCATCCGGTCAACAAGGCTTCTGAGGCGGTCCGCCTCGTCAATGATGACCCGCGTGTATTCCCGCTGGTCTTCACTGCTGAGTTCCCGGTCAAGCAGCTGGGCTGCGCCCCGGATGCCGCCCAGCGGATTCTTGATCTCGTGGGCCATGCCCCGCACCAGGATACGGGTGGTCTCCTGCTGGGAGATGATGTCTTCCTCACGGCTGATCCGCATCAGCCTGTCCCTGGGCTGGATTTCGATCAGCAGTTCCGTCGGCTCCAGGCTGATAGGCGTTACGGAATAATCCACCGTAAGTCGTGAACCGCTCGTAAGCAGAAACTCAGCCTCTCTGCGAGTGTAGGATTGCCCGTTCCGAACGGCGGCGAAAAGGGTTTTCAGGGCGTCTTCGGATTCGACCAGAATATCCTGGAAAGGTTGGCCCTGGCTGCGGGTCATGCTGGTTTCGAACAGGCTTTCTGCGGCCGGGTTGAGGTACTGGATAGCCAGGCTATCCTCGAGCACGAGAACAGCCGTGGTGAGGCTGTCGAGAATGCTCTTGTATCCCGTTGGATGGGCCGAGGGCAGTGCCATGCGTGAATCCCGTTGGTTCGACATAAAGTGACTTCCGGAGTTTTGCAAAAAGCGAACCACTTTGAGCCAGGTTCACAAATGAGTGGGCAAAGTGCGGGCAGAGGGGCCTATTGGCGCTGAAAAGTGCCGTAAGCTGGTGCAAATCGGGAACATGCCTCTGAACAGCCCGGTATATTCGCCCCGTTGCTGATCAGAGTATGGCTTTTTTCTGGTGCGCGCGCACCATGATAGTGCGCGCAGCCGGATTGGCAGGGTCAGTTCAAAGCGGAAGGGCGGTGAACAGTAAATGTGATCGGAGAGCCGGTTTTCACCTGAACCCCGTTTTCATCCACGATATGTGCGCGAGCTTCATGGGTTCCACGGAACACGTTTTTGACGGTAATCGAGCCGGAGGAGCTCTGACCCACAGGCTGGCCGTCGAGGGTCACCTCGTATTTGTGCCCAGGTTGCAGGCCAGGGGTGCTGCGAACCTCAAACTGAACATCGCCGCTGCCACTGTGGAACGCCTGGTTGTTATCCGGATAGGCGAAAGAAACGCTTTCGTAGGCAGCGCCTTCTCGCTGAACTTCTTCTCTGAGTTTGTCGGTTTCCTGGACCACCTCTGGCTTGGGCAGGGTGATTGTGGTGACCGGCTTGACCTCTACCGTTTCAGAGCCTTCGCTGGGCTCGTCAGAGTAGGTCACGTTGCCGTAGGAATCGACATTGCGGTAAACCTCGGCAAAGACCGGAGTTACCAGAAAAAACAGAAGGCCGGCACACAATCCAGACTTTGGATTCATAAGCTCACCTGTTATTGGGTTTCCCCGATTATCGGCGGGGCCCGGGGTGTTTTCAACGCCTGTCGCCAGGATGTTGGTTACATATCGTTAAGGGCTGCAGGCACTGTGCTTTCGCTCACAAAAAAGCCCCGCACGGGGCGGGGCTTGTCTGCTGAACCTCTGGGAAGAGGTTATTAGCAGGAGTAGTACAGATCGAACTCGATCGGGTGGGTCGTCATGTTCAGCTTCTCGACTTCACCACGCTTCAGGCCAACGTAGCCTGCGATCATGTCTTCGGTGAATACGCCGCCGCGAGTCAGGAACTCGTGGTCTGCTTCCAGGCAGTCCAGAGCTTCGGACAGAGTCTCGGCAACCGTCGGGATGCTCAGGGCCTCTTCCTTCGGCAGGTCGTACAGATCCTTGTCCATGGCATCGCCAGGGTGGATCTTGTTCTGGATGCCGTCCAGGCCGGCCATCATCAGTGCTGCGAAGGCCAGGTACGGGTTGGCAGACGGGTCTGGGAAGCGAACTTCGATACGACGCGCCTTCGGGCTGTTCACGTACGGGATCCGGATAGACGCTGAGCGGTTACGGGCAGAGTAGGCCAGCATAACCGGCGCTTCGAAGCCCGGAACCAGACGCTTGTATGAGTTGGTGGAGCTGTTGGTGAAGGCGTTGATGGCCTTGGCGTGCTTGATAACACCACCAATGTAGTACAGAGCGGCTTCGCTCAGGCCAGCGTAGCTGTCACCGGCGAACAGGTTCTTGCCGTCTTTGCTCAGGGACATGTGAACATGCATGCCGGAACCGTTGTCACCGACAACCGGCTTGGGCATGAAGGTGGCAGTCTTGCCATAGGCATGGGCAACGTTGTGCACGCAGTACTTGAGGATCTGAACTTCGTCGGCCTTCTTGGTCAGCGTGTTGGCGCCAACACCGATTTCACACTGGCCGGCGGTGCCGACTTCGTGGTGATGTACTTCGATGTCCAGGCCCATGGATTCCATGGCGGCACACATGGCGCCACGCAGGTCGTGCAGGCTATCAACCGGGGGAACCGGGAAGTAGCCGCCTTTTACGCCAGGGCGGTGACCGATGTTGTTGCGGTCGAAATCTTCGCCGGAAACCCAGGCAGCTTCTTCAGAGTGGATGTGGTACATCGCGCCCTGCATGTCTACGTTCCACTTTACGGAGTCAAACACGAAGAATTCCGGCTCCGGGCCGAACAGGGCGCCGTCGGCGATGCCGGTGGACTTGAGGTATTCTTCTGCACGACGGGCAACAGAGCGCGGATCACGCTCGTAACCCTGCATGGTAGAAGGCTCTACGATGTTGCAGGTGATGTTCACGGTGGTTTCTTCGGTGAACGGATCGAGTACAGAGGTCTCGTCGTCCGGCATCAGGATCATGTCGGATTCGTTGATGCCTTTCCAGCCCGCGATGGAGGAGCCGTCAAACATTTTGCCGTCTGCGAAAAAGTCTTCATCTACTTCGGTGGCAGGCAGTGTTACGTGCTGCTCTTTACCGCGGCTGTCAGTGAAGCGCAGGTCAACCCATTTGACTTCGTGTTCTTTGATCAAATCAACTGTCTTGGACATTGTGCATGCTCCGTAAGTTATACCGCACAGGCGGCTGTATTCATGTTCGTGGCGCCGGATCGCCCGGGCTAACGGGTTCCGATCTGTTTCTCAGGTTCGCGCAGCTTAGCAAATGCTGTTGCGTCTTACCTGTAAATTTCGGCTGATTTCGATAAAGCAAGGCGCTTGCCAATTTTTAGGGCATGCTCCAGAACAGCGCAACTGCAAGGGTTTGGGGCATATTGGGAGGAAAATGCTCGCCCTATGGCGAAAACCTGCACTCAAATGGTGCACCTTGTTGGTGCGTTTATCGGGTTTTTGCCCTGATCAGGTGCATCCGTTCCGAATATAGAATAGGCGTTTTTCTTCATATTAACGACACCGACTTTTCGCTATACTGCGCGCCGCTTCATTTTTTACCCTGTCATTTCCTGATCATGGATCGGAAAGCACCATGCAGGGTGCCGGGCAGCCAGCTCCGGTGAATGAGTTCATTTTACGGATTTGAGACGGCATGTGCTGGGATTCCCCCTGCGATCGACCTTCTCAGGTCATTGAGTGCATGCCGCAGGAATATTTTTGTGATTGAAAAACTTCGTAATATCGCCATCATCGCCCACGTTGACCATGGTAAGACTACCCTTGTAGACCAGCTCTTGCGCCAATCCGGCACCCTGGATCGGAAGGAGCTCGATAGCGAGCGGGTCATGGATTCCAACGATCAGGAAAAGGAACGGGGCATTACCATTCTGGCGAAAAACACCGCCCTGAAATGGAATGGCTACGACATTAACATTGTCGACACCCCGGGCCACGCTGATTTTGGTGGTGAGGTTGAGCGTGTCATGAGCATGGTGGACTGTGTGCTGCTGGTGGTCGACTCCATCGACGGCCCCATGCCTCAGACCCGTTTCGTTACCCAGAAAGCATTTGCCGCAGGGCTTCGCCCGATTGTGGTGGTAAACAAGATTGACCGCCCGGGTGCGCGCCCTGATTGGGTGGTGGATCAGGTGTTCGACCTGTTCGACAACCTCGGTGCCACCGATGAGCAGCTGGACTTCCCGATTGTGTTTGCCAGTGCGTTGAACGGCATTGCCGGAATGGATCACGAGAATCTGGATGACAACATGGATGCCGTGTTCCAGGCGATCGTTGATCACGTACCAGCTCCGAATGTTGATCCGGACGGCCCGTTCCAGATGCAGATCTCCCAGTTGGACTACAACAGCTTTCTGGGTGTCATCGGCATTGGCCGCATCATGCGCGGCAAGGTGAAGACCAATTCGCCGGTGACCGCCATCGGCGCCAACGGCAAGAAGCGTAACGGTCGTATTCTGAAGATTATGGGCCACTCCGGTCTTCAGCGTGTTGAAGTCGACGAAGCCCAGGCTGGCGATATTGTCTGTGTCAGCGGCATGGACGAGCTGTTCATCTCCGACACCCTCTGTGACCAGGCCAACGTTGAAGCGCTTCCGCCGCTGACCGTGGATCAGCCGACGGTATCCATGACGTTCCAGGTGAACGATTCGCCCTTCGCCGGAAAGGAAGGCAAATACGTTACCAGCCGGAACATCAAGGAACGTCTGGAAAAGGAGTTGCTGCACAACGTTGCGCTGCGCGTTGAAGAAGGCGATTCGGCTGACAAGTTCAAGGTGTCCGGTCGTGGGGAGCTGCACCTGTCAGTGCTGATCGAAAACATGCGCCGCGAGAATTTCGAGCTGGCCGTAGGGCGGCCTGAAGTTGTGATCCGCGAGGTTGACGGTGTCAAGCAGGAGCCGTACGAGAGCGTTATCGTTGATATTGAGGAGCAGCACCAGGGGCCGATCATGGAGCAGATGGGCCTGCGCCGGGGCGATCTGACCAATATGGTGCCGGATGGAAAGGGGCGTATGCGCCTTGAGTACACCATTCCCGCCCGAGGCCTCATCGGTTTCCGGAACACTTTCCTGACCATGACCTCGGGTACTGGCATCCTGACCTCTACCTTCAGCCATTACGGCCCGATCAAGGTGGGCGATGTCACCAGCCGCCAGAACGGTGTCATCGTGTCTATGGCCACAGGTACCGCACTGACCTACTCGCTGGAAACCCTGCAGAGCCGGGGCAAGCTCTTCCTCGATCCGGGGCAGGAAATCTATGAGGGACAGTTGTGTGGCATCCACAGCCGTGACAACGACCTGGTGGTTAACCCCACCAAGGGCAAAAAGCTGGATAACATGCGTGCCTCTGGCAAGGATGAAGTGATCGGGCTCGTGCCGCCGATCAAATTTACCCTCGAGCAGGCGCTTGAGTTTATCGATGACGACGAGCTGGTTGAGGTAACCCCGAAGTCCATCCGGCTGCGCAAGAAGCTTCTGACCGAAAACGAGCGCAAGCGCGCCAACAAGAAGTAATCCCCCGGCTCTTATCGAGCATGGGTAACAAGGGCTGGATGAATGTTTCATCTGGCCCTTTTTTTGTGGTGTTAAGCTAAACTCCGGTTAAATCCTTCACGCGGAGCGTTTCATGCTCACCCTCTACCCGGAAATCAAGCCCAATGCCCAGCATCGCATAGCCGTTGATCCTCCCCATGAACTCTACGTTGAGGAAAGCGGGAACCCGGACGGGATACCTGTTCTGGTGGTCCACGGCGGCCCCGGTGGCGGCTGTGAAGACTACCATCGGCGCTTTTTCGACGCCGAGAGATTCCGGATCATTCTGATGGATCAGCGCGGTGCCGGGCGGTCCAGCCCCCTGGCAGAGCTCGAAGGCAACAGCACGGACAAGCTGGTTGAAGACATGGAAGTGGTGCGTTCGTTTCTCGGTATCGACAAGTGGCTTCTGTTTGGTGGCAGTTGGGGATCGACTCTCAGCCTGGTATACGCCCAGGCCCATCCGGAAAGGGTGTCGGGACTGGTTCTTCGTGGGATTTTTCTCTGTCGGCCGCGGGATATTCACTGGTTTTATCAGGAGGGGGCGAGCCGGGTGTTTCCGGATTACTGGTCTGACTTCGAGGCGCAGATTCCGGAAGCCGAACGGGCTAACATGGTTTCGGCCTACTATCGCAAGCTCACCAGTTCCAACGAGCTGGAGCAGATCCAGGCGGCGAAGGCCTGGTCGGTCTGGGAGGGCAGGTGTGCGACGCTGCACCCGAACCCCAGGGTGGTTGAGCACTTTGGCCATCCCCACGTGGCCATCGCCCTGGCCCGCATTGAATGCCACTATTTCATGAATTCCGCTTTTCTCGAGCCGGACCAGATCATCCGCGATGCAGGCCGCCTGGTGGACATCCCGGGGATTATTATTCACGGACGGTACGATATGGTCTGCCCGTTGGATAATGCCCTGGCGCTCAGTGAAGCCTGGCCCGAGGCAGAGTTCCAGATTATTCGGGATGCGGGTCACTCCGCTTCCGAGCCCGCCATTGTCGATGCTCTGATTCGGGGTGTTGAGTCGGTTGTGGCGAAAACTGATAAAAGTGCCGGTTGAATCCCGTTTTCAGGGTTGCGGCCCGTAACCGCCATGGATACACTCTTGCTCGATCTTAATGTTTGCCTGTTCAATCGTCCCCAAGGCAGTTGATGAAAGGATTGATCCAGCGAGTGTCGCAAGCCAGTGTTGCCGTGGACGGTGAGCAGATAGCCTCGATTGGCCCTGGCGTTCTGTTGTTGCTGGGCGTTGAAAAGGAAGATGGAGAGCGCGAGGCAAGGGAACTCTGCCGAAAAATCCTCACTTACCGTGTGTTTCCCGATGACGCAGGCCGGATGAATCGCAGCCTGTCGGATATCGGTGGTTCCCTCCTTGTTGTTCCACAGTTTACTTTGGCGGCAGATACGTCATCCGGGACCAGGCCGGGCTTTTCTCTCGCTGCTGAACCGGATCTTGCCATCAAGCTGTACCAATCGTTTCTGACGGATGCGCGATCACAGTTAGGGCCGGACAAGGTGAGTGAGGGCAAGTTTGGCGCGGACATGAAGGTTGGTCTGATCAATGACGGCCCTGTCACGTTCCTGCTTGAGAGCAGAAAAAAGCGTGCGTAAGTACTTGCACTAGTATTGTGCGAAGGCCGTCATGCGGGCCTTTTATGGTGCAGAATTAGAGTGCGAGTCCTTTTCAGGTTTGGGCGCGGATATTCTAACGTTTTGTTTATAAAGCGTTAATGTGAATCTGGCCTCGGATTTGAAACGCAACTGTAACGCAGCTCATGAGTGTGAATTAGCATAAATACTTGCTTTTCTGCTGCCAAAAGAGCTAAAAATGCACCGCAGTTAATTTGCAAAATGAGAATTATTGTATTAAAACAGTTTCATCATTCAGAGCTTTAAGAAAGTTCTGTAAGTGTTTGAGCTGTATAGATCTGGAATTCTCCGGATTTATTCGAAAAAGAAGAAAAGTTACTTCTCTGTCATCAAACTGACATGGGGGTAATGCAGAATCGGCCTCATCCAGCCTGACTGGTGAAGCCTTACAAAATCGGGATAAGAACCCGTCGCTAAAACCTGAGTTAACTCAAAAAGGAAGACGCAACATGAAAAAAACGCTCATCGCATCTGCTATTGCAGCCGCCACCTTCTCTGGCAGTGTTTTCGCACAGTCTGAAATGTCAGCTTCCGAACTGGCCGCCAAGATGGATTCCATGCCGTCTGTATACGGTAACATCCAGTACGTTCTGACCCACACAAACGTTGATGGCGCCGGCTCTACTGTTGAGCACGCTGATAACGGCTCTACCCTGGGCGTGAAGCACGACCATGAAATTGCACCGGGCATCACCGGTTTCTTCAAGCTTGAGCTCGAAGGCATCAACGCCGATGATAAATCAAGCAGCAACGGCATCGACGCCCTGGACGAAGCGTACATCGGTGTTAAGGGCGACAGCTTTGGTCAGGTTTGGGTTGGTTCTGACGACTCCGTATACGAGAGCGCCATCGTTAAGATCGGTAACTTCCACGAAGTTGGCTCCGACATCTTTGGTAACTACTCCACTGGTGAAGGCGATCTGGTCCAGTACATGTCCCCGTCTTTCGGCGGTCTGACTGTTGCTGCCGCTGTTCAGGTTAACGGCGACAACGACACCAAGGGTGGTGCAGACAAGTCCTATCCTTACCAGTTGGTTGCGACTTACGCTGTAGACGCTCTTGAAGTGTCTTTTGGTATGGACTCTAACGACGGCGGCGCTGCAGCCGACAACAACGAAAACAGCTACGGTCTGACTGCAACCTACAGCGCTGGCGACTTCAGCGTTATCGGTGAATACCAGACTCGTAAAGATGTGAACGACATCGTTGGCGTGATGGGTGTTTACACCATGGGCGCTAACCAGTTCGCTCTGTCTTATCAGATGCTGGACGACGATGCCTCTGGCGACAAGAAAGACACCGTTATCCTGCAGGCTCTGCACAACGTGTCTGACCACATGTATGTTTACTTCGAAGGCTACCTGTCTGGTGCCGACGCAGCTAACGAGTACAGCCTGGAAGGCGCGTCTGGCGACGAGCAGTCCATCGCAGCTCTCGGTGCTGTTTACTACTTCTGATCAGCCAATCGGCTAATCCTGTAGTATGAAAACCGGCGACCCCTGGGTCGCCGGTTTTTGCGTTTATGAATCCCGAAAAACAGGTCCGTTGAAATGGCTACCGAACTGGAAATCAAGCTCAGTGTTTCGGACGAGGCACAGTCGCGAGCAGTGGAATGGTTATCAGCTCGCCCCGAAGTGCAGCCCGGCAAGACCAAATCCCTGGTCAATCGCTATTTTGATACGCCCAATGCCGACCTGAATCAGGCCAGAGCTGCCCTCAGGGTCCGCAAAGCCGGCAATGATTACATCCAGACCCTGAAAACCCGTGGCGAGTTCGTTGATGGCGCTCACCGTCGTGAAGAATGGGAGTGGCCGGTTTCCGGTCCGGGGCTGGATTTGTCATTATTGAAAGAGACCCCGCTGAAGTCCGAGCTGGACCTGAGCATTCTTCAGGTGGCATTCGAGACCAATTTTCAGCGCCAGGAACTGTGGCTGGAAGATGGCGAGACTTTGATTGAAGTAGCCGTGGATTCCGGCACTGTTGCCGGCAATGAAGCGAGCTGGCCGCTGCACGAAGTGGAGTTTGAGTTAAAAAAAGGGGACGGCTCAAGGCTGGTGGCGTGGGCACTTGAGCTGGCGCGGGAGGTGCCCGTTTTCCTGAACCTCGTGAGCAAGGCCGAGCAGGGCTATTTTCTTGCTGGTCTATATCGCCCTGAGCTGCCCAGTGGCAATGATCCTCTAACAGTTACAGCCTTTCTAAAGGCGTTGGGAGCCTGCTGGCTGCTGGATAGGCCGTTTCCTGTAGACCAGTATGACTTTTCGCCTGTAGCGAAAGCAGTCGGTAGCGCGGGGTGCGATGCGATCTGGGAGTATGTGATTGGACAGTTGGCAGAGGGGTGCTCTGTCCGTCAGCTCGCCGCGGACTCGACGGAGCTCGGCGTTCTCCAATTGCGGCTGGCCACTGCCGAGCACTAACGATTGGGTCGCAAAGTCAGGCGGCCTTTAACGGGTTGAGTTGTTCTTTGCCGGCTCCTCCGCTTCGCCGGTTTCCCGGGCAGCGGCATGAGCGCGCCACTGCTTCAGGAATACCCGGTATCGCTCCAGCGCTTCCTCCACCACAGAGACCTCTGGCGTTTCGGCGGATTTGACCAGCACGATCAATCCCTTGCCTTCAATTTCCTCGTTGGTCGGCGGGTGGCAGATGACTTCATTGTCGTTGTCAATGTAGGCGAGCGCCGTCCCGATGCCATGCCTGACCAGGGCGCTCACTATGTCGGCCCAGTTGAGATCGTCCAGCGTCAGGTCATAGCGATGGGGATGGTCATGTTCGTAGTTGAACAGGTCTTCCAGCACTTTCTCTGAGCCGGGCGCTACAACCGAGCGCACCATTATTTCGGGGTAAGTCCGGACCGGACGGATGGTTGTGCGCACGCCGAGCGCCTTGAAGCGGCCCCTGTTTTCGTCGTTGACGCACTCCACGATTGTGTGGTTCCCGAGATTCAGCTCGGTAAGCCGATGCGCAATATCGAAGGTGAGGCTGTCGGAAGAGGCATCGGCTTCATCGGCTGCAAGCACGATGATATGACGCGCACTGCCGGCGTGAACGGCTTTCAGTGCTTCCGGATCAAAGCCTGCACCGTGGTAGTGCACAACTCCGATGTCCGAAAGTTCGGTGGGCAGTCCCATCGGGAACTGGCGAGTCAGGATCATGATGGGAATGGTTTGGTAGCCCGGAATAGCACGAATCTGGGAGGCGAACCTCATGAAGTACTGGTCGCCGCCATGTTGGGGGGTGTTAATAATGATGATGTGGTCATTCATTTTATAGGTCCACCTTCCTGACAAAATGCGTTCCCGGCGGTAGAACCGGTATTCGATATAGTCGCTGACGATCAGTGTCAGCAAGGTAATTGAAGTGATAAACATCAGCACAATGGTGCTGAAACGCCCGATCATGGTCTGGGGCGCATAGTCGCCGTAGCCAACGGTCACCAGCGTGGTCATGGTCAGCCAGGCGGCCTCGAATAGTTCCAGGTCCTCGACCGCCCAGATGATCAGGACCTGCACCAATAGCAGCCCGCCCAGAATCGCAAAGAGGCGCTTCATCCGTCTCCGAATCATCCCGCCCATGGGCAAGTGAGTTTCCTGGTGCTCCGGATTCAGTGGGCGGCGGTTTCGTTGCATCCGTGTCTGCGGCCTGTTCAGTTGCGGGTAAGTTCGTTATACAGTACCCGAAATATAACAGAGAGACAGGGGTTTGCATTATGTCCGAGCCATGGCACAGCCTTCCGAAACCGCTGGCGGATGATGTCGCCGGGTGCTGGGAATCAGTGTTCCCGGAAGGAGTTCCGGCCTGGTTGACCTCACCGGAGGGTATGGATGACACCGTGGTGGCTACTGCGATCTCCCGCAGCCTGTTCCTCCGTCAGACCCTGGAACGCCATGCCGATCAGGTAGAGGCATTGATGGCCTCTCGTTCGCTGACTGAGCCAACCACTCCGGACTATCTGGAAAGTCGATGGCAGGAGTACCTCTCTGAAGTTGACGGTGAGCCTGGCCTGCATTCGGCCCTCAGACAATTCCGCATGGAGACCCAGTTCCGGATTATATGGCGGGATCTGATGCGATGGGCGGACCTGGCTGAGACCATGGCGGCGACGAGTGTATTTGCCGATATCTGTATTGATGGAGCGCTCAGCTGGCTATACCAGGACGCCTGCGAGCAATACGGTACGCCTCGAGGGGCCGACCCGGTAACCGGACAGGAAACCGACCAGAAAATGGTGGTGCTGGGTATGGGTAAGCTGGGTGGTCGGGAGCTGAACGTCTCCTCGGACATTGATCTTATCTTTGCCTTTCCGAGCAAGGGGGAAACCGTTGGCGGGCGGCGCTCACTGGATAATCAGCAGTTCTTCGTTCGCCTTGGCCAGCGGCTGATTCAGGCTCTGGACCAGATTACGGCAGACGGTTTTGTGTTCCGGGTGGACATGCGTCTCCGGCCTTATGGTCAGAGTGGCGCGCTGGCGCTGAGTTTTGCTGCTCTGGAAACCTACTATCAGGACCAGGGGCGGGATTGGGAGCGGTACGCCATGGTCAAGGCCCGGGTGGTGGCGGGCGATCAAAGGGCGGGTCAGGTGCTCATGGAGACGCTGCGCCCCTTCGTTTACCGCAAGTACATCGATTTCAGCGCGTTCGAGTCCCTGCGCAGCATGAAGGCCATGATTGGCCGGGAGGTGCGCAGAAAGGGGCTCGAAAACAATATCAAGCTGGGTAGCGGCGGTATCCGAGAGATCGAGTTTGTGGTTCAGGCATTCCAGCTCATTCGCGGTGGCCGGGACAGGGAGCTTCAGCAGCGGGAGCTGCTGGTCATCCTGAAAGAGCTGGAAGAGCTCGAGCTGTTGCCGTCGCCGGTGGTTGGTGAGCTTCGCGACGCCTATGTGTTTCTGAGAAACCTGGAGCATGCGCTCCAGGGTATGGAAGACAAGCAAACCCAGTTGCTGCCGGAAGATGAGCTGTCCCGGACACGGGTCGCCACAATTATGGATTTCGAGAACTGGCAGGCCTGCGAACAGTGCCTCAGAGAACACCGGGAGCGGGTCGCCACGCATTTTTCCAACATTATCACCACGGAAGATGACGAAGATGAGGGGCAGGGGGCCCTCGAAGAGGGGTGGTTCGAGCTCTGGCTTTCCGAAATGGAAGAGGCGGCCGCAGCCGACTGGCTCAAATCGCGGGGCTATGAAGACCCCGGTGCTACGTTGGCGGAGCTGGCTGAACTTCGTGAAAACAGGACTGTTCAGAATCTACAGACCCAGGGGCGCCGGCGACTCAATCAGTTCATGCCCATGCTGCTTGAGGCGCTCACCCAGGTGGATAACCCGTCCGAGACCCTGTCCAGGGTGTTGCAGCTCGTGGAAGCCATACTGCGTCGCACGGCCTACATGGTGTTGCTGCTGGAAAATCCGGGCGCCTGTACCCAACTGGTGCGGTTGTGCAGTGAGAGCCCCTGGATTGCCAGGCAGCTGGCGGAAACACCGCTCCTGCTGGATGAGTTGTTGAACGCCGAGAGCCTGTACAGCCCACCCGCGAAAGCAGAATTGCAGGATGATTTGCGCCAGCAGATGCTTCGGATTCCGTTTGAGGATCTGGAAGAGCAGATGGAGTCACTGCGGCATTTCAAGAAAGCCCATATCCTGCGGGTTGCGGCGTCCGAACTGAAAGGCACATTGCCGTTGATGAAGGTCAGTGACTACCTCACCTGGATCGCCGAGGTTGTTCTGGATCATGTGGTGGACGTAGCCTTCGCCAACTTGGTCAGCCGCCACGGCTATCCGCGCCGGGAAGATGGCTCCGCCTGTGAAACCGATTTTGCCATCATTGGCTATGGCAAGCTGGGCGGGATCGAACTGGGCTATACCTCCGATCTTGACCTGGTGTTTGTGCACAAAGCTGATCCGGAGCTGGCCACCGACGGTGAAAAGCCCATCGACAATGCGGTTTTTTACACGCGGCTTGGCCAAAGGATCGTCCACATCCTCAACACCCAGACGCCCTCGGGGCAGCTTTATGAGGTCGATATGCGCTTGAGGCCGTCCGGTAACTCCGGGCTGCTGGTCAGTACTTTGCAGGCCTTCGAAAAATATCAGCGCGAGGACGCCTGGACCTGGGAGCATCAGGCGCTTGCCCGTGCCAGGGGCGTCGCCGGATGCACGGAGACCCTTGAAGCTTTTGAATCCATACGCCACGAGATCCTTTGTCAGCCCCGTGACCGTGAAAAACTCCGGAACGAGGTGGTCGAAATGCGGGAGAAGATGCGGGCCAGTCTGGCCACGCCGGAAAGCCGGCAGGACGAGGTGTTTCATATCAAGCATGATACCGGCGGCATCGTTGATATCGAGTTTATCGTCCAGTACCTGATGCTGGCGTGGTCCGCTGAGCACCCGGAGCTGACCCAGTGGTCCGATAACATTCGCCAGATGGAGGAGCTGGGGCGCGCCGGGGTGATGGCTGTGGAAGATGCCGAAAAACTCAGGGAAACCTTCATCGCCCTTCGCTCCACCATCCACCGACGGGCGCTCCAGAACCTCAATAGTCAGGTGGAGGGTGATGCCTTCTCACAAGAGCGTGACTACATCCGCGCCATGTGGAAAAAAGTGATGATTGAGGCCTGAGGCAAATTCAATTCCGGCAGATTTTCCTGCTAGAATGCCGGTTCCCCCGAAAAACGCTTTTTTAGGAGCAATGAAGAATGTCGATGGCTGATCGCGATGGCGTTATCTGGATGGATGGTGAAATGGTTCCCTGGCGGGATGCCAAGACCCACGTCCTGACTCACACCCTGCATTACGGCCTGGGCTGTTTTGAAGGTGTGCGGGCCTACAACACCGCGAATGGCCCGGCCATTTTCCGCCTGAAAGAGCACACGGATCGTCTTTTCCGTTCCGCCCACATCCTGAACATGAAGATGCCGTTCAGCAAGGACGAGATCAACGAGGCCCAGCGTGCAGCGGTACGGGAAAACAATCTTGACGAAGCCTACCTGCGCCCAATGGCGTTTCTCGGTTCCGAGGGTATGGGGCTCAGGGCTGATAACCTAAAGGTGCACGTAATGGTTGCGGCCTGGAGCTGGCCTTCCTACATGTCACCGGAAGCGAAGGAAATGGGGATCAAGGTGCGCACGTCCTCCTACACGCGCCACCACGTCAATATCACCATGTGCAAGGCCAAGGCGAACGGCAACTACATTAACTCGATGCTGGCCCTGAACGAGGCCATTTCCGGTGGTGCCGAGGAAGCCCTGCTGCTGGACAACGAAGGGTACGTTGCCGAAGGCTCCGGAGAAAACATTTTCATCATGCGTGATGGTGTGCTGCATACGCCTGAACTCACCTCCTGCCTGGAGGGTATTACCCGTGCCACGATCATGGATTTTGCGCGCGAGCTCAACATTCCGATCAAGGAGCGCCGGATTACCCGCGATGAGGTCTACATCGCCGACGAAGCCTTCTTCACAGGCACAGCGGCCGAGGTGCTGCCGATCCGCGAACTGGATGGCCGTGTGATCGGTGCCGGCAAGCGTGGCCCGGTGACCGAGAAGCTTCAGGCTATGTACTTTGATGCAGTCAAGGGCAAGCTGGCTGAGCACAGCGGTTGGCTGACGCACGTCAAAGGCTGATTCCAGAATAATTGCAGGCCGCCGTTTGCTGTTTCAGCCCGGCGGCTTTGTTGTTTAACACACCCTGTTTACTGGCGGGACGAGCAAATGGCAGACGTTATCAAGGTACCGGTATCTTTTGGCGAGGTGCTGGACAAAATCACCATTCTCGAAATCAAGTCCGAGCGCATCAAGGATGAAACGAAGGTCAAGAATGTCCGGCTTGAGCTTGATGAGCTGAGCGCTACCTGGGACGAGGCGGTAAAGGATAAGGCTGCTGAAATCGCCGATCTCCGCAAGCAGCTGAAAGCGGTCAACGAAGAGCTGTGGGTGATTGAAGACGATATTCGGGATCAGGAAGCCGCCCAAGACTTTGGCGCGAGATTTATTGAGCTGGCACGCGCTGTATACGTCACCAATGACAAGCGCGCTGCGATCAAAAAAGAGGTCAACCTGGCCCTGGGGTCTCGTTTCGTGGAAGAGAAGTCCTACCAGGACTACACCGCACGGAAGTGAAATTTTGGGTCAGATGAACGCTTTCATCTGACCCAGCTTTCAGCTTTGGCCACCGGGTTAACTTCAACCCACCGATCCAGCATATTCGTGGCATCTGCAACCGTGATCAGCTCCATCGCCCCCTCGAACTCTGCTTTCGCCCCCCACCGGGCCTGTTCCACCGTTTTGCCGGTAAACTTCTCCAGTGCTTCAGGATACCGGTTCACACACCAGTCCAGAGAATTATAGGGCCCGGAGCGGTAAGGATTGCTTGCGGCAAACAGCCCAAGGACATCGGTGCCCACCGCACTGGCGATATGAGCCGGCCCAGTATCGGGCGCTACCACGAGGTCGGCATGGGTCATTAACGCTGTCAGTTGCTTCAGGGTGTCCTTGCCGCAGATGTTGTGCGCTTTTTCCTTCATTGCGGCTTCGATGGCGGCGCAGTACTCGGCCTCGGACGGGGCGGGGCTGCCCACCAGAATCACCTTCATACCGTGCTTCTGAATCGCGTGATCAGCCAGCTGTGCGTAACGCTCAGCGGGCCAGTTACGCAGTGTGTGGCTGGCACACGGACTTATTACAAGGTTCTTGCGGTCATTAGCCAGTTGCTCGCGCGCAAACTCATGGTCTGAATCGTTCAACGGAATCTGCCAGCGCGGCGGCGCGGCCTTGAGGTCCAAAGGTTCGAGGAAGCTGGCAAGGCAGTCTCGCACGTGCTGCTTCGGTGCCGGTTTGATCCGGTGGTTTATAAACAGGCTGTGAAGATCCTTGCTGCGGGCCTTGTCATAGCCAATCCTGACCCTGGCCGGAATGCAGACAGCGGCGAGGTTGGCTCGGAAAGCCACCTGCATGTGAAGCAGCGCGTCAAACTTGCGCCCCGACATTTGTCTGCGAAGCTCAGCGTAGCCTTTGCGACCGGCCTTTTTGTCGAAAATAATGAATTCAACGCCGGGCAGATCGCCAACCAGCTTGGCTTCGATCTTGCCGATAACCCAGGTGATCTTCACGCCGGGAAGCTGCTCCTGGAGGCTCAGCACGACAGGTATTACGTGAGTCACGTCGCCGATGGCGGACAGGCGAAGAATGCAGATGGAGTTCATCAGATATTGATCCGGTTCAGGTTGTGGCCTGGTGCTGTGGAGCTTTGTCGGCAATCATTGGTAAACTGGCCGCCATTCTAACTTACTCGCGCGTTTCCGTCCCGGCGTGAGTGGGTAGTACGTGCCTTCTTTCAATTTCGGTGACCGGGGACCCAGCATGGTGGAGTCTGAAATCTGTATCCGGGAAAGGGCTTCGGCAATGCTGATTCACCCGGATTACGAGGGCAGGGTTACCGAGGACTGGTTCAATTCCGCCTCTTGGGGCAATCAAGCCCGCCCGGTAAGCAGCGGGGGCCGCGGCGGCGCCTGGTTTTTGCAGGCCGGCGAGGACAGATTGGTGCTTCGAGAATATCGCCGGGGCGGGTTGATGGCGAAATTTGCGCGATACGCCTACGCCTTCACCGGCGAGGAGCATGTGCGGTCTTTTGCAGAGTTCCGGTTGCTCAACAAATTGGTTAGTCAGGGGCTTCCCGTACCCTGTCCTGTTGCGGCCTGGTATCGGAAACTGTCGCCAATTCAGTATCGGGCCGCCATCATCATTGAACGGTTGGAGAACACCACGCCCCTGGCTGACCTTATCTCGGAGCTGGACAATGGGGCGTGGACGTCCATTGGAGAAACCATTCGTCGATTTCACGACGCCGGCGTCATGCATGCGGACCTGAACTGCTTCAATGTACTGGTCCGGGGCAACGAGTACTTTCTGATTGATTTCGACAAGAGCAGGTTGATGACTGGCAGTGCCCCGGCGCGCTGGAAAGAGGCCAATCTTGATCGCTTCTCGCGGTCGCTGGTAAAGGTGGCCGGAGAAGACGCACGGGCAAAAGCCTGGAGTTATTTCATGAACGGATACAACAGGGGAATGGCCACTTGACCAATCCACAACAGGGCGGATCGCTTCCGTCGATACTTTGTCTTACGGATGCCTGTGATCGTCCGGAGACTGAACTCTTTATCGGGCTCAGAAAGGCCGGGTTCGACGTCGACGTCATGTGTAACCCCAAGGGCCGGAACTATCAGCGTCTTGTCGACGAGGGCATGGTTGCCTGTCCCATGGCCTTGAAGAACCGCTTTGACAAAGAGGGCACCGAGTCCATCCGCCAACAACTGGCCAAGAAAAACTACGAGGTCATTCATGCCTATAATCCCCGGGCCCTGGCCTGCGGATTACGGGCTTCCCGGGGCACGGATATCAAGATCGTCGCTTATCGTGGTGTGATCGGAAACATCAGTTTTCTCAATCCGGAATCCTGGATTACCTTCCTGCATCCTCGCGTCAGCAAGATTGTCTGTGTCGCTGATGCCATCAAGGATTACCTGGCCAGCCTCCGGTTTCTGTGGATGCACATTCCTGAACGGAAGCTTCAGAGAATCTACAAAGGGCACGACCTGGACTGGTATCAATCGCCCAAGGCCGACCTGACACAGTTTGGTGTTCCGGAAGATGCCTTCGTGGTGTGCTGCACCGGGAGAAATACCCCGAGAAAAGGCTTCGATGACCTGATTGAAGCGATCGATAAGCTGCCTGAGGATGTAGATATACATTTGCTGCTGGTGGGAGACGTTCTTGATAACGAAGAGATTCAGGCGCAGGCCGCTGCCACTTCTCACCCCGAGCGGATTCACTTTACAGGTTACCGCAACGATGCGCCGGCCATAGCGGCGGCCAGTGATGTGTTTGTGCTTCCCTCGAAGGAAAGGGAAGGACTGCCCCGTGCCGTCATCGAGGCGATGGTCTACGGAGTGACGCCGGTAGTGACCAGTGTTGGCGGTATGCCGGAGCTGGTGGAAGATGGCGTCAGCGGTATTGTGGTTGAACCGAAAAATGCTCCCGGGCTTTCAGCGGCTATTGAGCGGCTTTACCGAGATCGTGAATTGGCGGCCTCTCTTGGGCAGGCTGCGAGGCAACGGATAGCCCGGCATTTTCACACCTCACAGACCGTCACTGAGACGGGTGAGCTATACAAATCGCTGACGGGCAGGGCTTGAATGCGCCGGTACCTGTTTTTTGTAAACCAACCCTATTCCTATTCAATACTGCGACCGCTGCAGGAAGAGATACGGCGCCGGGGCGATGAGGCTGCCTGGTTCGTCGCCGGGTGCTCAACAGCTCCACTTCAGGCCGATGAGCGCCGTCTCGTTTCCGTAAAAGAGGTCATGGACTACAACGCGGATGCGACCTTCGTTCCCGGTGATTGGGTGCCTTACTTTTTTCCCGGAATCAAGGTTGAGGTATTCCATGGCATGGCGCGCAACAAAAGGGGCCATAGCAGCGAAGATGAAAGTGACCATTACCGAATTCGGGGATGGTTTGATCTTTACTGTACGCATGCCCTTAAAGACACGGAAAAGTTCCGTGAACTGGCCGAGCGGTACCAGCATTTCGGGGTTGCTCACACAGGCTGGCCAAAGCTCGATCCATTGCTGTCGCGGAATGAAATCGGGAAGCGAAACCGCCTGGAAAATGAGTTGCCGGTTGTTTTTTACGCTTCAACGTTCAGCCGGTCCGTTACGTCAGCTCCGGATCTGGTGGAGAAGATCGGCGAGCTCTCCAGAAGTGGTCGCTGGAAGTTCATTGTAACGCTTCATCCGAAGATGGATCCGGCGGTTGTGGATCAGTATCGCAATCTGAGCGGCGAGAACCTTCGCTTTGTCGAAAGCGATGAGGATTTGCTGCCCCTGCTTCCTGAGGCGGATGTGATGCTCTGCGATACCTCGTCCATCATGTTCGAGTTCATGTTCCTGGATCGCCCGGTGGTCACGTTCAGAACCAAAATGCCGGGGCCCTATCTGATCGATGTCCAGGAAGTGACGAACGTTGAGAAAGCTCTCGAAGAGGCGGTGCAGTATCCCGATCCGCTGATGAAAGAAACGCGAGCTCTTTGCGACCAGTTGCACAGTTTCCGGGATGGTCGTTCCAGCAAGCGGGTTCTTGATGCGGTCGAGGACTTCCTGATCAACAAGCGTAGCCAACTCAAGCCAAAGCCGATAAACCTGTTACGCAAACTGAAAGTCCGGCGCCGGTTGCGGAAGGAACTTGCACGCATGGCACCTGAAAGCTCAGGATAGACCAAGCAAAGATCCCGACCAGGAAACGAACGATTTGATCAGCGCCGCAAGCCCAATCAATGTCTTTGTTGCGAGTACGCCCCTGCAACTGATCAGTTGCTCCGAGGCTCGTTACCACTATGGCTGCAGCTCCGAAAAAACACTGCTCATCATTGCTAGACCTGATAATCGCGAGACCGAGGGACAAATGGCTTTCCTGGCCGAGGCGTTGGGCTGGCAGGGCATCGAAACCATCTATCTTAAAAAGAGTTCCTTTTACCTTCGTCTGAGGTCAGTTGCCAGGAGTCTCTCAAAGCGAACTATTGAGAGGTTGTTTATCGGAAACAAATCCAGCTGGATTCACGAAGTGTTTTATCGGGGATTCGACAGCGAACAGCTGATTTTCGTGGATGACGGCCTGGCAACAGTAACCTATTACCATGCAATTCACGACGAGGGCATCGCCTCCCGGATTTCACCGGCCAAGAAGCGACTTTTGCGAACCATGGGGATCAGGATCCATCGTGTTGTTCCGGAGGTGATCGCATTCTTCACCTTCTTTCCGTTACCGAACTCCGAGCTTGTCCAGGTGCGTGTTCACGATTTCCCGGTGTTTCGTAAAACTTTCAAAAAAACGCCCTGTGACAATAGCCAGACGCCCATGGTCGGGTTCCTTGGCCAACCCTTTGGTGGTGAAGATCGGCTTCAGCAATTGAAACTGCAAATCCAGCACGTGGTGGAGCGTCATCCTGATAGTCGTGTGGTGTACTTCATGCACCGAAAGGAAAGCAGGGGAGAGTTGGAGGCTTTGCTGGCAGAATTTCCGCTCGAGATACGGCAGGCCGGTCGTCCGATCGAGGTCGAAGTGGCTCTGTCCGGGGAAATCTATCTCGCTTTCTACAGCTTTGCTTCAACCGCTCTGTTTACCCTGAAAAAGATATTCCCGGAAATCCGGGTGTTCCAGATCGATGATGCCGCTCTGGGCGCCCGGCTCCCTTACTATGACGAAATAAGGCGTATGTTCGGGAGCGTCGGCGTGGAAACGACGCTCCTTCGGGGGTCACGACTTTTCGAAGCGGGCCGGCCGGTCCAGAGTCCATAACCCTGCATATTTGTTGAACGTTACCTGTGCGTACGTCACAGCGGTAAGATAGCCCACAGCACCGTCCAGAAACCCGAACCGAATAAAGTACACCTGCACGAATGTCATCAGGCCCCGCAGGGTGGGGTAGATCATGGTGCGGGTCTTCTTGCCTTTGCGATGTTTCTCCAGTGAGCCAAGCCAGGCGTACTTGGCGCTTTTTTCCAGCGAGTGGCCGAAATCCCTGTGTGTATAGTGTGTCAGGCGGCCCCTTAGGGTTTTGATCTTGCGTCCGGACGGAATCAGTATCCGCTCGTGTACGAGGGCGTCCGAAAAGCTTACTCCCTCGCGACGGAACAGCCGGAGGGGGGCTCGGCCGCTGCGCCCGAAATCCAGGCGGCTGCCGTAAATCGTTACGGCCCAGGGAAGCTTGTACGCGTCCGCGTCAGGATCTGCCAGGTGATCGTTGATCTCCCTTGCCAGCTCGGGTGTGACACGCTCATCGGCATCCAGTGACAGCACCCACTCTCCTGTCGCTTTCTCGAGAGCTCGCTGTTTCTGGATGCCAAAGCCAGGCCAGTCTGTGACTTCGACAACATCTGCAAGCTCTCTGGCCAGTTCCACCGTTCTGTCAGTACTGCCGCTATCCAGAACGATAATTTCGTCGGCAACCAGCCTTGCGGACTTCAAGCAGTCGGTGATGTGGTCTTCTTCGTTTTTCGTGATGATAGTGGCAGACACCTTGCGGGCCCTGTTTCGAACATAGGACGCACTCAACTCTGTAAACATGGCCGAGGCGATGGAGCTAACAGCCAGCAGGTAGAAGGTGAGGAACAAAGTCCGATTGAAGGTGGCTTCGGTCAGGCCAAAGAAAAAGTATCCAAGGGATACCATGCAGCCAGCCGCCGCAAGGTGCGCGGTGGCTGCGTGGCGGCTGGACAGGTTTCTGCCAAAGATGGCCAGCGGAATGAAAATAAGCAGGGCCCAGCTGAGAATGCCGGGAATACCGCTGGTTGCGGCATTGTTCAGCAGATCGTTATGCGCATGCCCCGTGCAACAGTCCAGGAAATGCTCTGGCAGATTGCCCGCGGCAACTTCCGATTCTATGCGGTGGGTATAGCCACCAAGGCCAGCGCCCGACCAGGGGCTTTCTCTGAGCATGTTCAGCGCCTGCCCCCAGACCTCCAGGCGAATTTCCATGCCGGAGTCCAGTTGGCCATCATGTAGCAGTCCATTGAGCGAGCTGGACATGCGGTCGCTGGTGATAATCGCGCCGGCGACGAGCATTGGCACAACAATCAACCCGGCAATTCGAAGTCTTTTACCGACTAGTGGTACCAGCGCAATCAGAAGGAAGGGTAGAGCTACCAGATTGCTGCGGGTTTCCGACAACATGGAAATGAGAACGGCCGCCGTTCCACCGATAAAAAACAGTACCACCAGGCCCCCCCGTGTTTCCCGGACAAAAAACATGGCAGCGACGATCGTCAACATGCCCCCCAGGAGGGCGAGATTGCCAAAACTGATAGGGTTGATTCCACCGCCAAAACGGGAATTCAAGACCTGACCAAGCGCGCCCTGGCGGGCAGCAATGGTCACCAGAAAAATCCCGATGACAGACACTGCCACCAGTCCGATGGCGGCGAAAGTCGTGCGGGCGCCAATCCGTGCATAGCTGATGGCAACAATCAGGGGCCAGAACAGGATGAACCGGGCGTGCGTGCCAAGGGTTTTTCCACCCTCGTAATCAAACCCTTCAAGGGCCCAGGACAGAAAACTCACCAGCACGAAGAACCAGAAGGAAAAGTGAAGCAGCCTGAGCTCTTTGGGTTTGTCCCAGCCGTCTTTATACAAAGATTTGCGGGCACTGAGCACCATCCCGGCAATCGCAAGCAAGAGAGTCGCGCCGGCCAGGATGCTTGAGGACAGGAGTGCGCCGCCGAGCCCGATGATCAGCAGCGCATGAAAGGCGAGTCTGGGGTTCAACATACTCGGTCCGGATTATAGGGGTTGATTTCGCCGGGCGGCCGATGGCGCATACGCTTGTATTCCCATTGATACTGCTCGGGGATCTCTCGCACGCATTGCTCAATCGCGTGATTCATGGCACTGGTCGCGGCAACAGGATCCTTGTCACCGAGGCCCGGGCCGGTCTCACGTACAACGATCCGGAACCCGGAAGCGTCGGGCAGGCGCTCGGCATAAGTAATCAGCACGTTGGCACCGGTGCGCTGAATCAGCTTGGATACGAGAGTCATGGTTTTCACTTCCATGCCGAAGAAAGGCGCAAAGGCGTTGCCCTTGCCTCGGGGTGACTGGTCCGGCAGGATTCCGGCAACGCCGCCTTCCCGAAGAATCGAGGCGAGCCGGGCCAGGCCGCGGCGGTCGCCCCGGACCAGCTCCGAGCCAAGTCGCCCGCGTACCTTGATCATGTAGTCCTCGAACTCGGGCATATTCGGCGGACTGTAGAGCGCTGCCATTTTGTAGCGTGAGGAAAAGAACAACCCGGCGAGCTCCCAGTTACCGAGGTGCGGCGCCAGGAGAATCAGGCCTTTGTCGCCGGCCATGGCCTCGTCGATAAGATCCAGGCCTTCGGTTTCCCGGATCAGGCCAAGGCATTTCTCCACCGGCCACTCCCACATCAAGGGCACCTCGAGCATGGTCATGCCGGTCTGGGCCAGGGATCTCTTTGACATAACCGCGCGTTCGGTGTCTGAAAGTTCGGGGAGGCAAATGGACAGGTTAATGTCGGTTACCTGGCGAGACTTGGTGGGCAATCGCCATACCAGATAACCGACGAAACGACCTACCCTCTGGGCACCGGCAAGGGATAGCCAGCCGGCAATCCTGAGCAGCCCGGCGATGATGAAATACTTGAGCTTGCTCATTTCCTGCCGTACCGATCCTCGTAACGAACAATGTCGTCTTCACCCAGGTAAGAGCCGGACTGAACTTCGATCAATTCCAGATCGATGACGCCCGGATTCTCCAACGAGTGCACCTGACCAACCGGAATGTAGGTGGACTGGTTCTCGGTGACCAGGTAGGTTTTCTCGCCGTTGGTGACCCGGGCCGTGCCGCTTACCACGATCCAGTGCTCGGCGCGATGGTGATGCATCTGCACGGAGAGCTTGGCGCCGGGTTTCACAGTGATGCGTTTGACCTGATAGCGGGCACCGTTGTCGATGGAATCGTAGACGCCCCAGGGCCGGTAGACTTCCCGATGGTTCATGTGCTCGTGGCGGCCATCGGTTTTGATCCGTTCCACCACGGTTTTGACGTCCTGAACACTGTCTTTATGGGCGACCAGCAGGGCATCCTTGGTTTCGATAACCACCAGGTTGTCCACACCAACGGTGGCCACCAGCCGGCTATCGGCACGGATCAGCGTGTTGGCGGTGTTATGGGTAATCACGTCGCCGGTCAGGCTGTTGCCGTCCGCGTCCTTGTCACTGACTTCCCATAGCGCGGACCAGGAGCCAATATCGCTCCAGCCGGCATCGAGGGAAACCACGGCGGCCTTGTCGGTCTTCTCCATGACGGCGTAGTCCACCGAGTCTGACGGGCATTCGGCGAAGCGCTCGGCGTTGATTCGCGTGAAGTGCAGGTCATCGGCGGTGTCTGCGATGGCGGCACGGCACGCGGCCAGGATATCAGGGCGATGGGCTTCCAGCTCCTCGAGGTACTGACGGGCACCAAACAGGAACATTCCGCTGTTCCAGAGGTACTCTCCGGAATCGAGGTAACCATTGGCGGTCGCCTGGTCCGGCTTTTCGACAAACTTGTCCACCAGGTAGCTGTCAGGGCCCAGCTCGGTGCCACGATGAATGTAGCCGTAGCCAGTTTCAGGATGGTTCGGGACAATGCCGAAGGTGACCAGCTTCCCTTCCCGCGCCAGCGGAATGGCTTTCTTCACCCCTTCCTGAAAGGCGGTGACGTCCTTGATCAGGTGGTCGGCTGCCAGCACCAACATCAGGGGATCATCGGCACCGTTTTCTGCAGCCTCGGTCAGCTGCAGCGCTGCCAAGGCAATCGCCGGCGCCGTATTCCGGCCGCAGGGCTCCAGAATGATCCGCGTATCCTCGTGGCCGGATTGCCGCATTTGTTCCGCAGCCAGGAACCGGTGTTCCTCGTTGCAGATCAGAAGAGGGTTTGCTGCGTCCATGCCCTCAAGCCGCGCAACGGTGGCCTGCAACATCGACAGGGGGCCGTTGGTCAGTTTCAGGAACTGCTTCGGATTCAGCTGGCGCGACATCGGCCAAAGGCGTGAGCCGGTACCGCCAGCCATAATGACGGGGTGAATCATCTGTACACTCCGGGCTTGAGTTAAAGAATGCCAAGAAAAACATCAAAATCAGGCGCGCCATCTTATCATAAGGCAACCATGATATTGTTTTGACCAGTCCGTAAACTGATTGCCCGATACCAGGAATTTTGATGAAGCTACCGTTATCCGTTTATTACATCACCCAGGACGAAGAACTGCGATTGCCGGAATCCCTTGCAAAGGTTTCCGGCTGGGTTGATGAGATTATCGTAGTCGATTCCGGAAGTATTGACCGAACCCGTGACATTGTTGAAGCGGCGGGTGCCCGTTTTGTTCATAACGACTGGCAGGGGTTTGCCTGCCAGAAAGCCTTTGCAGCAAGCCTTTGTCGTAATGACTGGGTGCTTGACCTGGATGCGGATGAGGTGCTGTCGGACGAGCTTGTGGCCAACATCCAGGACCTGTTTTCAAAGCCGATTGACCCGGCCATTGCGGGATTCCGGATGCGCTGGGTGCTGTCCCAGCCGGATCCCCGGCATCCGTTCCGCCATGATAAATCGAAGAAGATCCTCAGGCTCTACAATCGTAACAAGGCAGTGATTGAGCCCGAAAAAGACAGCAACAATGACCGGCCGCAGGTGAAGGCTGGCCGGGTTGTGGATTTAAAGGGCGATGTGTTGCACCGCACGCTGATTTCTCTGGAGCAGATGGAGCGCAAGTACTGCCAGTTGTCGACGGAGCAGGCCCGCTTTATCGCCGCAAAGGGACGGCGAATTTCCAGCCCCCGCCTGTTTGCCGAGTTTCCCCTGAAGTTCCTGAAATATTACCTGCTGCACCGCCAGATCCTGAACGGTTGGTTTGGTCTGAGCGTTGCCATTACCGCAGCCAACAGGAACTTCATGCGCCTGGCCAAGGCTCGGGAGATGCAGATGCTATCCGAATTTGAGAGGGAAAATACACGGTAGCTCTCTGCCGAATACAGCGGAAATCAGGTGCCTCGTTGCTCGCCCATTGCCCTCAGGTATAGCGCTTCCGTTTGCTCCGCCATGGCGTTGATCGTGAGAGTTTTACGGGCAAATGCCATGGCGGGCTGCTCACTCTGTTTCAGTGTCTCCAGATCAGCGAGCGCTCGCGCTATCAGTTCGGCGAGGTCCTGATCCCGGTGGCCTGCACTGAGAGACGTTGCTGGAAGAATATCCCGCGGTCCGGACACCGGAGTGGAGACCACGGGGCAACCACTGAGAAGGGACTCCGCCAGTACATAGGGAAAACCTTCCCGTTCGGAGCTGATCACCGTCAATTCGGCCCTGTCGTAGATGGGCGCCAGATTCTCCCGGAACCCTGCGAGGGTTACCGAGGTTTCCAGTTTCAACTGGCGAATCAAGTGCTCAAGCCGTGATCGCTGGCTGCCCTCGCCAAAAATGGTCAGATGGCAGCGATGTGCCGAATCGCCGAGCATGGCCCAGGCCCTGATCAGCGCATCAAAGCCCTTGACGGATTCGAGTCGTCCGACGGCGATTACATTGGTGACTACTGACGGTAGCTCCGGGCCGTCGTCTGTTGTTGTTCGTTCGCTCCCGGACTCCACGCCGTTGTAGATGAGGTGTTTCCGGTGGTGTCGCAGAGTAGCCAGAATCCTGGGGCTTACGGCAATGATCTCGTCGAGGCGATCAAAGGCCTTATGGCTGGACTTGGTGCCGTGCACCGTACCGATTCGCACTCGGGCAAGGCTTCCGGTTTTCGCCGCGAGCTGCGCAGCCTTGTTGCCCTGGGCGTGCAGAATATCAGGTGCTATTTCTCGAAGTCGCCGGCGGAGGGCCAGTTGGAGCCAGAGATTCCGTCGCCCGAGTTGAACTGGCAGTGGATGAAACTGGACGCCTGCAGGGAACCTGTCCCGGTAGGTTTTATGGCCGATCACATGGACGATATGACCGCGGTCTGCCAGTGCACCTGCCAGATCAGCGGTATGTTTTTCCATGCCGCCCCAGGTTGTGCCGGGCGTGGCAATCAGCAGGGCGATCGTTAATCGGGGCGGTGAGGTCATGATCGGCCTGCGGCATTTTGTAGCACCGTCTCGTAAACGGCCAGGCTCGCTTCTGTTTGTGCCTCCAGGCGGAACCGATAAGGGATCTCAATGGCCGGAGGCCCGGCATCCAACATCCGGGAAACGGCCTGTGCGAACTCCTCAACGTTATCCGGCGCCACCAGGCCTTCCCGGAAGCACGCCTGCAGTGTTTCCGCCGCCCCGCCACGATTATAGGCCACGACCGGTGTTCCCGAAGCCAGGGCTTCGGTCACTGTCCGGCCAAAGGGCTCGGGTTTGGTGCTCATGTGACAGACCACGTCGGAGAGCAGGTACAGGTTGGTCATGTCATTGCGCTGGCCCAGGAAGCTGACCTTTTCGGTCAGGTCCAGGCGAGACCGCTCCTTCTCCAGTTCATCCAGGAAATGCTCTTTGCCGGGCTCCGCACCACCCACAATAATACCGTGGCAATCGGGCCGCTCCCGCACCAGTTTCGCCATCATGGCCAGGAAATCCAACTGGCCTTTCCAGCGGGAAATCCGCCCCGGCATCATAATGATTTTCTTGCCGGCAAGCTGTGGATACTGACGGAACCAGCGGTCCAGCCATTGCTGTGGAAGCTCCCGCTGATGAAAGGCATCCACATCCACGCCCCGCTGGATGACGGTCAGCTTCTCTTCGGGTACCTGGTAGTTGCTCATCACGTAATCCCGCACACACTGCGACACGGCAATGATATGATCGGCGCGAGTCATGATGGCGCTGTAGGGAGTCACGGAATACATGCCGTGGAAGGTGGACACAACCGCCGGGCGTTCCCGTTTCGGGATGCTTTTCAGGGCCAGGAAGATAATCCAGGCGGGCATGCGTGAGCGGACATGAACGATGTCCGGCTTCAGCTCAAGAAGCAGTTTTCGCATCGGCAGGATTTGCCCGAAGGACGCTGGATTCTTCCGGTGAATCGGCATGAAAATATGCCTCGAACCCTGTCCCCGCAGTTGTTCCGCCATGGGGCCGCCCTTGGAGACGACAAAGGATTCGTGGCCGCGTTGAACGAGGTCCGCAGCGAACTCTACGGTCCCCCTTTCCACGCCGCCACTGTATAGCGCCGGAAGTGCCTGAAGAATTCTCAAGGTTTAGTCCCCTTGTGCAGGCGTTGATTGGTTTTCTCGCTCTTTGGCAGGAGTCCTCGCTCCAGCACCCAGCGGGCCGCACGATTGGCCTCCCAGAGAGTCTTTTCATGGTCGGTTCTGCCAGCCATGACGCTGGCATGGTCTGTCCACTTGGCAACATAGCCGTCCCGGACCAGCCGTTCCACACCATCCACGACCCGGCTGCCGGTTCTGGCCGGCAGTTCGAACAGGCCGGTTGGCACCCCGGAGGTTGCGGCCTCACAGACCATGGACATGCTGTCCGGCGTCACCCAGACGGCTCTTGAGGCCGAGAGTTGGTGGCTTAGCCAGTCTTCGTGGGTCTGCCCGGGGTGGACGACGGTAATTCTCAGCCCGGCCATCTCTTCGAGGCGTTCCTGAAGGGGTTCAGGTGTTCGCCTGGAGGTGCTGATGGTCCAGCGCCAGTCGGGGTAATGGCCGATCAGATGCGATACCTGGCCCAGGACGACATCATCGTCCCAGTCGTAGTGCGGGGAAGGCCCGCCGATGAGCAACAGCGCCTCCCGTTTTTCAGTGATTCTGGCCAGGGGTGTAATGGTATTCAGAACCCCTTCCGTCAACAGCACTCGCTGGCTGGCCTGTACACGATCATGGGCCGGGATCAGCGCGCCGCTGACCAGAGACAGCGGGAACGCGGGCTTCATGATGACAAGCGTTCGGGCTCCACGAATCTTGCGCAGGGCAAGCAGCAACCGGTGCGTGCCAGACCCGGCCGCAATGACCAGATCAGGGCGAGGCAGTGACGCCTCCATTCGTGGCGGTGCGCCCAGCAGTGCTCGCCACAGCGGAATTTTCATGGTGGAGGCGTCGACCCAGTAGGTGCTTGCGCCGGTCAGGACGCGAAGGCGGTTACCGAGCCCCTTCAGTTGGTTCCTGTGGCCAGGCTTGCTGTCTGTCAGAAGCCACACCACCGGTGTGGATGCATCCTGCGTTCTGGGCTCTGGTTTGGCCATGGTGTTCCGGCATGCATTGCCGGCCTCCGTATTGCCAGGGTTCTGCGTTACCGGCGTTTGTAGAAGCCGGGGTCATTCTCGTCCGGGCGGGTCTTGAATCGTCGATGCATCCAGAGATACTGATCCGGCGCTCGCCGAACCTCTCGCTCGATAGTCTGGTTGATCAGTGTTGCATCCTGAAGATCATCGCCGCTGGGAAAATTCTCGAGGACCGGGTGGAAGTAAATGTCGTAACCCGGCCCATCGTCACGCCGGAAATGGCTGAACGGAACCACCTTGCAGCCACTGCGTTCTGCAATCCGGGAGGTGGCGGTAATGGTGCCCGCCGGTATTCCGAAAAACGGAGCAAAGACAATATCCTTGCGACCGTAATCCTGGTCCGTGGCGTACCAGACTGCCCGGTTTTTCTTCAGGCTGCGGAACAGGCCTCGCAGGTCTCTGGCGCCGAGCACGGTGCCATAGCGGCGCTCCCTGGCCCTTGTCATGACTGCGTTCATCAACGGGTTGTTATGATCCCGTTGCATGACATCGGCTTCAATGAACTCGGTTACCAGGCTCCCGCCCAGATCCAGGGTGCTGTAATGCCCCCCCAGCAATAAGACGCCTCTGCCACCGGCCAGGGCATCCTCAAAATGCTCAAGGCCATGGACTCTCGTGATGCCCGTCAGTTTGGCCGGGTTACGAAACCAGGCAATACCAAGCTCCAGCAAGCCAATCCCATTGGCAATGAAGGCTTTCCGAACCAGAGCCGATTGCTGAGCACTGGTGAGCTCCGGGAAGCACAACCTGATGTTCACTTCCGCGATGTGCCGACGACTTCGGGCAAGGCGAAAGGCCAGCAGGCCTGCCATTTTTCCCAGCCACCACTGAACGCGTATCGGCAGCCGGGACACACACCACATCAGGAAAATGCCCAGCCAGGTAGGCCACCAGCGCGGGTGGCGGTACGCCGAGTAGTCTGTGTTTCGCGGTAATTTGCGATATTTCTTTTTCACGTAATGCAGGTCCTGCGATGTCTTGGTCGATTGATGCTGGCACCGTGGCACTGGCGATCAATCGGAAGCAAATCAATAGGTTTTGCGCTATGATAGCGCACTGTTTTGCCCGGAGTCCTGTGTGCTGCAATTTATCTATTCCCAGCTTATTAGGCTGTTCCTGCCGTTCATCCTCCTGCGTCTCTGGTGGCACGGGCGCCGAGCTCCGGAGCTGAGGCGCAACTGGTACCAGCGCCTGGGCATCGTGCCGCGGGCAAGCGGTACGGTCGTCTGGGTTCATGCTGTCTCGGTAGGTGAAACCATAGCGGCTGCGCCAATGGTGCGGCGTCTGCTGGCCCGCAACCCGGGCATTACTATCCTGATGACGGCCATGACAGACACCGGCCTGTCTCAAGCGCGCAAGATGTTCGGTGATCAAGTCCAGTACGCCTACGCTCCTTACGATACGCCAGGTTCGATTCGTCGCTTCCTCGACCGCGCCAATCCCCGGATTCTGGTTATCATGGAGACCGAAATCTGGCCGAACATGATTCGCCAGTGCCGGGCCCGCCGCGTTCCCGTATTTTTGATCAATGCCCGGCTGTCAGAGCGTTCCGCTCGCGGTTACGAGCGCGTCCGCGGCCTGGCTGCGCCTATCATGCGCAGCATCAGCTGGGTGGCTGCCCAGGCCGAAAAAGACGCCGAGAGGTTTCGCCGGATCGGAGTTGCCCCGGCGAAAGTGGCCGTTACGGGAAGCGTCAAATTTGATGTGGATATTCCGGAGAATGTGAGAGCGGCGGCCGCGGCGCTTCGACAGAAGCTTGCGGGTCGGCCGGTCTGGATTGCCGGCAGCACTCATGGCAGTGAGAATGATGAGTTGCTGACCGCCCATGGCAGGGTTCTGGCAGACCACCCCAAGGCGTTGTTGATTCTGGTTCCGCGACACCCCGACCGCTTTGATCCGGTGGCGGAAAGGGCGCTGAAGGAAGGGCTGGCACTGGCCCGTCGGTCTCGTGGAGAAGACCCGGTCAAGGCCCAGGTATATCTGGGAGATACCATGGGTGAGCTGATGATGCTCTACGGTGCCAGCGACCTGGCGTTCGTTGGCGGCTCGCTGATTGAGCGCGGTGGCCATAATCCCCTGGAACCCGCCGGATGGGGTATTCCGGTGTTTTCAGGCCCGCACATCTTCAATTTTGAAACCATTTACCAACGCCTGCTGGACGATCGGGGCGTTAAGCTGGTTGCCGATTCAGATGATCTGGCCGCGCACGTGTCGTCTCTCTTTAGTGACGATACGGAACGGCAAGCAATTGGTCAGCGAGCGCTGGCAGTTGTTAACAAGAACCGCGGCGCACTCGACAAGGTGGTTGACGGCATTATCGAACGGGTCTGACCCGTCTCCCGAAAAAACAGGGCGAGCCCGCAGACCCGCCCTCGCTGTTACCGGGTCGGGTCGTCCAGGGTCTCTTCTTCGTTGGCCAGTGCCTCAATTCCCGGGGCAGCCGCGCTCAGCCAGTTGTTCAGCTCGATAAGGTCCTGGGGGCTCAGGGTGCCGGCGGCCTGTTTAAGCTGAAGGGAGTTGATCACGTAGTCGTAGCGGGCGTTGGCGTAATCCCGCAGGGCAACGTAATAGGCTCTCTCGGCATCCAGCACTTCCACAATGTTCCGGGTTCCCACCTCATATCCTGCACGGGTCGCGTCGAGTGCGCTGCGGCGGGAGACAATGGTCTGCTCCAGTGCGGATGCGGTTTCAACGTTATTGTTGACGGTCAGAAACAGACTTCTCGTGTTTACACGAACATCCCGGCGAACGGTGTTCAGCGACTGCTCGGCAACGGTTACCAGTGAGCGCTGCTGGCGGACGCCTGCTTGAGTGCCACCGCCAGAGTAGAGGGGTACATTCAGGGTAAGCCCGATGGTTCCTCGAGTCGTGGTGCCGTCTTGCTGGCTTGTGATCGGTGCGTTGGCGCCGTCAATGCCGTTCAGGTCTGTTTTGCCGTAGGAGGCGTTGAGATCCAGTGTCGGATAGTGGCCGGCCTTGGCTTCACGAAGTCCGGCCTCGTTGGCGTTGAGCTCAAACAGAGCAGACTGGATTGACCAGTTCTGCTCCAGGGCGGTTGCTTCCCAGGCAGATGGATCCATCGGATCGGGGCGGCCCAGGGGGAAATTCTGGCGCAAATTGTCCAGTTCTTCGGCGTATTCGCCGGTCAGTCGCGCCAGTTGTTCACGGGCCACGTTCAGCTGGTTTTCGGCGGCAATACGCTGGCTCTTGCTGTCGTCGTAGCTGGCACGCGCCTCATAGACCTCGGTTATGGCAATCAGGCCCACGTCAAACCGTTCCTGAGCCTGCTCATACTGGCGCTGGATAGCGGCCTCGGTTGCCCGGGCGGTGGTGACTGTGTCCCGGGCCCGCAGAACGTTGAAGTACGCGGTTGCAACATCCAGGATCAGTTGCTGCTGGGCGAGGTTGTATTCGGCCCGGGCCGATTCGGTCTGGAACTTGCTGGCGTCATAGCGAAACCAGGCGTCAGCCCGGAACAGTGGCTGGGTTAACTGGACACCGTAATTCAGTTCCTGATAGCTGTTGTCCTGGCTCGGCCCGTCAACATCAATGTAGTTGCCCTCACCAAAGGCACCAATTTGCGGCAATAATGCGCTCTGGCTGACATCGCTGGCCGCCTGTTGAGCTTCAAAACTTGCTCGCGCGGCGGCAATGCCGGAGTCGTAGGACAGTGCTTTCTCATAGGTCTCGACCAGATCCATGGAAAGGGCGGGCTGGGCCGCCATGAGGCCAATAAGTCCTGAAAGCAATCGCTTCTTCATTATGTCTCCTGAATACGGTTACGCATCTTTGCCGGGTAAACGGGGTGCGTGTCGGATTCGCGGGCACGCGTGATCCCCGTTTTCATGGGCAGACGGGTCTGGTTGGCCATTATGGACAATAATTGCCCGCAGCTCTACACTTGCAAATGGCACCCATTCTGGGTGTCACGCATTACAGATTCGCGTCTTGACGGGGTGCTGGTCTGCTTTCCGAATCATGGGAGGTGACCGGCTGAGATTGCATCGCAGAACCCGCGACCTGATCCGGATAATACCGGCGTAGGGATTTAAGACCACAGTGCTGCCTGACCAGTGTTCCCCCCAGAGGGAATCCGTGTCGAAAGCTCCGTCATACGCGACCCGAAATCCAACAATTGTTCCGGGAGCGAATGATGACCAACTTGCCTGATTACCTCAGCGATTCCGCCCAGGTGGATTCCGCCGCGATCAAACCCCTGCCAAGTTCACGTAAAATCTACGTTCAGGGTAGCCGACCCGATCTGCGTGTGCCCATGCGGGAAATCACCGTGCAGGACACACCGACGGAGATGGGCGGTGAAAAGAATCCGCCGGTGGTGGTGTATGATACGTCCGGACCCTACACCGATCCGGAAGCGACCATTGACCTTCGCAAAGGACTCAAGCCTTTAAGGGCCCAGTGGATTGCAGAGCGTGGCGATGTGGAGCAACTTCCCGGTTACTCCTCAGAGTTCACCCGCCGTCGCATGAAAGATCCGCAGCTCGACCCGCTGCGCTTTATGAACGAGCGCAAACCCTTGCGCGCCAAACCTGGCCAGAACGTCTCCCAGATGCATTACGCCCGCCAGGGCATTGTCACTCCTGAAATGGAATACATCGCCATCCGGGAGAACATGAAGCTGCAGGAAGCTCGTGAGCAGGGGCTCCTTGACGATCAGCACCCGGGTCAGTCCTTCGGCGCCAACCTGCCAGCTGAAATCACACCGGAGTTTGTTCGCGACGAGGTTGCCCGAGGACGTGCGATTATCCCCGCAAATATCAACCACCCGGAAATCGAGCCGATGATCATCGGTCGAAATTTTCTGGTAAAGATCAACGGCAATATCGGCAACTCGGCCGTCAGCTCTTCCATCGAAGAGGAAGTGGAGAAGCTGACCTGGGGCATCCGCTGGGGTGCCGACACCATCATGGACCTGTCCACCGGCAAGAATATCCACGAAACCAGGGAGTGGATCATCCGAAACTCCCCGGTTCCCATCGGCACTGTGCCGATATACCAGGCACTGGAAAAAGTCGGCGGTGTGGCCGAGGACCTGACCTGGGAAATTTTCCGGGATACGCTGGTTGAGCAGGCCGAGCAGGGCGTGGATTACTTCACCATCCACGCGGGCGTTCGCCTGCATCATGTGCCCATGACGGCGAAGCGCACCACCGGCATCGTCTCCCGTGGCGGTTCCATCATGGCCAAATGGTGCCTGGCGCATCATAAGGAAAGTTTCCTGTACGAGCACTTCGAGGATATCTGCGAAATCATGAAGGCCTACGATGTGTCCTTCAGTCTTGGCGACGGCCTGCGCCCCGGTTCCATTGCCGATGCCAACGACGCAGCGCAGTTCGGCGAACTGGAAACCCTCGGTGAACTTACCAAGATTGCCTGGAAACACGATGTGCAGTGCATGATTGAAGGCCCCGGCCATGTGCCCATGCATCTGGTGAAAGAGAATATGGACAAGCAGCTCGAATGTTGCGACGAAGCGCCGTTCTACACCCTGGGCCCGCTGATTACCGATATTGCGCCGGGCTACGATCACATCACGTCCGGTATTGGTGCCGCCATGATCGGCTGGTATGGCTGCGCCATGCTTTGCTACGTCACACCCAAGGAACACCTGGGGCTGCCCAACAAGGACGATGTGAAAACCGGCATCATCACTTACAAGATTGCCGCCCACGCCGCGGACCTGGCGAAGGGGCACCCGGGTGCCCAGATTCGCGATAATGCGCTCTCCAAGGCCCGTTTCGAATTCCGTTGGGAAGACCAGTTCAACCTCGGTCTGGACCCGGATACGGCTCGCGCCTACCACGATGAGACTCTGCCAAAGGAATCCGCCAAGGTGGCGCATTTCTGTTCCATGTGCGGACCGAAGTTCTGCTCCATGCAGATTTCCCAGGAAGTTCGGGATTATGCGAAGGAGCATGGCCTGGACGAGGTGTCGGCAGTGGATGCCGGTATGCAGGAGAAATCTCGCGAGTTCGTGGAGTCCGGGAGTAAGCTTTACGACAAGGTTTGAACTTGAAGTAATACCCAACTAAAGGCTATCGTTCCAAGTCGATTCAACGACCGGACAAAAAATGGCCAAACTGTTCCAGTTCAACGCCGACGACGTCAACGTCGAAAAACGTGAAACCGTCTTCCAGGGCTTCTTCCGCATGGATAAGCTCTGGTTGACCCATCCGCGTTTTGACGGCCGGGACATGCCGGTGTTTACCCGAGAACTCTTCATTCGTGGCGATGCCACCTGTGTACTTCCCTACGACCCGGAACGGGACGAGGTAGTCCTTCTTGAGCAGTTCCGTCTTGGTGCCCTGGGCCGTGATCAGTCGCCGTGGCTGCTGGAGCTGGTAGCTGGTATGAACGAAGACGGCGAGAGCCCTGAAGAAGTCGCTCAACGCGAGGGCCAGGAAGAGGCCGGACTTACCTTTGCGCCGCTGGAAAAAATCTGCGATTACCTGGTGTCACCCGGCGGCAGCACGGAAATGATTCACCTTTACTGCGGGCGTGTCAGCACCGCAGATGCCGGTGGTCTGTATGGTATGGAACATGAGCATGAGGATATCCGTGCCCATGTGGTGTCATCCGACGACGCCATAGCGATGATCCACGATGGTCGCATCAACAACGCGGCAGCCATTATAGCCCTGCAGTGGCTCGAGCTGAATCGGGCCCGTTTGAGGAAAGGGTGGCAGTGATGGGCGAGTGGACCATGAAACCCAGGCGGTATGTTCCGGATCTCAGGCAGCTCGGTGCCCTGTGTGACGGAAACTATCAGCGGCTCCGTAAGCTGAGGCAGCTGGAAGTGGACGGCAAGCCCGTGTGCGAGTTCGAGCTGCATCGGGAGAATCACTACCTGGGACGAGTCCGGATTCAGGTGCTCCAGACAGCAAAGTTCACCGAAACCCTGTTGCTTGAGCAGGTCCATAATTCCGGTCGTTGGTTAAACAACCCGCAAATGACCGTACGGGTCTACCACGACGCCAGCATGGCGGAAGTGATCAGCTGCTACCGTGATCGCCAGATTGCGCCCGTCAACGATTACCCAAATCGCTTCATGCACCATCCGGATGAAAAGGTTCAGGTCAACGGCTTCCTCGCCGATTGGCTGGATTACTGTCTCAGGTTTGGTCACCTGCCCATGGAACATGCAGCCTGGTCTGCCGGCGAAGGCGTCGACTGACGAGGTCCTATATACGCTTATCCTGTACTAAAGTGGTGTGGCTATGGCGCACCGATGTGCCATAGTTGTCAAAAATTGCAATATATCGTCTAAGCCTTGCCAGAATGTGACCCGGGTTCGATTCGGAAGTGATAAATCTGTGAATCGGCGTCGTACACTTGTGATCAGACCACGTATTGCCAGCGAGTAAATCCAGAACGCCATGACCACGAAGGAAAAAAACCGGCCACTGCGGGTACTGCAGCTGACTGATCCGCACCTGATGGCGCGTGCCGACGGAGATCTGTTGGGCGTTAGAACCCGGGAAAGCCTGCAGGCGGTTATTGCAGAGGTATTGAAAGTGCACGGTCAGCCGGATCTGATTCTGGCTACCGGGGATCTCGCTCAAGACGGGTCGGTGGAAGCTTACCGAGTCTTTGGTGAGAGCCTGAAGTCTTTCTCCTGTCCCTCAGTCTGGATCGCTGGTAATCACGATCATATCGATAACCTGCTCCAGGTTTCTCGCGAGTACAACGCATCTGATCGTCACGTGATTCAGGGTGGCTGGCAGTTTGTGATGCTGGATTCTTCTGTACCCGGCAAGGTTTTCGGCGCTCTGGCTGAATCCGAACTGGCGTTCCTCTCGGAGACGCTTGAGCAACATCCGGACATACCGGCAGTGATTGCACTCCATCATCATCCGGTGGATATCGGCTCCGACTGGATGGAGAAAATTGGCCTCACCAATCGCGATGCGTTCTGGCAGGTGCTAGATCGATTTCCTCAGGTCAGGATCGTGTTGTGGGGGCATATCCATCAGGAGCACGAGCGCGAGCGCAACGGCGTGCAGCTGTTGGCCACGCCGTCCACCTGCATCCAGTTTACTTCCGGTTCCAGCAAGTTTTCGGTTGAGGATTTACCGCCCGGTTACCGCTGGCTCGAATTCCACGATTCCGGCGACTTCGCAACGGAAGTCCGCCGGGCCGAAGATTTCCAGTTCGAGCTGGATCAGAACAGTTCCGGTTACTGAATAGTTTCCCTGAGTTCCCGAGCGGCGGCGACCATGCTTTTCAGGGCAGGGCGGACCTCCTCCCACTGACGGGTCTTCAGGCCACAGTCCGGGTTCACCCATAGCCGCTCTGCCGGTATCCGCTCTGCCGCCTTTATCATCAATGATCGAATCTGCTCGCTGTCGGGAATATTCGGTGAGTGTATGTCATAGACACCGGGCCCGATGTCGTTCGGGTAATGGAAGCCACGGAAGGCATCGAGAAGCTCCATGTCCGACCGGGAGGTCTCGATGGTAATCACATCAGCGTCCATCCGGGCGATGGCTTCGATAATGTCGTTGAACTCCGAATAGCACATGTGGGTGTGGATCTGGGTTTCGTCTCGAACGCCGTTGGCAGATATCCGGAATGACTCGATGGCCCAGTCCAGATAGTTCTTCCAATCGGCTTGCCGCAGCGGCAAGCCCTCCCGAAGGGCGGCTTCATCGATCTGGATAATTCGGGCGCCCGAGGCCTCCAGATCAAGCACCTCCTCCCGGATGGCCAGTGCCAGTTGAAGGCAGGTCTCTCGCCGTGGCTGGTCGTCCCGCACGAACGACCAGTTGAGGATGGTGACAGGTCCGGTCAGCATGCCCTTCAGAGGCTTTTTCGTGAGCGACTGGGCATAGCGGATCCATTCGACGGTCATGGCTTTCGGGCGCGATATGTCTCCGAACAGGATGGGTGGTTTCACGCATCGGGAGCCGTAGGATTGAACCCACCCGAACTGACTGAAGGTATAGCCGTCCAGTTGTTCGCCGAAATATTCGACCATGTCGTTTCGTTCGGCTTCGCCGTGAACAAGCACATCGAGCCCCAGGGCCTCCTGCTCGACAATGCAGCGACGAACCTCTTCGCGAATCCGGGCGTTGTATTGCGGCTCCGTTAGCTCTCCCTTTCGGAACTGCAAGCGGGTCTGGCGGATATCCCGTGTTTGGGGAAAGGACCCGATGGTGGTTGTCGGGAAGCGGGGTAGGCCAAGCTTCCGTTGCTGTATGGCGATGCGGTCCGGGAAACGGCTTTGCCGCTGACCGAGTGCCGGGCTGACGTCGGCGAGACGGGCCTGCACAGAAGCACTATGAACCCGTTCGGATTTTGCCCGACTGTTGACGGCTACCGTCGATTCCGCCAGTTGTTTGCGAACGGCCGCTCTTCCATTATTCAACGCTGTGGCGAGAGTCTTCAGTTCATCCAGTTTCTGGACGGCGAATGCCAGCCAGCTGCGGATTTCCGGGTCCAGCTTGTCTTCACTCGTTAGATCAACAGGCACATGAATCAGTGAGCAGGATGGCGCGAGCCAGAGACGATTCCCCAACTTTTCATAGACCGGTTCGAGCCAGTCGAGGGTCTTCTCCAGATCCGATCGCCAGATATTCCGGCCATTGATGACGCCCAAAGAAAGTTGCTTGTGGGGCGGTAGCCAGTCGACCACACGGGGGACTTCCTGTGGGGCACTGATGGCATCGAGGTGCAATCCGGCCACGGGTAATTCGCAGGCCAGCTGCAGATTTTCACGCAATTCACCGAAGTAAGTGGTTACCAACAACTTCGGCGTGCTGGTCTTGAGGTGGTGATAAGCGAGGCTGAAGGCGTGGCGCCAGTCCGCGTCCAGGTCGGTCACAAGCGCGGGTTCGTCTACCTGAACCCACTCAACGCCACGGTCTGCTAACAGTTCCAGAAGCTCTGAGTACACGGGCAGTAACGACTCCAGCAGCAACAGTCGGTCGCTGTCGTCTTTGGCTTTGCCAAGCCAGAGATAGGTGACGGGGCCGATAATCACCGGCTTTGGTGTAACTCCTTGGGCTCGCGCCTCGTCGATCTGATCGATTAGTCGGTTGCCATTGAGTCGAAAGCGGGTGTTCTGGTGGAACTCGGGCACGATGTAGTGATAGTTGGTGTCGAACCATTTGGTCATTTCCCCTGCCTGAACACCGCAGCAGGCTGATTCCTGCCCGGAACGCCCCCGGGCTACCCGGAAATAACGGTCGAGTTCGCTGCCTTTGGTGTCGTTCACCCGCTCGGGCAGGTTGCCCAGGGTGACACTCATATCCAGTATCTGATCGTAAAAGGAGAAGTCTCCGACGGGCACCCGGTCCAGTGGGCGTTGGTTCTGCCAATGCCTGCGCCGGAGATCGGCACCGCTAATCTGCAGATCTTCCTCGCTTATCCGGCCTTTCCAGAAGGCTTCCTGGGCAAACTTCAGCTCACGGCGGGCCCCGATTCGTGGGAAGCCGAGATTGTGGGTGGTTACCATGGTGTGTCCTCTGCTTGATTCTGTGATTTTGAAGAAAGTGCAGAATATCCACCTGGCGGAATGAAAAATAATGGTATTATTTCAGAGATCAATGAATATTGTTCATGCTAAGGGTAATAATGATCGAGCGAAGCCATCTGGAAATTCTCCGGGCAGTGAATCAGCAGGGGTCTTTGACGGCGGCCGCCGAGTGCCTGCATTTGACGCAATCTGCCCTCAGCCATTCCATCCGTAAGCTGGAACACCAGTTTGGTACCGACATCTGGGTGCGGGAAGGGCGGCAGTTGCGACTGACACAGTCGGGGGAATACCTTCTTTCGCTGGCCAACAGGCTGCTGCCGCAGATGGAGCACGCGGAGATGCTGATCGGCCAGTTTGCCAGGGGGCAGCGTGGCACGCTGCGTATCGGAATGGAGTGCCATCCCTGCTATCAATGGCTGTTGAAAGTAGTCGGGCCCTATCTGGAGGGCTGGCCCGGGGTGGATGTGGATGTAAAACAGAAATTCCAGTTTGGCGGCATTGGCGCCCTGTTCGGTCACGACATCGACATGCTGGTAACTCCGGACCCCCTGCAGCGCCCGGGCCTGGTTTTCGAGCCGGTGTTCGACTACGAGCAGGTGTTGGTGGTGGCCGCGGACCATGCTCTGGCGGACAAGGCCTGGGCTGAACCCGGGGATCTGGAGAAAGAAACCCTGATCACCTACCCGGTGGAAATCGAACGTCTGGATATCTACACGCGGTTCCTGCTTCCGGCCCACGCCAGTCCCGCGCGGCACAAAACCATCGAGACCACCGATATCATGTTGCAAATGGTCGCGGCAGGGCGCGGGGTGGCCGCGCTCCCACGCTGGCTGGTCGAGGATTACGGTGCCCGGATTCCGGTTCGGCCGGTTCAGCTCGGGGAAACGGGGATTCCGAAACAGATCTTTTTAGGACTTCGTGAGCGGGATCGGGAGGTGGATTACCTGAATTCGTTCATGAAGCTGGCACGTGAGGTTCGCTGGAATTAACCTCTTCAGTTAAACTGCGCAAAAAATTCGTTCAGGAAACCAGACTATGAGTGAGATACCCGCAGACCTGAAATACATTGAGACCCATCAATGGGTTCGCGTGTCAGACGATGGCACGGCGACTGTCGGTATTACGGATTTTGCCCAGGAGCAACTGGGTGATGTGGTATACATCGGTGTTCCGGATGTGGGCGCAACGGTTAACGGAGGAGAGGAAGCCGGGGTCGCTGAGTCTGTGAAGTCGGCTTCGGATGTGTTCAGCCCGGTGACCGGTGAGGTTATCGAGGTGAATGAGAGCCTCGAGGACGAGCCGGAGAAGGTCAACGAAGATCCCTACGGTGACGGCTGGCTTTACAAGGTGCGTCTCGAGGATGCTGGTGAGCTGGATGGCCTGATGGATTCTACAGCTTATGCGGAGCATGTGGCGGCCGAGGAATAACACTTCCGCTTGGGAGGCTGGCCTGACGGGGCGGGCCTTCCAAAACACGCTGTGAATACGTCCCTGTACGCTTGGCTCCGCGATCCCTGGCTCCGCACAGTTTTGGAAGGCCCGCCCCGTCAGCCCGTCATACATCGGTATCAGTTTCAACTCATCTTGTATAATCCCTGTCTTTCCTTTCCAGGTGGTCTTTATGAATTTTCCGGTTCTGTATCTTCGAAAAGGCGCAGAGCGCCGTCTCCGTGCTGGCCATCTATGGGTTTACAGCAATGAGGTGGACACCCGCCGCAGTCCGCTGACGGAATTCGAGGCCGGTGTTCAGGCGGAGCTTCGGGCGTCGAACGACAAGCCTCTGGGTACAGTGTTCGTTAATCCCCATGCGCTGATTTGTGGTCGGCTGATCAGTCGGGATCCGGGCCACGGCATGACGCCCCAGCGGTTGACCCAGCGGATGGAGGCTGCGCTTGCGCTCAGAGAACGGCTTTTCGACAAGCCGTTTTACCGTTGGGTGTTTGGCGACAGTGACGGGCTTTCGGGGCTGGTGATTGACCGGTTTGATTCCACGGTGGTGGTGCAGATTTCCACGGCCGGTATGGAAGCGATGAAGGAGGCAGTTGTTCGGGCAGTCCAGCGGCTGGTGCACCCTGAGGCGATCATTCTCAAGAACGATGGCAAGATGCGCAAGGTGGAGGGGCTGGATACCTACGTGGAGCAGGCCCATGGCGCTGCGGTGAGTCTGCTGGAGGTGGAGGAGAACGGTGTCCGGTTCGAGGTGCCGTTGGAAGGCGGCCAGAAGACGGGCTGGTTTTACGATCATCGGATGAACCGTGCCCGTTTGCAGGCCTATGCGCCGGGCAAGCGGGTGCTGGATGTGTTCAGTTATGTCGGTGGCTGGGGCATTCAGGCCGCTTGTGCCGGGGCCACCCAAGTGACCTGTGTCGACAGTTCGGCCGGTGCCATTGATTCGGTTCACCACAACGCCAGGCTCAATGGCCTCGACAATGTGGAAACCATTGAGGGGGATGCCTTCGAGGCCCTGAAGGCGCTGGCGGATGAGAAGGAGAAGTTTGATGTGGTGGTTCTCGATCCGCCGGCACTGATTCCCCGGCGCAGGGACCAGAAGGCGGGTGAAGAGGCCTATGCCCGGCTGAACCAGCTCGGTCTGCGGTTGCTGGAGCGCGATGGGATACTGGTTTCCGCGTCCTGTTCGATGCATCTCTCGCAGGAGAAGCTGGTGGACATCATTCGAGGCAGCGGCCGCAAGATCGACCGCTTTGTCCAGTTGCTCGAGCAGGGGCATCAGGCTCCGGATCACCCGGTGATTCCGGGCATCCCCGAGACCGATTACATCAAATCCTGCTTTGTTCGTTCACTGACGGGGTTCTTTTAAACCTGCCATTAACCCCGAAGTGACATGACTTTCCAGCCGTTGTCCCGGGCATATTGCGCCAGGGTCGGGTCCGGGTCTACGGCTACCGGGTTGTCCACTTTTTTCAGCAGCGGCAAGTCATTGTGGGAGTCGCTGTAGAACCAGGCCCCCTCGAGTGTCCTGTTATGGGCACTCAGCCAGTCATCCAGTCGCGTGACCTTGCCATCCTGAAAGCTCGGAGTGCCGGCCACTTCGCCTGTATAACGGCCGTTGACAAGCTCGGGCTCGGTGGCGATCAGATGTTCGATGCCGAGGGCCTCGGCAATGGGTTCAGTCACAAAACGGTTGGTGGCGGTGATGATCATCAGGGTGTGACCCTGCTCCCGGTGGCTGTCCAGCAGCGTATTAGCAGTGGCCTGCATCATGGGGCGTACTTTTTTCTCCATAAAGGCTTCCCGCCACGCCAGTAGCTCTTCCATGTTGTGACTGGCCAAAGGCTGAAGGGCAAACCCCAGGTAGTGCAGAATATCCAGCTCGCCGTTCAGGTATTCCTGATAGAAGCGGTCGTTGGCAAGGCGGTATTCCTCGGCATCGACAATGCCTTCCTCCACCAGAAATTCGCCCCAGGCGTGGTCGCTGTCTCCGGCTAAAAGGGTGTTGTCGAGATCAAAAATTGCGAGCGTCAAGCGGCTACCTCCGGTGATCACAGGGCTTGCAGTAAAACGCCAAGTCTATCATGACCTGTCCCCAACGGCTCCGTTTGCCGAACCCTTGGGATTCTGTAAGAATGAGAGCAACTTGGACAAATCCGACCGGTGAATTTTTGTACCGGTCAACCGACTTTTGAGAGGACTGTGCCGTGATCGATTCAGACGGTTTCAGACCCAACGTCGGAATCATTCTGGCCAATCACAGAGGAGAAGTTCTCTGGGCAAGGCGAATAGGGCAGGACTCCTGGCAGTTTCCCCAGGGTGGCATCAAACATGATGAATCCCCCGAGGATGCGCTGTACCGGGAGCTTGGAGAGGAAATCGGCCTCTGTGCAAACGATGTGGAAATCATCAGCTGCACGCGAGGCTGGCTGAGGTATCGACTCCCGAGGAGGATGGTACGCCAAAACTCCCACCCCGTTTGTGTGGGCCAAAAACAGAAATGGTTCCTGCTGAGGATGTTATCGCCGGACGCGCAGGTTTGCGTGGACGGTACGGATTCACCGGAGTTCGACGGCTGGCAGTGGGTAAGCTACTGGTATCCGTTGGGGCAGGTGGTTTCATTCAAGCGAGAAGTGTATCGACGCGCGCTGAGAGAGCTTGCGCCGCGACTGTTCTACAACATGGAGCAGTGGCATAGGGCGGAGCAGAACCGGCGTTTACAGGAACACCAGAAATGACGGACTGACACCGCCATGCTGAGCATTCTGCGAAGTCTAGTACAAGAGGTAAACAGCGCCCGCGATCTGCAGGAGGCGCTGGATATCATTGTATCGCGGGTGCAGAAAGCCATGGGAACCGAGGTCTGTTCCGTCTACCTGCTTGACCCTGCCACCAACCGCTACATTTTGATGGCCACCGAAGGCCTTTACCGCAAGGCGGTTGGCCAGGTGAGCCTGGCCTATTCAGAGGGGCTTGTCGGCCTGGTGGGCTCTCGTGAGGAGCCTATCAACCTGGAGGATGCTCCCTCCCATCCGCGCTATCGTTACTTCCCCGAGACCGGTGAGGAGCGCTTCCGCTCGTTCCTGGGTGTTCCGATCATTCACCATCGCCGGGTGTTGGGTGTGCTCGTTGTCCAGCAGAGGGAGAGTTCCCGGTGCTTTGATGAGGGCGAAGAGGCATTCCTGGTAACCGTTTCCGCTCAGCTGGCGGGGGTCATAGCCCATAGTGAAGCCACCGGCGCCATCAGTGGCCTGTCCCTGACCGGTGAGGAGGCACACGATGTCAGTTTCAACGGCGTGCCGGGTGCTCCAGGTGTTGCCATCGGCAATGGCGTTGTCGTTTATCCATCCGCTGATCTTGATGTAGTTCCGGAAAAGCCGACTGACGATATTGATCAGGAGCTGGCCCTGTTCGGAGCGTCGGTTAAGGCGGTAAGGGAAGATATTGAGCGGGTTGCCAAGCGGTTGGCTTCGCAGCTGCGTCCTGAAGAGCAGGCCCTGTTCGATGTTTATCTGAGAATGCTGGGCGATGATGCCATGCCGGGTGAGGTGTCGAACAAGATCAGGGAAGGGATCTGGGCCCAGGGCGCTCTCAAGCAGGTGGTCCAGCAGTACATCCGTCATTTCGAGATGATGGACGATCACTACCTGCAGGAACGCGCTGTTGATATCCGGGACCTGGGCCGCCGTCTGCTGTCTCATCTGCAGGAAGGTGAGCAGAAGCACCTGAACTACCCCGAGCGCACGGTCCTGGTCAGCGAAGAGCTGACACCGGCCATGCTTGGCGAGGTCCCCAAGGGGCAGCTGGTGGGTCTGGTGTCGGTCAAAGGCTCCAGTAACTCTCATGTCGCCATCCTGGCACGTGCCATGGGCGTGCCCACGGTTATGGGACTTGTCGACATTCCGGTGAACCAGCTTGACGGCAAGGAGCTGATCGTAGACGGCTTTGAGGGCCAGATTTTTGCTTCGCCATCGGCAGACCTCCGCTCCTACTACCAGGCGATCTGCGACGAAGAAGACGAACTTATTCGCGGGCTTGAAGTTCTCAAGGACAAGCCCTGTGAAACCACCGATCACCATCGGGTCTCATTGCTGGTGAACACCGGGTTGATGACCGATGTGGTGCGCTCGCTCTCGCATGGTGCCGAGGGTATCGGTCTCTACCGGACCGAAGTGCCCTTCATGATCAAGGACCGCTTCCCCTCCGAGCAGGAGCAGCGAGAGTATTACCGGGAGCAGCTCGAAGCCTTTGCGCCGAGCCCCGTTACCATGCGTACGCTGGATATTGGCGGCGACAAGGCGCTGACCTATTTTCCGATCCAGGAGGAAAACCCGTTCCTGGGCTGGCGGGGTATCCGGGTTACCCTCGACCACCCGGAGATCTTCCTGGTTCAGGTTCGGGCCATGCTCAAGGCCAGCGAGGGATTGAACAACCTCCAGATCATGCTGCCGATGATCTCCAACATCTCGGAGGTGGAGGAGTCCCTGCACCTGATTTACCGGGTGTACCACGAGGTTCGGGAAGAGGGTTACGACATTCACATGCCCAAGGTGGGGGTGATGGTCGAAATCCCCGCTGCCGTTTACCAGATCCGGGAACTGGCGGACAGGGTGGACTTCCTCTCTGTTGGTTCCAACGACCTGACCCAGTATCTGCTGGCGGTGGATCGTAACAATCCCCGGGTTGCCCAGCTCTATCACTCGTATCACCCGGCGGTACTCCAGGCGCTGGTGCGAATCGCCCAGGACGCTCACTCGGTGGGCAAGCCCGTTGGCATCTGCGGTGAACTGGCGGGTGATCCCGGCGGTGCGCTGCTGTTGATGGCCATGGGTTACGATTCCCTGTCCATGAACGCCGCCAGCTTGCCCAAGGTCAAATCGGTGATTCGCAGTGTCAGCCGTGAGTGGGCCATTCAGCTATTGGAGGATGTGTTGTTGCTGGACTCGCCTCACGTGATCAAGAGCTGTGTCGACCTGGCGTTGCGTAATGCCGGCTTCGGCCGTTACCTGCGCCCAGGCAAGTCAACGGCCATGGCTGTTTCAGAGGCTGCCGTTTCCTGATCGCAGGTGCGGGTTTGGGCAATATAGGGTGCGCACTCTAAATACGGTTGTTATCTTGAGAATGGAATTATCCGGCGGTCTGCCTGACGGACCCGCATTCTTAATCCGGAAAAGGGAAGGCTATGAGCTCGCCAATTGACCATAAACCCGCTCCCCGCATCGGGCTTGCCCTTGGTGGCGGTGGTCCTCTGGGCGGCATTTATGAAATAGGAGCGCTCCGGGCGCTGGATGAGGCGCTTGATGGTCTCGATTTCAACAACATCGATGTCTATGTTGGTGTTAATGGCGGCTCTTTTGTGGCGGCGAATCTCGCTAACCAGATGACCACGGCGCAACTTTGCCGGATTTTCGTGCGCAACGAGGCGGAAGTACACCCGTTCCATCCGGAGGTATTCTATCGCCCGGCTTTCCGGGAGATTGGCAGTCGATTGCTGGCAATTCCCGGCCTGGTTTCCACGGCGGTAAGCCGCTTCGTCAACAACCCTTACGATCAGAGCCTGCTGGAAGCCATGACCATCCTGGCCCAGGCAGCGCCGGCCGGGCTGTTTGATAACGAAGGCCTGCATGAGTATCTCAAACGGGCCTTCACCATGCTCGGGCGCACCAATGATTTCCGTCAGCTCAAGCGCAGCCTCTACATCGTGGCTGCCGATGTTGAGAGTACCGAAGCGGTCTGTTTTGGCGCTCCCGGTTTTGACCATGTGCCCATTTCCAAGGCTATTCAGGCCAGCACTGCCTCACCGGGGTTGTATGTGCCAGTGGAAATCGATGGGCGGTATTATGTGGACGGTACGCTGCGCAAGGGTTTACACGCTTCCGTGGCTTTTGAGGATGGTGCCGACCTGGTTTTCGCCGTGAATCCCCAGGTGCCGATTGATGCCAGTGCAGCGGTCCGGGCCGGCTCCATGAAGCCGGGCGAACTGACCCGCTCAGGTATGCCAAACGTTCTGTCACAGACCTTCAGGACCATGGTGTACTCAAGGATGCAGTCGGGCATTGCCCAGTATGCCCGGGATTATCCCGACAAGGATATTCTGCTGTTTGAACCCACCCGAGACGACGCCAAGCTGTTCTTCTCCAACGTATTCAGCTTCCAGTCCCGAAGAATGGTGTGTGAGCACGCCTATCAGATGACACGGCGGGATCTTTTGAGTCGCGCAGACCAGTTGGAGCCCAAGCTGGCGAAATATGGCATCAAGCTTCGCCGGGATCGCCTTGAAGACGAGCAGCGCACGATCAGTACCAGTCTTTACGGCGAAATGCTGCCACTGTATGTGGCCAAGGGCAGGAAGAAAAAAGCCGAGAAGGGCCGGTTGGCGGGTGGCTTGACTAACGTGTCGCACCTCTTTTCAAAGGCGCAATAATGTTCAGTAGGTGAGGGTGCAGATGACTGTGTCATCTGCACCGTCTCGCTCACGCCTACAGAATGTACCGGCTCAGATCCTCGTCTTCGGACAACTCTCCAAGCTTTTCATCCACGTATTCGGCGGTTACCTCGAAGCCATCGGTAACCTTGTCACCGGCATCGAAGGAAAGGGTTTCAAGCAACCGCTCAAGGACGGTGTGCAGTCGCCGGGCACCGATGTTTTCAGTGCTCTCGTTCACCTTCCAGGCAACCTCGGCGATACGCGCAATGGCATCCTCCCGGAAGGTCAGTTTCACACCTTCGGTCAGCATAAGCGCTTCGTATTGCTGTACCAGGGAGGCATCCGGTTCTGTCAGGATGCGCTTGAAATCTTCGGGTGTCAGTGCCTGAAGCTCAACGCGGATCGGCAAGCGGCCCTGCAGCTCCGGAATCAGGTCCGAGGGCTTGGACAGGTGGAACGCGCCGGAAGCGATGAACAGAATATGATCGGTGCGCACAGAACCGTATTTCGTACTCACGGTGCTGCCCTCGATTAACGGGAGCAGATCGCGCTGGACGCCTTCGCGGGAAACATCCGACGAAGTATTCTCGGATCGCTTGGCGACCTTGTCGATCTCATCCACGAACACGATGCCATTCTGCTCGACGGCCTGAATGGCTTTCTGTTTGATCTCTTCTTCGTTGACCAGCTTCGCAGCTTCTTCTTCCTTGGCCCGCTTGAGGGCGTCCGAAACCTTCATCTTCCGTGTTTTGCGCTTGTCGGAAGACAGGTTGGAGAACATGCTCTGCAGCTGATTAGTCATCTCCTCCATGCCCGGAGGCGCCATAATTTCGACTCCGGCGCTGGAATTGCGCAGGTCGATCTCGATTTCCTTGTCATCCAGTTCGCCCTCCCGGAGTTTTTTCCGGAACAGCTGGCGAGTGGATGAGTCGGAACTGCGTTGCCTGTCCTCACCGAAATCCCGGGGCGGCGGGATCAGTGCATCCAGGATGCGCTCTTCCGCCGCGTCCAGTGCCCGTTCTTCGTGACGCTTCATTTCTGCTTCGCGGAGCATCTTGACGGCCATATCCGCCAGATCACGAATGATGGATTCCACGTCGCGGCCGACGTAGCCGACTTCGGTGAATTTGGTGGCCTCCACTTTCAGAAACGGGGCATCGGCCAATTTTGCGAGGCGCCGGGCAATCTCGGTTTTACCCACACCCGTGGGACCGATCATCAGGATGTTCTTGGGAGTGATCTCATCGCGCAGGCTGCTGTCCAGCTGCATCCGGCGCCAGCGATTTCTCAGGGCGATAGCCACCGCCCGCTTGGCTTCTTCCTGGCCCACGATGTGTTTGTTGAGCTCGTGGACAATCTCACGGGGAGTCATTGCAGACATGGTCGCTCCGGATCAGTCGTTTTTGGAGAGCACTTCAAGGGTGCGATTGTGGTTGGTGTAGATACAAATATCGGCGGCGATATCCAGACCTTTCTCGACTATCTCGTGGGCGGACAGGTCTGTGTTTTCCAGCAAGGCCCGGGCTGAAGCCTGGGCAAAGGGCCCGCCAGACCCGATGGCAATCAGGCCCTGTTCCGGCTCTATCACATCCCCGTTGCCGGTGATGATCAGCGAGGCGGTTTTGTCCGCTACAGCCAGCAAGGCCTCGAGCCGGCGCAGCGCACGGTCAGTTCGCCAGTCTTTCGCCAATTCCACCGCAGCCCTGGTGAGGTTGCCCTGGTGTTTTTCAAGCTGGGCTTCGAATCGCTCGAACAGGGTGAAGGCATCAGCGGTACCGCCCGCGAAGCCGGCGATCACCTGGCCATTGTAGAGGCGGCGAACCTTCCGGGCGTTGCCTTTCATTACGGTGTTGCCGAGGGAAACCTGGCCGTCGCCACCCATGGCAACTTCGTCATCGCGCCTGACGGAAAGAATGGTAGTCATTTGGGCTCCAATTGCCTGATTGAAATTGGTATCCCGTTGTTATGGAGGCTCCTGGTGCGAATTCAAGGTGTTCGCACCAGGCCCGAAAGATCAGCCTTCCTTGGGGATCTTCCGGACCAGTGGCTGGATATTCAGGGAAACCAGTTTGTCGATAGCGGAATTCATCTGGCTTCTGGATGTGAAAGGGCCAACGTTGACACGGTACCAGACGGAGCCGTTGTCCAGATCAATCCTCTGGGTGCTTGCCCGCAAACCCTGGAAAGCGATCTGGGCGCGCTGTCGTTCCGCGTCTTCCTTGCTGCGGAAGGAGCCGGACTGAAGCAGATAATTGAAATCCGTTTGCGTTGGTCCGGGCGTGTATTCTTCGACTTTGGGCGGTACCACCTCGGATTCCGGCAGCATCTCGTAGAAGCGGAACCCGGGCTTGTCTTCTTCCTTGGCTGTTTCAGCAGGCGTCTTAGAAGATTTCTGGGCCGGCTTCTCACTGACCGCCTGCGAACCCGGGTTTGCAGGCAGGGAGTTCAGATAAAAGATAAACCCGATGAAGCCGCCCACGGCCGCCAGGGACAGAATCCACTTGAGTGACAAACTGCCGTGCTGGGCACGGGCACTGGCCTTGGGTTTTGGGCGGGCCGCTTTTGGCTTTGTCTGCCTCGCCGGTTTCGTGCGCGACGTGGCCGACGTTTTGGCGGGCCTGTCCTTGCGGGCGTAATCTCGGGACATTCGTGTTACATCTCTTCCGGTGCGCTGACGCCCAACAGGTCCAGACCGTTGGCAATAACCTGCCGAATGGCAAGGTAGAGGCTGACCCTGGCATCACGAACGGCGGTATCTTCAATCAATACCTTGTGGGCGTTGTAATACGTATGGAACTGGCCCGCCAGGTCCCGCAGATAGTGCGTGAGATGGTGCGGCTCACGTTGCGCGGCGGAATTGGCAATGAGCTCCGGATACTTGGCCAGCTGGTTGGCCAGGTCCTTTTCCTCGTCAAGCGTCAGCAGTGAGAGGTCGCCAATACATTCGTTGCGACTGCGCTCTACACCTTCCTCGGCCAGTTTTCGAAGCACGCTGCAGATGCGCGCGTGGGCATACTGAACGTAATAGACCGGGTTTTCATTGGTCTGGGAGCGAGCCAGATCGATATCGAAGGTCAATTGTGAATCGACGCGGCGCGCGGCCAGGAAGAATCGGGTGGCATCGCGGCCCACTTCATCAATCAGGTCCCGGACTGTTACATAGCTGCCCGCGCGTTTGGAGATTTTTACCTCCTGGCCGGAGCGGGTCACCATCACCATCTGGTGCAGCACGTAATCAGGCCAGCCTTGAGGAATGCCGGCATTCAGTGCCTGCAAGCCGGCGCGGACGCGGGTAACGGTTGAGTGATGATCGGCACCCTGTTCGTTAATCACGGTGGTGAAGCCCCGTTGCCACTTGTCCAGATGATAGGCGACATCCGGCAGGAAGTAGGTGTAACCACCATCCTTCTTGCGCATGACCCGGTCCTTGTCATCGCCGAACTCGGTGGTCTTCAGCCACATGGCGCCATCCTGCTCGTAGGTGTAGCCATTTTCCTGCAGGCGCTTGACCGTCGCTTCGACCTTGCCGTCTTCGTACAGGGAGGATTCCAGGAAATAGACATCGAACTGAACCCCGAAGGCTTTCAGGTCCAGATCCTGCTCCCGCCGCAGGTAGGCGACGGCGAATTCGCGGATGGCATCGCGGTCCTCCGGATCCGCCTTGGCGGTCACTTCCCGATCGTCTGCAGTAACGGTGTCGCCGGCAAGGTAGGCCTTGGCAACATCAACAATGTAATCGCCCCGGTAGCCGTCCGCCGGCCAGCTCTCGTCGTCCGGCGTAAGACCTTTCACCCGCGACTGGACTGAGAGCGCCAGGTTATCAATCTGCGCCCCGGCGTCGTTGTAGTAGAACTCCCGGGTTACATCGTAACCGTTGGCTTCCAGCAGCCGGCAAAGGCAGTCGCCGATTGCCGCGCCCCGGCCGTGCCCAACGTGGAGGGGGCCTGTGGGGTTGGCCGAGACAAACTCCACCTGAACTTTTTCGCCCTGGCCCTGATTGTTGCGACCGAAACGATCGCCTTCATCCAGTATGGTATTGACCACTTCAAAGGCACTCGCAGTGCTCATAAAGAAGTTGATAAAACCGGGCCCGGCAATCTCCACCTTCTCCACCGCACTGCTCTCAGGCAGGTTCTCGACCAGCGCCTCCGCCAGTTTGCGGGGCGCGCAGCCAGCCGCTTTCGAGGCAACCAGGGCAATGTTGCAGGCATAATCGCCGTGGGACTTGTCCTTGGTATTGCCCACCTGTGGAGTGAAGGACTGGTCCGCAGGCAGCGTGCCATCGGCTTGGAGTGCTGCCAGTGCAGACTGGAGCAGATCGGAAACGGTCTCTTTCATGCTGTCAGATGACTCGGTTTACAGGAGAATTGGATTCGGGGCAGGAGGCCCATTGAAAACAGAAGGCGGGTATTATCGCGGAAAGGGGACCTATTCTCAAACTAAAGAGCCCGAGGATTCCTGTCCCCGGGCTCTTTGTTTTCGGAGTTTGCTATTAGTTCGGATCGGAGCAAATGGCTGCTGATCCATATTTGCTCTCTATTCCTCCTGGAGGCGAGGCTTCGATGTTGTTCAGGTCCGAAGCAGAGCAGGATAGCGTAAACTCTGCGGTTCCCTGGCTCTCAGAGCCTGCGACTTCAACGGTGGCCGTCAGGCGGAAATCAGCCCAGGAGCAGTTGCTCTGTGGATAAAGTAGAGAGAAATCCGCAGAACCATCTGCTGCCGTCGTCAGGGTAGCTGGCGAGAAGGTCGCATCGTTAGACGGATCCAGTTTGCCGTTGTTATTCAAGTCTTCGCCAGGATCAAGGATACCGTTACCATTGTTGATGTCCTCGGCATCACAAGTAGCCGAGCGGTTTGGAACCCATTGGTCTGGCTCGCCATCACCATCAATGTCGGTGGCGACATATACGCCTTTGCCGTAGGAGATAGGCAGGAGCTTCAGCTCAACGTTAGCCCCACTTACCGGTGCGCCTGTAACGTCAGTCACGAAAGCAACCCACTCCCGGTCATAACGGACGCTATCCGGTTCAATGATCTCATTGCCTGTACCGAGGGTGATCCTCAACGCTTGGCCTCCAACAGTCATTGAGATTGTCGAAGATGGCTGTGTTCCCGCGCTGGTCTGAGCCTGAATGACGACTCCGTCATTGCCTGTGCCGCTATTGCCAGCACGATAGGTGACTGTCGCACGACCCAGGGAGTCAGTGGTTGCCTGTGACTCAAGCAGTTGGCCATTGCTTTCATCGGTAACGATGCTGAAGACCACGGGCTGGCCCTTTACCAAGTTGCCCTGGGCGTCCCGCAACACTGCTGTGACCTCAGTTTCCTGTTGTGGGTTCAGTTGAGTGTCGTTTGCCTGAATAATAAGGCTGGTCGGGTTGGTCGCAACAAACTCGATCTGTCGGGTCGCAGTCAGTCCGTCAGTAGTCGTGGCGGAAATGATAGACGGTCCGGCAGTTGAAGAGCTGATATCAACAGAGGCTTCGCCATTGGCGGTCGAAACCTGTGTGGCGCTTAGCGTACCACGGGTCGCGGAGAAGGTAATGGTCTCGCCGTTGACGGGGGCGCCGCCAGATGTCAGCACGACAGTCACTGTTTCAGATGTGTTCAGGTTAACTGTTTCGATCTGAGTTGGATCCGGGTCGTTGAAAAGGAAGCTATCCTGGTCAACCTGAACATCGATAGAGGCTTGCACGGTGCTGCTGCCGCTGTAGGCGGACACGGTAATCGTATCGGTACCGCCAGTGTTGGCTGTGAAACCCAATGATACTGTCCCGGTAGCGCTTGTAGTCTGAGAGGCGCTGGTCAAGGTGTTCGAGCCGCTGCTGGAGACGCTGATGGCCTCACCGCTTATGCCGTTGCCGTTCGAATCGGTCAGGCGAACTGTATAACTCGCATTGGCCCCGATTGAGACGGCTGTAGGCCCGGAAATGGATATGCCTGTGCCAGTCGCCTGAACAGATACAGTGTCAGTTTGACCGCCTGCTGTGGCTGTGACGGAGATAGTCCGGTTCTGGGGGTTGCTGGAGTTAGTTAGTATTGCCTGGGCATTGCCATTGGGGTCGGTCACCGCGTTGACCACCTGAAGTGCAGCGCCGCTGGTGCTAAATGTGACTGGAACTTCAGGGAGCAGAACGCCGTTACTATCCTGAACAGTGGCAGTAAGCGTGACCTGTGAGTTCGCTGCAGTGCCAATCTGAGGCGAGTCGGAAAGTAGGTTGATAGAGCCGGCAGTAACCTGTCCTCCGTCATCATCTCCGCCGCCACCGGTATTGTTACCGGGTCCCGCAAGGGGTGAGGAACCGCTGTCGCCGCCACAGGCAACGAGCAAAAGAGACAGAAGGCTGGCTGCCATGGTTAAGCCAAATTTCCCCGACATTGTTATCTCCACTTTCCGTAAGTGTCGTTTATCTTGGTCTCGCCCAGTCCCTTAGAGTTCAGGGAGCCTGATAAGACAAAATGCTAGTTCGCTGAAATCATAGCACATCGAAATTTATGATCGCTCAAGGTTACGCCATTTTGTGAAAAACTTTGTAACGTTTTTATGTTCGTGGCAGTAGCTCACATTTCTTGCGACGGATTTGCCTTTTTTACCCGGTCTCCTGCGGATCAACATCAATCATCCATTTGACCCCGGCAGGCAGCTTTCTCTGGTCCAGTTCCTGACAGATTCCGGTCAGCAGGCTGTTCAGCTTTTTCCGGTTGCGGGCGTTGAGGATCAGTTGCGCACGGTGCTTGTCAGCGCGCCGGGCGATCATGGCTGGCAACGGTCCCCAGGTTTCAATGCCTGTGGTATTCGCGAGGGGCTTAATTGTATCCAGCACTTGTAAGCTTTTCTCCATGGTGTCGCCTTCTGTCCTGAAAATAGCCATGGCGCGGAATGGCGGAAATTGGCCTTCTTCCCGCTCTTTCAGGAGTTGGTCGGCTATGTCGAGGTAGTGGCCTTCGCACAGTGTCTTTAACAACGGGTGGTCGCTGTGGCAGGTTTGTACAAGCACTTTGCCGGGCTTTGTGCCCCGTCCGGCGCGGCCACTGACCTGCAGAAGGGTCTGTATGAGTTGCTCGGGGGCGCGAAAGTCCACGCTGAACAGCCCCCCATCCGCGTTTACCACCACCACGAGTGTGACGTTCGGGAAGTCGTGTCCTTTCGCCAGCATCTGGGTGCCCACAAGCACGCATGGTTTGCCGGTGTTTACCTGGTTCAGGATGCCCTGGATGCTGCCTTTCCGCTGCGTGCTGTCGCGATCCACTCGCACCACCGGTGTATCCGGGAAAGCCGTTGCAAGAATGTCCTCCGTTCTCTCGGTGCCCTGCCCAACCGGTTTGAAGGCCTCACTCTTGCACTTTGGGCACTGCTCGGTGGCCGCCGTCTGGTAGTCGCAGTGGTGACATCTCATCGCCCGGTCCCGGCGGTGGTAGGTCAGCCGAGTGTCACAGCGCGGGCATTCAACCATGTGGCCGCAGTCAAAGCACATCATGACCGGGGCAAACCCTCGCCGATTGACGAAAACCAGCGCCTGCTCCCCTTTTGCCAGAATTTGTTCGATGGCGTTCAAGGCAGGACGGGAGAGGCCGCCCTCCAATGGGCGACTCCGGATATCCAGCAAACTGATGACCGGGGGCGCAGCATTGCCGGCGCGCTCTTCAAGCTTCACCAGATGGTATTTGGCCTGCTTCGCATTATGAACGGATTCCAGCGACGGAGTGGCGGATCCCAGAATGACGGGACACTTGTTCAGGTGCGCGCGGTAGACGGCCAGGTCCCGGCCGGAGTACCGAAAACCTTCACCCTGCTTGTAAGAGCTGTCGTGCTCTTCATCGACAATGATGGTTCGCAGGTTGGTGAACGGAAGCAAAGCAGCCGATCGCGTACCTACAAGGATAACGGGCTCGCCGTTTCGCACTTTCAGCCATGTCGTCAGACGTTCACTGTCGTTCAGCGCTGAGTGCCATACGACAATCCGTGCGCCAAAATAGTGCTGGAATCGGGCGACCGTTTGGGGCGTCAGATTGATCTCCGGAACCAGTACCAGGGCCTGATCCTGATTTCCCAGGTGTTCTTTCAGGTAATGAAGGTAGATCTCGGTTTTTCCGCTACCGGTGATGCCGTAAAGAAGGAAGGCGGAAAACCCTTCGTCCGGGGTAGCCAGCTGCTCTGCGGCAGATGTCTGCGCCTCGGATAATCTGGGTCGGCGGGCTAGCAGCTCGGGGGCTTCATTGAAATCCGCCGGTCGGGCTGGTGAGACAACCTCGATCAGTTGCTTCTCCTGCAGTGCCTTGAGTTGCGCCCGGTTGAATCCCGCCCTCAGAATATCGGTTGTCGGGGTGCCGTTGGATCGCTGGTTCAGCCAATCCCAAAGGGCTTTCTGTTTATGCGCATTCGCGGGGATCGTCGAGCCGCTGTCGATTGCCCGCCACCACTGATCCTTTTTTTCCTCTGCAATGCGCCCTCGTCTGAGTGCTGGGGGCAGGGCAGTGAACAGGCATTCGCCGAGCGGATGCTGGTAATAGTCGCTTGCCCAACTGAGAAGCTTGAAGGTTTCCGCGGGCAACGCAGGCCAGTTTTCCATTGCCCCTGCCACAACCTTGAGAGTGATGCCGGGAGGAGGCTCAACGCCCACCTGAACAACAAGGCCTGTTGCTTGCTGCCGGCCAAAGGGTATTCGCACCCTCTGACCAGGCGTCAGTTCAAGGCCTTCCGGGATAATGTAATCGAAGAGTCGACGCAGGGGACGATTCAAGGCAATGCGTGCGATCAACGGCACTGAGTGCTCCACGGGATGACGGGTGTCACGGTTTTTCCTTATCCTGTCTAGTCGGCGGCCTGCCGCGAAATCCAAGGTGGGCGAGTTCGGAAGTCAGTGTGGTGCTTGCCTGCAGAACTAATTGCAAGTAAGATTCGCGGTCTGTTTCCGGCAGGGCATGATTGTGCCCCGTCTTCTCAATTGATTCAAACGTGCGGTGCCTGGCGCCTGGGCAGATTCGATGCCCCGTGATCAGGTAGCGGCATGACCTAACGAGGTTCGCCATGAAAGAAGGTATCCACCCGAAGTACGAAGAGATTACTGCAACCTGCTCTTGCGGTAATACATTCAAGACTCGTTCTACCTACACCCATGATCTGCAGCTGGATGTGTGCTCCCAGTGCCACCCATTCTACACCGGCAAGCAGAAAGTTATGGATACCGGTGGTCGTATCGACCGTTTCCAGAAGCGTTTCGGTGGTCGCATCGGCGCCAAGAAAGACTGATCGAGCTGGATCCGGGAAAAGCGCCTTCGGGCGCTTTTTTTGTGCCCGGTTGTCAGAGTGTACCTATAAGATACATACGCAATTAGCCCTATTGACTGTTCACAAAATGTTCATGAGGCACTTGTCGTTTCCGGGCTGGCGGGCCATAATGGCGCGCTCCGCCGAGTAGGGGCCTTCGATTCGGAGTTGATCCGAGGCTCTTTGGCTTCGGCGGTTCACTACCTTTAAACGTGACAAACGGAACAGTGGCAATGTCTCAAGATCTGAAAGAAGCAGCCCTTGAATATCACGCCAAGCCGCGGCCTGGTAAGCTGAGTGTCGAAATCACCAAGCCAACCAAGACCTCCCGCGACCTTTCCCTGGCGTATAGCCCCGGGGTTGCCGAACCGGTCCGCGAGATCGCAAAGGACCCTGAGAACGCGTACAAGTACACCGCCAAGGGCAACCTGGTGGCTGTCATCTCTGATGGTTCTGCGATTCTTGGTCTGGGTAACCTGGGTCCGCTGGCAAGCAAGCCGGTTATGGAAGGCAAGGGCGTACTGTTCAAGCGCTTTGCCGGAATTGATGTCTTCGATATTGAAGTCAATTCCGAGAGCCCGCAGGCGTTTATCGAAACAGTTGAGCGTATTGCAGATACCTTCGGTGGTATCAATCTGGAAGACATCAAAGCGCCCGAGTGCTTTGAAATTGAGCGCGCGCTGATCGAAAAGTGCAACGTGCCCATTTTCCACGATGACCAGCATGGTACTGCTATCGTAACTGCAGCCGGCATGATCAATGCCCTCGAGCTGCAGGGCAAAAGATTGAAGAGGCGAGGGTGGTCTGCCTGGGTGCCGGTGCTGCCGCTATTGCCTGCATGAAGATTCTGATCAGCTGCGGTATTCGTTCTGAGAACATCTTCATGCTCGACCGCAAGGGTGTGATCCACTCTGGTCGTGATGATTTGAACCAGTACAAGGCAATGTTCGCCAACGACACTGACAAGCGAACTCTGGACGACGCGATTGATGGCGCTGACGTATTCCTGGGGCTGTCCGGTCCGGATCTCCTGACCGCTGAACAGCTCAAGAAAATGGCTCCCAAGCCGATCGTTTTCGCCTGCTCCAACCCGGATCCGGAGATCAGCCCGGAAATTGCCCTGGCAACCCGCGATGATCTGATCATGGCCACCGGTCGCTCTGATTATCCGAACCAGGTTAACAATGTGTTGGGTTTCCCATTCATTTTCCGTGGAGCGCTGGACGTTCGTGCCACCGCGATCAACGAGGAAATGAAGGTGGCGGCCGTCAATGCAATCCGTGAGCTGGCCAAGGAGCCTGTGCCTCAGGAAATTTGCGAGGCTTACGGTGTGGAGAGTTTCGAGTTCGGGAAAGAGTACATCATTCCCAAGCCGATGGACGTCCGCTTGCTGGAAGTTGTGCCGGCCGCCGTTGCTCGCGCTGCCGTGGATTCCGGCGTTGCACGTAATCCATACCCTGCGCACTACCCGCTGAAGTCAATGGACGACATTATCTGATCTGTCATCCAGGGTATAAAAAAAACCGGCGGTGATCCCGCCGGTTTTTTTGTGCCTGCTCCTGATGTCAGAAGATTCGCCTTGACAGGTCGTCTTCCTCGGAGCCTCCATTACGGTCGTTTTCGGTTTCGGGTGTCAGGGGCGGTGGCGCATCCTCTTCCCGGAAGACCTCGAAAATGCCATCCTCGCCTGGCCTTGCGCGCTGTCCGGTTTCGGGGTTGATCCGGATATTGACGATGCCATTGGGTCGAGGCATGAAGGAAGAGGGTGCCCCTTCGAGCGCTACTTCCATATAGTCCAGCCAGATGGGGAGCGCGGTGCTGGCGCCAAACTCGCGTCTGCCCAGAGGTGCCGGTTGGTCGAATCCGACCCAGGTGGTTGTGGCCACTTCGTGATTGAAGCCGGCAAACCAGGTGTCTTTCTGTTCGTTGGTGGTGCCGGTTTTACCGGCGATGTCATCCCGGCCAAGGGCCAGCGCCCTTCTGCCGGTACCGCGACGAATGACGTCCTGCATCATTGAATGCAGAATAAAGACCGAGCGTTCGTCCGCCAGTCTGGGCATAACCCGAACCTCGGGCGAGTCCTCACTTGTTTCAGAGACATTGGCGACGGTGTTTGGCGAGCCTTCTTGCTCGCCCGATGGTTCCTGTGCTGTATCGTCGTCGCAGTCTTTGTCGCATAGAACGGTTTTCGGCGCCTGGTAAATGGTCTCACCGCTAAAGTCAGTGATAGTCTCGATGAGGTAGGGTTCAACGTCGTAGCCTCCGTTGGCAATCACGGCCATGCCTCGGGCAAGTTCCATGGGAGTAAGCTGCCCGCTGCCCAGGGAGAGTGACAGATCGTCCGGCATGTTTTCTACCGGGATTTCCAGTTGTGCCAGGTAATCCAGCGTGTTCTGGATGCCCAGGTCGCGCAGCAGTCGGATTGAGACCAGGTTGCGTGAGCGATAGAGTGCTTCCCGCAGGCGGGTTGGGCCATAGAACTGTCCGGAGGAGTTCTGGGGGCGCCAGGCAGTCTCCAGTTCCGAGTCATCGAAGACGATCGGCGCATCGTTGTAGATGGTCGCCGGTGTCATGCCGCTTTCCAGAGCGCTCAGATAAAGAAAGGGCTTGAAGGTGGAGCCAGGCTGTCGTCTTGCCTGTATGGCACGGTTATATTTGCTCTGACCAAAACTGTAGCCTCCGCTCAGTGCCTCAATGGCGCCGGTTTTGGCTTTCAGTGAAATGAGCGCGCCTTCAACCCTCGGGATTTGAGCAAGCGCAACAGAGGCTTCAGCGAGCTGCTCCGACTGCTCATTCGGGGATTCGTTTCCGTTGGCTTCTGGCTCTGGCGAGGCCGATTCCGGGTTCTGGGCGCGCACATAGATAACGTCGCCGGGAGCCACAACATCGGAGGGCTTCTCAGGCTCAGGGCCTGTGAGATTTTCAGTTTTGTAGCGCCTCGCCCAGGTCATGGTTTCGAAAGCCATGGTGGCGGGGCCGATGTGGCGCGCGTGCACCGCCACTTTGCCGGATTCGTCGTCAACCTCTGTGACGATTGCGGGAAGCAGGGACTCCACGCGAGGGTAGTTCAGGATCAGATCTGATGGCTCACTCTCGGCGAGGGTTTCCTGATCAATCTGCCCAATGGGGCCCCTGAAGCCGTGGCGCCGATCATAGGCTTCAAGGCCGTCTCTTAATGCCTGTGTGGCAACCTGCTGTTTCTTGCCGTCAACTGTGAGGGTGACGGTGTAGCCATCGGTGTAGGCGTCCTCGCCGAACCGCCGAACCATCTCGGATCTCGCCATTTCGGCAACATAGTCGGCGTCGACTTCAGTCTCCGTGCTGTTGTAGCTGGCAGTAATGGGGGCGGAAACAGCAAGTTCGTGGGCATCCGGAGTGATGTATCCCAGGTCGCGCATTCGTCCGAGAATCCAGTTGCGCCGGATCATCGCACGGTCCGGATTGGCCAGGGGGTTGAATGCCGAGGGCGCTTTTGGCAAGCCGGCGAGCATGGCCATTTGGGCCAGGGACAGTTCCGAGACCGGCTTGTTGTAATAAACCTGTGCAGCGGCGGCAATTCCGTAGGCCCGATTGCCCAGATAGATCTTGTTCAGATAGAGCTCGAGAATGCGGTTTTTATCCAGTTCACGTTCGATCTGAAGAGCCAGAAGTATCTCGTTGAACTTCCGGATAAAGGTTCTGTCCCGTGACAAAAAGTAATTTTTTGCAACCTGCATTGTGATGGTACTGCCCCCGGACTGGATCTCGCCGGTAGAGACCAGTTCGATTGCAGCCCGCGCCAGGCCTTTGATGTCGACCCCGAAGTGCTCGTAAAAACGCGAGTCTTCAGCTGCCATAAAGGCTTGTAACTGAATTGTTGGGATCTGTTCGATTGTGATGGGTGCCCTTCTCTTTTCACCGAATTCTGCTATTAATCTGTTGTCTTTGCTATAGACCCGTAATGGCGTCTGAAGCTTGATGTCCAGAAGCTGATGTACCGGCGGAAGGCCAGGGCGAAGGTAAAGATAGAAGCCTGAGGTTACGATAACGGCGACACTCAGTCCGGTAAGAAACAACCAGGCAAAAAGGCGAGATGTGCGCAACAAATGAGACATTTTTTTCTGACAACTGTTGGATATAGGTCTATCATTTGAGAAATTGCTTTAGGATGGAAGAGGTGCTTCACCGCTGCAATAGTTCTCAACTAAAGAAGAACACGCATTGTAGACGGAATGGTGAAGAAATTCTCTTAAATAAAAAACACATAAGTTACGTAACCGGGTGCATCTAACCAGGTATAGGGTGAGCGCGTGTTTGGATTAGGAAAGAAATCCAGTGCAGTGCTGGGCGTGGATATAAGCTCCAGCTCGGTCAAACTTCTGGAGCTATCGAAGCAGGGCGACCGTTATAAGGTCGAAAGCTACGCGGTGGAGCCTTTGCCGGCCAATGCCGTGGTGGAAAAGAACATTACGGACGTAGAAGCTGTGGGCGAGGTAATGAAGCGCGTAGCTTCCAAGTCCCGTTCTGGCGTCAAACAGGTTGCTGTTGCGGTCTCAGGTTCTGCGGTTATTACCAAGCTTATCCAGATGGATGGCGGCCTGAACGAATTCGAGATGGAAGACCAGATTGCCCTTGAGGCCGATCAATATATTCCATACCCGCTGGACGAAGTGGCCATCGATTTCGAAGTTCAGGGACCTTCCGAGAGTAACCCCGACCAGGTGGATGTGCTTCTGGCTGCTTGCCGGAAGGAAAATGTCGACATCCGCGAGGATGCACTCGAGATTGCCTCGCTGACTACCAAGGTGGTTGACGTTGAAGCCTATGCCCTTGAGCGTGCCTATGCACTGATCGAGCCTCAGCTGGACTCTCAGGGAGAAGAGCTGGTGGTAGCGATCGTGGACATTGGCGCGACCATGACCACGCTGAGTGTTCTGGCCGGTGGTAAGACCGTTTACACGCGAGAGCAGATTTTCGGTGGCAAACAGCTGACCGAGGAAATCCAGCGCCGATACGGTTTGTCGCTCGAGGAAGCCGGTCTTGCGAAAAAGCAGGGCGGACTACCTGACGATTACGAGTCAGAAGTGCTTACGCCGTTCCGCGAGGCTGTCGTGCAGCAGGTTGCCCGCGCGCTTCAGTTCTTCTTTGGTGCCAGTCAATACAATGCCGTCGATTACGTGGTTCTGGCCGGGGGCACGGCCTCGATTCAGGGGCTCACTGAAATGGTCGAAGAAAAAACGGGAACGCCGACCATGGTCGCGAATCCTTTTGCAGACATGGCGGTAGGTTCAAAGGTGAACGCGTCGGCACTGAGTAATGATGCGCCTTCCCTGAGATTGCCTGCGGCCTGGCAATGAGGAGCTTCGACTGATGGCAAAGATTAACCTACGACCGTGGCGCGAAGAGCTTCGCGCCGAGAAACAGAAACAGTTCGTGGTCATGATTCTGGGCGCAGCGATCATTGCTGGCGGCCTGGTCTTCCTCTGGAAAACCGATATGGATAGCCGGATTGCCTACCAGCAGTCCCGCAACGCCTACCTCGAAACAGCGACCAAAAATCTGGATGAACAGATCAAGGAGATTGAGGACCTAAAGCGGAAAAGGGATGAACTTCTTGCCCGAATGCAGGTTATTCAGGACCTACAGGGCAAGCGCCCCGTTATTGTGCGCGTTTTCGACGAATTGGTCAGGACTTTACCTGATGGGCTTTTTTATACGGACCTCAAGCGAACTGGTGATCAAATTGACATCGTGGGAATGTCTGAATCCAACAGTCGTGTATCTACGTTGATGCGTCAGTTTGAAGAATCAGACTGGTTCACGGATCCGGATCTGTCCAATGTGTCCGCTGCTGAGAGTCGCCGCGCGGGGTATAGTCAATTCAATCTTTCAGTCCAACAAAAAACTCCTGAGCCTGAAGGGGAGGATGGTCAATGAGCCTCGCCGACTCACTTAAAAGTCTCAATGAATTCGATATCAATGATCTTGACGTAAATAATGCGGGCATTTGGCCGGCACCAATCAAGGCCATTGTTGTGCTTATCGTGTTTGCTCTTATAGCTGGCGGGGGCTACTGGTTTTTCGTGAAAGATCAGTATGTCCAACTCGAGCGTGTGGAAAAAACCGAACAGGATCTAAGGAAAAAATACGAGGAGAAAGCTTACCAGGTGGCAAACTTGGAGGTCTTCAAAGCTCAAATGGCAGAAATGGAAGAAACCTTCGGCGCGTTGGTGAGGCAGCTTCCAAGTGAAACTGAGGTCCCTGGCTTGTTGGAAGATATAACCAACACGGCTTTAGGGAATGGGCTTTCTCTTCAGGAGGTGGCTCTTCAGCCTGAGCAGCGTCGTGATTTCTATTCAGAGTTGCCGATAAATATTCGTGTGACTGGCTCTTATCATGAGCTTGCCTCTTTTGTCAGTAGTGTCGCAAGCCTGCCCAGGATCGTTACACTGCATGATTTAACCATTAAACCAACAGGCGGAGATGGAGAGCGACTTGACATGCAAGTTGTAGCTCGTACTTACCGCTACCGGGCTGGAGAGTGAGCATGACAGTAAAGCATGCGATAAGAGCCTGGCTGGGTGTTTGTCTGGTCTCCTTGCTGACGGCCTGTTCCCAGGGCAGCGGTTTTTCAGATCTTGATCAGTTCATGGCCGAGACCCGGGCAAAACCGAGAGGGTATGTTGAGCCCTTGCCGGAGTTCAAGGCTTACGAAGCTTTCAGTTATTCAGCTGCGGATCGTCGTGCCCCATTTGAGCCGCCAATCGATGTTCAATTGACCATGGTAGATGAGCGGCCTGTCAGCGATGTTGAACCCGATCTGGATCGGCCTCGAGAAGTTCTGGAGAATTTTGACCTGAAAGCGCTTCAAATGGTCGGTACTCTTCAAGGGGCATCCGGTAACCTGTTTGCTCTCATTGAGGACGATACGGGCGGCATACACAGAGTGCGTACCGGCAATTACATGGGTCAAAACTACGGTCGCATTGTGGCCGTCAGTGAAACAAGAATTGAGCTAATTGAAATCGTTCCCAATGGCCGGGGTGGCTGGGTCGAGCGTCCTCGCTCCCTGACCCTGGATGAAGGCGCAGGCTAAGGAGCGGCTGGATGAAAGTTGAAAGAAACATGCACGTACAAAAAAGTTTAGGGTCGAGGCTAGCGATGTTCAGAAAACTCAATGTATACGTCAGCGTGATTGCTTTTGGGTTGTTATCCGGCCTGGCCAACGCGGTCACGCTGGAAGACGTGTCGTTTTCGTCGCTACCAGGCGAGCGGCTTGAGGTGACACTGCAATTTGATGGGGCGCCACCGGAACCCTCTGGTTATACCATTGAGCGCCCCGCTCGAATCGCGGTGGATCTTCGGGATACGACCAGTGGTCTTGATAGCCGAAGCGTGCCTTTGGGGTCGGGTAATGCCCAGAGCATGACCGTGGTCGAGACCAAGGATCGAACGCGGTTGATTTTCAACCTTGTCGAGCTGGTTCCCTATGACACAGTTCGTTCTGGTAACTCCCTGATCATGACGATTGGTGGGCAGTCTGAGGGTGTTGTTGCGAGCCCCTCAACCTCCGTTTCGCAGAGCAGTGGAACAACCAGCGCGGCGCCTTCTGATGCTCTTGCCGGGGTCGATTTCCGTCGCGGCAAAGACGGCGAAGGCCGAGTGCTGGTGGATCTTGGCAGCTCCAGCACGCCGGTCGACCTGACAGAACGTGCCGGCAGAATTCGTCTTACGATGGATGGTATTTCTGTGCCTGCCGATCTGCGTCGCCGGCTCGACGTGACGGATTTCGCCACGCCGGTTACTCGCATTGACACCTTTGTGGAAGATGGCAATGCCGTTGTCGAGATCAGCCCTGAGGGTAACTACGACTACATTGCCTACCAGTCTGGCAGCCAGTTTACCGTCAGCGTCGAGGAGCTAAGCCAGGAAGAGGCCGAATCCCGCCGGGAAGAGAAGTTCCCGTATACCGGCGACAAGCTCTCCCTGAACTTCCAGGACATCGAAGTTCGCTCAGTGCTTCAGCTTATCGCCGACTTCACCGGATTGAACCTCGTGGCCAGTGACACTGTCGGCGGCAGCATCACTCTGCGCCTTCAGAATGTGCCCTGGGACCAGGCACTTGATCTGATTCTGAAGACAAAAGGTCTTGATAAGCGTCAGATCGGTAACGTTTTGCTCGTCGCGCCTGCAGATGAGATCGCAGCTAGGGAGAAGCTTGAGCTTGAAACTAGCAAGCAGATTGCTGAGTTGGCTCCTGTGCGCCTCGATATCGTTCAGGTCAACTATGCCAAGGCGGCTGATATTGTTGCTTTGATTAAGGAAGATGAGGAACTGATTTCTGATCGGGGTTTTGTGTCCTCTGATGTTAGAACGAACACGATCAGTGTCAGGGAGACCGCGGAAAAGTTGGAGGAAATTCGCAGGCTGGTTTCAACCTGGGATGTTCCTGTGCGTCAAGTCTCTATCGAGGCTCGTATAGTGCGGGCTCAAACGAATGTTGCCGAGAACCTGGGTGTTCGATGGGGTGGTGCTGCCTACGATGTGAGTGGCGATAACGTGTTTACAGTCGGTGGTTCCCAGGGATCGCTGCAGGAGGCTCGTGACGCAGCTGCCGGGAATAGCAACACGATTTCTTTCCCGGGAGCTCTTGCGGTTGATCTTGGTGTTAGTGGTGAGGGTACCTCCTCCTTTGCCATTGGATGGGGTAGTGACAACTTCCTCGTTGATCTGGAGTTATCCGCTTTGGAAAGCGATGGCCAGGCCGAGGTTGTTTCTCAGCCTAGGGTCGTTACTGCTGATCGCCAAACAGCATCTATCAAATCAGGTGAGGAAATCCCTTACCAAGAGGCAACTTCCAGTGGCGCGACCAATATAGAATTTAAAGAAGCGGTTCTTTCACTGGAAGTCACACCTCAAATCACGCCTGACGACAAAATCATTATGGACTTGGTAGTAAACCAGGATTCCAGAGGTGAAGTTACGGCTGGCATTCCGTCTATCAATACGAACTCTGTTACTACACAGGTTCTGGTTGGTAACGGCGAGACAGTAGTTCTGGGTGGTATTTTCCAGTCTGAGGTTGCGACTCAAACGACCAAGACGCCGTTCCTTGGAGATATCCCTTACCTGGGCCGTATCTTCAAGCGCACTGAGCACCTTGACGAGCGTAGCGAACTGTTGATCTTCATTACGCCGAAGATCATCAAGAACGATCTGCTTCGTTAATCTGTGCAGTAAAAAAGCCGCCGCTTAAAACCGGCGGCTTTTTTGTGCGCGAAATTGGCCCGAGACGGCTCCTGAACTTATGCAATCACGGGCCCTGTGATATTCTCACCCGCCTGAACAAAACTGAGCGGAAGTTATGTCTTTGCCGAAACGCGTTGTCCTGGTTGGCCCCATGGGAGCAGGGAAAAGCACGATTGGCCGGATGCTCGCCAAAGAGCTCGGCTATCGTTTTCTTGATTCTGATCGCATCATTGAAGAGCGGTGCGGGGCTAACATTCCGTGGATTTTTGATGTTGAGGGCGAGGATGGATTCCGTTTGCGGGAAACAGCCATGCTGGACGAGTTGTCCCACGAGGACCGAACCGTGCTGGCTACTGGTGGCGGAGCTGTGATGCGCCAGGAAAACCACCCGATTCTCAAGAGAGATGCAACGGTCATCTATCTGAAAACATCCATAGAGCAGCAGGTAGAGCGAACACGCAAGGACCGCAATCGGCCTTTGCTACAGAACGACGACCCTGAGGCGGTCTTGCGGAAACTTTTCTCAATCCGCGATCCGCTGTATTCAGGTCTCGCGGACATCATCATGTTCACGGACAGAAAGAGTCCCCGGCTGGTGGTACGTCAGCTGGTCAATCGGCTGAACCCGAAAACGCCGCGTCACAAAAGGCAGATACGTAAGGAAGGTCGCAACCATGTCTAATCGGTATCGGGAGCTCTCGGTAGAGCTCGGTGAACGCAGCTACCCCATATTTATCGGTGAGGGTCTTCTCGGCACTCAGGATCTATCAGCTTTTGTTTCCGGGGCGCAGGTCATGATCGTCACCAATGAGACTGTGGCACCACTCTATCTTGAGCGGGCGAAAGCCTGCTTTCCGGGGAAGCGGGTTGATACCGTCGTACTTCCGGATGGCGAGAAGTTCAAGGATTGGCAGACTCTTAACAGCATCTTTGACGGTCTCCTTGAACATCGCCACACCCGAAAAACCACTCTGGTTGCCCTCGGTGGAGGTGTGGTCGGGGATATGGCTGGTTTTGCAGCAGCCTGTTATCAACGTGGTGTGCCGTTCATCCAGATTCCAACGACGCTGCTTTCCCAGGTCGACTCTTCTGTAGGTGGGAAAACCGGCATCAATCACCCGCTTGGCAAGAACATGATTGGGGCTTTCCATCAGCCGCAAGCGGTGTTGATAGACACGGCAAGTCTACAGACTTTGCCCGCCAGAGAGGTGTCAGCGGGGCTGGCGGAAGTTATCAAATATGGGCTGATCCGGGATCAGGGCTTTCTTGGCTGGCTTGAAGAGCACATGGATGCATTGGTCAGTCTTGATCCGGAGGCGCTGGCAGAAGCCATCTTCAGGTCCTGCGCTTGCAAGGCCGAAATTGTTGCACTCGACGAGCGCGAAGGTGGCATCAGGGCGATTCTGAATCTTGGTCACACCTTCGGCCACGCGATCGAAACCTATGCCGGTTACGGCAACTGGCTGCACGGGGAAGCAGTAGGCACCGGTATGCTGATGGCCGCCGAATTATCCGCGCTTGAAGGGATGATCAGCCGTGACGATTGTGATCGTATAAACCGACTGATCCTCCGGGCCGGTTTACCGGATAAGCCCCCGGTTGCAATGACGGCCGATGATTTTATGGGTCTGATGGCTGTCGACAAGAAGAACGTGGATGGCCTTTTGAGGCTGATCCTGCTTCGTTCGGTTGGAGACGCCGTGGTCACATCCGAAGCGAGTCCTGAAAACCTTGCTCTCACCTTTGCACGTTTTTGCAGCTCGACATGATGACGGCCCGAAGGCATCAATGATTTGGTAGCGGACCAGAAGACAAGGAAGACCCGTGACTGAAGAAAGCTTGAACAGTCTTGATGGCGGAGGCCTGTTCCCCAGGTTGCAGCAGCGCTACAGCCTCCGTGCCAACCCGCTGGAAATGGAGACGCCGTTCTTTCCGGATGCCATGCGTCATCACGCTCTGGAAGCGTTGCGCCATCTATGCGGCTTCGGTGATATGGCTCTGTTATTGACCGGAGCTGCTGGCTCGGGCAAAACCCGAATACTGGCGGAGCTGGTCCGCAGCGAATCATCCAGACTCGACTTTCACCGTATACCGGCGGCAGCGCTGACCAGCGCCCAGGCCCTTGCCCGGGACCTGAAAGCGGTTTCCCGCTCAAATCTCGGCCCGGAAGACAGCCCCCGAGACCTGGTTTATGGCTTTTTCAAGTGGTCTGAATCGCGGGTCCGAAAGGGCCAGCGTATCGTCCTTTTGATTGACGATGCCGACCGGGCGCCGACGGAGTTGCTAAGGCTTATCCTGTCCGCCTATCTGGCTTCAGAGCGTGGCTCTTCTGCCGTTCCGGTGTTTGCCGGAACGGATAGCCTGGTCCAGTCGATGGGCCTGGGTGATGCGAGCACAAGTGTCCACCAGATACATCTGCGGCCTCTCACCAGGGATGAAATCGTTGCCTATCTGGAACCACGGGTTCACGCTGCCGGCGGCAAGGCAGGGGAACTTCTGAGTCCGGCCCGGGTCTCCAAAATTCACGCCCTGAGTCAGGGTAGCTTTGCGCGACTCAAGCGTGTGACTCCGGGCGTTTGGCTGGACATGGTGGCCTCGCCGAGTGTCGATCGCCCTAAGCAGGTTCCGTGGAAGCGGTTCCTTTTGCCCGGGCTGGCCCTTGTGCTCCTTGCGGGCTCCTGGTGGTTTGTGTCGCGCCAGTATGATGAATCCGTGGCCGGCGAAACTGTAAAAGCACCGGAGCCGGTGAGAAAGAGTATAACCATTGGGCCTGAAACAGAGAATTCAGTGCCATCCCCGGAAGAGCCGTCGCAGGACCAGCCTGCCGTGGAGCCTGAAACGGTATTGACAGAGCCGGTAACCGAGCCGGAAGCTGATCAGCCAGAGCCAGAGCCAGAGCCAGAGCCAGAGCCAGAGCCAGAGCCAGAGCCAGAGCCAGAGCCAGAGCCAGAGCCAGAGCCAGAGCCAGAGCCAGAGCCAGAGCCAGAGCCAGAGCCAGAGCCAGAGGCCGCGCCGAGCTTCACTCCAGCAAACCCGGCGTATTTTTCGGCGATTGATCAGGTTCGGGCGCGTGGAGGCTGGACCATTCAACTGGTGGCCGGCAATCTTGAACAGACCGCTCTGAACGTTATTTCCCGCTATTCACAGCTTGGTGATCTGGTCTACACCCGCGGGGAAAGGCAAGGCCAGCCCTGGTTTATGGTATTCTATGGGGAGTTTCCTACCCGGGAGGCGGCCAATGCCGCGGCAGCTGGTTTGCCAGAGGAGCTGGCTTCCAGGTCACCCTGGGTGCGTCCGGTCGACAATTTATAGCGCCGCTGTTTCGGCGCTAACTCGTTGTTCCATAACCTTGTCGACTGGTAATCCCGGTTTCGGCTTCCCACAATAATGTCACGCCGATTTGAGTACGTATTTCTACGTGTGTAAAATAGCCAGCCCCCATTTTCAGTGTCGAAGGGTGGTTGTTTGGCTGTGCGCCAATTAACTCTTTGATTGAAAAGCATTTCTACGCGAGAGAACGCTTATGATGACAGGTTTGTATCATCCCGATGAATTCAGGGACAACTGCGGATTCGGTCTGATTGCCCACATGAAGGGCGAGGCCAGCCACAAGTTGTTGCAAACTGCCATCGAGTCTCTGACCTGCATGACCCACCGAGGTGGTATCGCTGCAGACGGAAAGACCGGCGATGGTTGTGGCCTTCTGATCCAGAGCCCGGATGGCTTTCTGAAAAAAGCCGCCAAGGCAGCGTTTGGTAAGGAGCCGGGTGATCTTTTTGCTGTCGGCCAGGTCTTCCTGAACCCCGACGAAGCCAAGGCTTCGGCTGGTCGTGCGGCCATTGAGAAACGGTTGACCGAGCAGGGCCTGGAGATTCTCGGCTGGCGCGAAGTGCCGGTCGATGACAGCTGTCTCGGTCCTATGGCGCTTGATTGCCTGCCCCGTATCGAGCAGGTCTTCGTGGTGCCTGGTGGCAAGGCGGAGCGTGATTTTGCGATCAGTCTGTTCGTGGGCCGTCGCCATGCCGAAAGCGATATGGCCGACGATCCCGAGTTCTACATCTGCAGTCTGTCACACCGCACCCTGGCCTATAAGGGCCTGATGATGCCGGCAGATCTGGCCAACTTCTACAAGGATCTGGGTGACCCCGATCTCGAGACCGCCATCTGTGTTTTCCATCAGCGGTTCTCCACCAACACCATGCCACGCTGGCCGCTGGCCCAGCCGTTCCGGTATCTGGCTCACAACGGTGAGATCAACACCATTGACGGCAACCGTAACTGGGCCATCGCCCGGGCCGCCAAGTTCAGCTCTCCGGAATTGCCGGATCTGCAGACCCTGCAGCCTCTGGTGAACCTCACCGGTTCTGACTCATCAAGCATGGACAACATGCTGGAAGTGCTGCTTGCCGGCGGCGTTGACCTGTTCCGCGCGGTCCGCATGATGATTCCGCCAGCCTGGCAGAATGTCGATAGCATGGATTCAGAGCTGCGTGCGTTTTACGAGTACAACTCCATGCACATGGAGCCCTGGGATGGTCCTGCCGGTCTGGTCATGACGGACGGCCGCTATGCCGTCTGTATGCTCGACAGGAATGGTCTGCGCCCGGCCCGGTGGGTCATCACCAAGGATGATTTCATCACGCTGGCCTCAGAGATCGGAACTTACGGTTATCAGCCGGACGATGTGATAGCCAAAGGCCGTGTCGGGCCGGGTCAGATGCTGGCGATCGACACAGAGTCCGGTGAAGTCCTGCACACCAAGGACATTGATCAGCGTCTCAAGACCGCTCAGCCCTACAAGCGCTGGCTGCGGGAAAACGCTCTCCGCGTCGAGACCACTCTGAATCAGGACACCCCGGATTTCAGGCTGATGGATTCCGACGAGCTTCTGGTGCACCAGAAGATGTTCATGGTCTCCTTCGAAGAGCGTGACCAGGTATTGCGTCCGCTTGCGGAGAACGGCCAGGAAGCGGTTGGATCCATGGGCGACGATACCCCAATGGCCGTGCTCTCGAGCAAGGTACGCCACGTGGCGGACTACTTCCGGCAGAAGTTCGCCCAGGTGACCAACCCGGCGATTGACCCTCTGCGTGAGTCGATTGTCATGTCCCTGGAGACCTGTCTGGGTGCCGAGCGCAACGTATTCGAGGAAACCGCCGATCACGCAGACCGCATTATTCTGACGACACCGGTTCTGTCGCCTGCCAAGTTCCTCAAGATTGCCAACAATGAGCGCCCGGGTTTCGAGGTCGCGCGTATTTCCATGAGCTACCGCCCGGAACAGGGATTGGAGCAGGCGATTCGCCAGGTTTGTGAGGAAGCGGAACAGGCGGTCCGGGATGGTAAGGTGCTGCTGATCCTCACCGACAAAGATTTGAAGGAAGGTGAACTGCCGGTCAATGCCCTGATGGCAACCGGTGCGGTCCACCACCATCTGGTGAAGAAAGGACTGCGCTGCGATTCCAACATCGTTGTTGAAACCGGTTGGGCTCGCGATCCTCATCATTTCGCCGTGCTCTTCGGTTTTGGTGCAACGGCGGTCTACCCGTACCTGGCTTACCAGGTTCTGAACGACCTGATCCGTACCGGCGAACTGCTGATGGATCCGATCGATGCCAAGAATAACTACCGTAAGGGCATCAACAAAGGGTTGCTGAAGATACTGTCGAAGATGGGAATTTCCACCATCACTTCCTATCGTGGCGCCCAGCTGTTTGAGGCGGTCGGTCTGGCCGATGATGTCGTTGACCTGTGCTTCAAGGGTGTGCCCAGCCGAATTCAGGGTGCCGGGTTCTATGACTTCCAGCAGGACCAGGAGCAACTGGCGTCTGTGGCCTGGAAACCGCGCAAGCCCATCATTCAGGGTGGTCTTCTGAAGTATGTCCATGGCCAGGAGTACCATGCCTTCAACCCGGATGTGGTCGGCAAGCTCCAGGAGGCGGTCACCAGTGGCGACTATGGCCACTACAAGGAATACGCGGGTCTGGTTAACGAGCGTCCGGTTGCGACGCTCCGTGACCTTCTTGTCTTCCGGAAAGACATCAAGCCGATTGATATTTCGGAAGTAGAGCCGGTTGAAAACATCTTCCCTCGCTTTGATTCGGCCGGGATGTCACTTGGTGCCCTGTCACCCGAGGCCCACGAAGCCTTGGCGGTGGCCATGAATACCCTGGGCAGCCGGTCCAATTCGGGCGAGGGCGGTGAAGATCCCGCTCGCTATGGCACTGAAAAACGCTCGAAAATCAAACAGATCGCGTCCGGACGTTTTGGCGTTACAGCCGAATATCTGCGTAGTGCGGATGTCATGCAGATCAAGGTGGCCCAAGGTGCCAAGCCGGGCGAAGGCGGCCAGTTGCCCGGTGGCAAGGTCAATGAACTGATCGCCCGCCTGCGTTATTCGGTCCCGGGCGTAACGCTGATTTCACCGCCGCCGCATCACGATATCTATTCCATCGAGGATCTGGCCCAGCTGATTTTCGACCTCAAACAGGTCAATCCGCAGGCTCTGGTGTCTGTGAAGCTGGTCTCTGAGCCCGGCGTCGGTACGATTGCCGCAGGTGTGGCCAAGGCGTACGCCGACCTGATCACGGTGTCCGGGTACGATGGCGGTACAGCGGCGAGCCCGCTGACGTCGATCCGCTACGCCGGTTCTCCCTGGGAGCTGGGGCTTACCGAAACCCAGCAGGCGCTGCGAGCCAATGACCTGCGTGGCAAGATTCGCCTGCAGACTGATGGCGGCCTGAAAACAGGTCTGGACGTGGTAAAAGGGGCGATCCTTGGTGCCGAGAGCTTCGGTTTCGGTACCACCCCGATGGTGGCGCTGGGCTGCAAATACCTGCGTATTTGTCACCTGAACAACTGCGCGACCGGTGTGGCTACCCAGAACGACCACCTCCGTGAAGAGCACTTCAAGGGCACGGTGGAAATGGCGATGAATTTCTTCCGCTTCGTGGCCGAAGAGACCCGGGAGTGGATGGCCAAACTGGGCGTGCGTACCCTGGAAGAGCTTGTGGGTCGCGTTGACCTGCTGGAGCGCCTGCCCGGTGATACCGAACGTCAGAAGAAACTGGATCTGAGTCGCCTGCTGTCTAACGACCATATTCCTGCAGACAAGCCGCAGACCTGTCAGGTCGAACGGAATCACCCGTTTGATGAGGGCAGGCTCGCGGAACAGATGGTTCAGGATACCGCTGCGGCGATCAAAGAGAAGAGTGGAGGCGCGTGGTCCTATCGAGTCACCAACTGTGATCGCTCTATTGGCGCCCGCCTCTCTGGCGAAATCGCCCAGATCCATGGTAACCAGGGTATGGTGGATGCACCGATCACCCTGGACCTGACCGGTACCGCTGGCCAGAGTTTTGGTGTCTGGAACGTGGGTGGTCTCAACCTGATCCTTGAAGGGGATGCCAACGACTACGTCGGTAAGGGCATGACCGGTGGCAAGCTGGTTGTGAAGCCGCCCCGCGGCAGCGCGTTCAAGACTCAGGAAACCTCTATCGTCGGCAATACCTGTCTCTACGGCGCAACCGGCGGCAAACTCTTTGCTGCCGGAACCGCGGGTGAGCGATTTGCAGTTCGTAATTCCGGTGCCCATGCCGTTGTGGAAGGCGCCGGAGACCATTGCTGTGAATACATGACCGGTGGTCTGGTGACGGTGCTGGGCTCTACTGGCCACAACTTCGGTGCTGGTATGACTGGTGGCTTTGCTTACGTCATGGATATCAACAACACGTTCGTGGACAAATACAACCACGAGCTGGTGGAAATTCAGCGGATTTCCAGCGAGGACATGGAGTCCTACCGCAATCACCTGCGTGGTGTTATCCGGGAGCACATCTCGGAAACCGGCAGTGAGTGGGCAGAGCACATTCTTGAGAATTTCGACGACTACATTGGCCGCTTCTGGCTGGTGAAACCCAAGGCTGCGAATCTGCGCAGTCTGTTGGCCAGCACCCGGGCGCGTCCGGAATAAGAGGCTGAGAGGGTTTGGGGCGAGCAGCCTGGCTGCCGCCCTTGTCGAAATCGAGTTGATGAGAGCATCCAGATGAAAGAACGACTGAGTAATGACTTCCAGTTTGTCGAGGTTGGACGTGTCGATCCGAAAAAGGTCCCGGCCAAGAAGCGGAAGAAAGAGTTTGGTGAAATTTACCACCCCTTCACAGCAGATAACGCGGCGTCCCAGTCCCATCGCTGTCTTGAGTGTGGTAACCCCTATTGCGAGTGGAAGTGCCCGGTTCACAACTATATTCCGAACTGGCTCAAGCTGGTTTCCGAAGGCAATATCATGCGGGCCGTCGAGTTGTGTCACCAGACCAACTCCCTGCCTGAAGTTTGCGGCCGCGTTTGTCCGCAGGATCGCCTGTGTGAAGGTGCCTGCACCCTGAACGACGGGTATGGCGCGGTTACCATCGGGTCTGTCGAGAAGTACATTACCGACACCGCCTTTGCCCTGGGCTGGAAACCGGATATGTCCGCCGTGAAGTGGACAGACAAGAAGGTTGCCGTCATTGGCGCAGGGCCTGCTGGTCTGGGCTGCGCGGACGTTCTGGTTCGCAATGGCGTCAAGCCGGTTGTATTCGACATCTATCCGGAAATCGGTGGTCTGCTGACCTTCGGCATTCCCGAGTTCAAGCTGGAAAAATCCGTTATGACCCGCCGCCGCAAGGTGTTCGAGGAGATGGGCGTGGAATTCCGCCTGTCTACCGAGGTGGGCAAGGACGTTCAGCTGCAGGAGATCATTGACGAGTACGATGCCGTTTTCATGGGCATGGGCACCTACACCTACATGAAGGGTGGTTTCCCGGGTGAGAATCTGCCGGGCGTGTACGATGCACTGCCGTTCCTCGTTTCGAACGTCAACCGTCGTCTCGGCTTCGAGAAAGACGAAGCAGACTTCATCGACATGAAAGGCAAGCGGGTTGTTGTCCTGGGTGGCGGCGATACGGCCATGGACTGCAACCGCACCTCGATCCGTCAGCAGGCCGAGAGCGTCACCTGTGCCTACCGCCGGGACGAAGCCAACATGCCGGGTTCTCGCCGGGAAGTGGCCAACGCCAAGGAAGAGGGCGTTAAGTTCCTCTTCAATCGTCAGCCCATCGCCATTATTGGTGAAGACCGGGTTGAGGGTGTGAAGGTGGTTCAGACCCGTTTGGGCGATCCCGACGAGAATGGTCGTCGCCGTCCGGAAGTAGTCCCGGGTAGTGAGGAGGTTATTCCTGCGGACGCGGTTCTGGTCGCCTTCGGTTTCCGTCCGAGCCCGGCCGACTGGTTCGATGAGCTGAAGGTGAATACCGACGATTCGGGCCGGGTAACTGCTCCGGAAGGCGCAGAGTTCATGTTCCAGACCAGCAACGAGAAAATCTTTGCGGGCGGGGACATGGTCCGTGGTTCCGATCTGGTCGTAACCGCTATCTGGGAAGGTCGTCAGGCTGCCGAAGGCATCATGGATTACCTGGATATCTGATTGCACGGTTGATCCTGATCAGAAGGGCGGTTTCCTAAGGGAAAGCCGCCCTTTTTTATTCCCGCAAACCGGGTATTATGGCCTCCATCCAATTTTCCCCTTTGTACAGAACACGCTGGATTTCCTATGACCGAGCTGAAGAATGATCGTTTCCTGCGCGCCCTGATGCGCCAGCCCGTGGACCGCACACCGGTTTGGATGATGCGACAGGCAGGGCGATACCTGCCGGAGTACCGTGCGACCAGGGCAAAAGCCGGCGACTTTCTCAGCTTGTGCAAGAACACGCCGTTGGCCTGCGAGGTAACTCTGCAGCCTCTGGAACGTTTCCCACTGGACGCGGCGATCCTGTTTTCAGACATCCTGACGATTCCGGACGCTCTGGGTCTTGGCCTGTACTTCGAAACCGGCGAAGGCCCGAAATTCCGGAACACGATCCGCTCCGAAGCCGATGTTGCGGCTCTACCGAAGATCAACGCCGAGGTGGATCTGGACTACGTTATGAACGCGGTTTCCACCATCCGCGGAGCCCTGAACGGCAGCGTTCCCCTGATCGGTTTCTCCGGCAGCCCCTGGACCCTGGCGACTTACATGATTGAAGGTGGCTCGTCCAAGGATTTCCGGGAGGCCAAGAAACTCATGTACGGTCAGCCGGAGGTTATGCGCCGCTTGCTGGACCATTTGGCGGGTGCGGTCATTGATTACCTCAACGGCCAGATCAAGGCCGGTGCCCAGGCTGTACAGATTTTCGATACCTGGGGCGGGGTGTTGAGCAGCTGGGCTTACGAAGAGTTCTCGCTGCGCTACATGAAGAAGATCGTTGACGGCCTGATTCGCGAGAACGATGGTCGTCGGGTGCCGGTAATCCTGTTTACCAAGAATGGCGGTCAGTGGCTGGAATCCATTGCCGATTCCGGTGCCGATGCCGTCGGCCTCGATTGGACCACCGATATTGGCAATGCCCGCGCCAGAATTGGTGACCGTGTGGCACTCCAGGGCAACATGGACCCAGCCATGCTGTATGCGCCGCCAGAGCGGATTCGCCAGGAAGTGGCCGATATCCTGCGTCGCTTTGGCTCTGGCAACGGGCATATCTTTAACCTTGGTCACGGCATTACGCCGGATGTCGATCCGGAGCATGCCAAGGCGTTCATTGAGGCTGTGGTCGAGCTGAGCCCGGAGTATCACCGCTAAGACTTGGATTTTTGCGTCTCCTAGCCTGTGAATATGCGGGCTAGCCTGCTGTAGGGCCCTTTCCAAAAACCGCTACGAGCACGTCCATGTGGCTTGTCTCCGGCCGTCCATGGCCTCCGACATTTTTGGAAAGGGCCCTACAGCAGCCTTGTTGGTTCTGCAGAGATATATCTGCTCAAAAACTCCTCTGGAAGCGATCTTCTGTCCGGTCTATAGTCAGGTAAAACAAGACCGGTAAACAGGAGTAACCACTTGCCCACCAAGACCCCAGAAAAGCGCCGGTTCCACCGGATCGAGTTTGATGCGCCGTGCGAGCTCCACTGCCAGGAATCCGTCTGGACGACAGAGGTGCTGGATATTTCGCTGAAAGGCGTTCTGGTGAAGCGGCCGGAGGGTTGGCAGGTCCCCTTAAAGCAGCCCTGCGAAGTGATTATTCATCTGAATGATCATGAGGCAGGTATTGTTATGGCGGTAGAGCTTAGGCACGTGGAGCCGCACCGGCTGGGTTTCAAATGTCAGTACATTGACCTTGATAGCGCCACGCATCTTAAACGCCTAGTGGAACTGAACCTGGGCGACCAGGCGCTGTTGGAAAGAGAGTTTGCACATCTGATTGATTGACCTTAAAGGGACAGCGAATCACTGACTGTTACCAGTTTTCGACTTTTGGGATCCGTCTTCTAGAGTTTTAAAAGTCAGAGTTCTCCACTGCAGTGAGCAGGCTAGACTGGCATAGGTGCTTCCAAAAATGTCGGAGGCCAGGGATGGCCGAGGACAAGCGCACATGGACGTGCTTGTAGCGGTTTTTGGAAGCACCTATGCCAGTCTAGCCGTTAACTCCCAAACTGGCCGATAACTTAAGAAAGTGCAGGTCTAGAGTTCCTCGAGGGCCGTCAGCGCATCACTGAGCTTGATCACCGGAATCACCTTCATGCCAACGATGGTCTTCCTTGGGGCATTGGATTTTGGCACCAGGGCCCGGGTGAAGCCGTGTTTGGCGGCTTCGTAGATGCGTTCCTGGCCGCTGGGCACCGGGCGGATTTCACCAGAGAGGCCGACTTCGCCGAAGATCACCAGGTCCTGGGGTAGGGCGCGGTCTCGGAAGGAAGAGACGATGGCGGCCAGCAGGGCCAGGTCGGCGCTGGTTTCGTTTACTTTTACGCCACCAACCACGTTTACGAACACGTCCTGGTCGGAAACGTGCATGCCACCATGGCGGTGAAGAACGGCGAGGAGCATGGCCAACCGGTTCTGGTCCAGGCCAACGGCAACTCGTCGCGGGTAGCCGCCCTGGGCCATATCGACCAGTGCCTGGATTTCCACCAGCATGGGGCGGGTGCCTTCCCAGACGACCATCACCACGCTTCCCGGGGCCGCGTCTTCGCCGCGGTTCAGGAAGATCGCGCTGGGGTTCTTCACTTCCTTCAGGCCCTGTTCCAGCATGGCGAACACGCCCAACTCGTTCACCGCACCAAACCGGTTCTTGATCCCCCGAAGGGTTCGATAACGGCTGTCGCTGGAGCCTTCCAGCAGGATTGAGCAGTCAATCATGTGTTCCAGAACCTTCGGGCCGGCCAAGCTGCCGTCTTTGGTGACATGGCCGACCAGGAACAGGATGGTGCCGGTCTGCTTGGCGAAACGGGTCAGGTAAGCGGCGCTTTCGCGTACCTGGGAGACACTGCCAGGGGCGGACTCGATATCCGCCATGTGCATCACCTGAATACTGTCCACTACCAGAATCCGGGGTTTTTCGGCCTCGGCTACCTGCATGACTCGTTCGACACTGGTTTCAGACAGCATCTTCAGGTCTTTGGTTGGAAGGCCCAGCCGTTTGGCGCGCATGGCCACCTGCTGCAGGGATTCCTCACCGGTGACGTACAAAGCGGGGACGCTGGCAGCCAGATGGCAGATGGCCTGGAGTAGAAGGGTACTCTTGCCCGCGCCCGGGTGGCCGCCCATCAGAACAGCCGAGCCCTCGACGAGACCTCCGCCCAGAACCCGATCAAACTCCTGCATGCCGGAGCTGATACGAGGCTGCTCTGCCAGGCTGACATCATCCAGGCTCTGGACCTCGGACAGGCTGCCGGCAAAGCCCTCAAAGCGGCCACCGCGGGCGCCTTTGCTGTTGCTGCTGACGCCGCGGACTTCGCTGATGGTGTTCCAGGCCTGGCAGGCCGTGCACTGGCCCTGCCATTTGGAATAGTCTGCACCGCATTCGGTGCAGACGTAGGCGGTTCTCGTTTTCGCCATCAGGCCAGCTTCTTGTACTTCATGCGCTGCGGCTGCATCGCCGAATCACCCTTGCGCTTCTTGAAGTCCTCGTCGTACTCGGTGAAGTTGCCTTCGAAGTACACCACCTCGCCATCATCCTCGAATGCCAGGATGTGGCTGGCCACACGGTCGAGGAACCAACGGTCGTGCGAGATAACCAAGGCAGAGCCCGGGAAATTCAGCAGGGCTTCTTCCAGGGCGCGAAGGGTTTCCACGTCGAGATCGTTGGTCGGCTCATCCAGCAGCAGCACGTTGCCGCCCTGTTTCAGCAGCTTGGCGAGGTGCAAACGGTTGCGCTCACCGCCGGACAGGTCGCCAACCCGCTTCTGCTGGTCGCTGCCCTTGAAATTGAAGCGGCCAACGTAGGCCCGAGAAGGGGTTTCGTAGTTGCCGACCTTGATGATGTCGTTGCCGTCGGATAGTTCCTCCCAGACGGTTTTGCTGCCGTCCAGATCGCGCATCTGGTCTACATAGGCCAGTTCCACGGTTTCCCCGACGGTGATGTCGCCAGAATCCGGCTTGTCGAAACCGGCAATCATCTTGAACAGAGTGGATTTACCGGCACCGTTTCCACCGATAATGCCCACGATGGCGCCGGGCGGCACGCTGAAGGACACGTCTTCATATAGCATGCGGTCACCGAAGGACTTGCTGATACCGTCGACCTCGATCACCTTGTTGCCCAGACGGGGTCCGGGTGGAATGTAAAGCTCGTTGGTTTCGTTTCGTTTCTGGAACTCCTGGGAACTCATCTCCTCGAAACGGGCCAGACGGGCCTTGCTCTTGGACTGACGGCCCTTGGCATTACTGCGCACCCATTCCAGTTCCTGCTTGATGGCTTTCTGGTGAGAGGCTTCCTGCTTGGATTCCATTTCCAGACGCTTTTCCTTGTTCTCCAGCCACTGGCTGTAGTTACCTTCGAATGGAATGCCATGGCCACGGTCCAGTTCCAGGATCCAGCCGGCGACGTTGTCGAGGAAGTAGCGGTCGTGGGTGATGGCCACCACGGTACCTTCGTAATCGTGCAGGAAGCGCTCGAGCCAGGCCACGGATTCGGCATCTAGGTGGTTGGTGGGCTCATCGAGCAGAAGCATGTCAGGGCCGGACAGCAGCAGACGGCACAGGGCTACCCGGCGACGTTCACCACCGGAAAGTACGTTCACTTTCTGATCCCAGGGTGGAAGACGCAGTGCGTCCGCGGCAACTTCCATCTTGCGCTCGATATCGTGGCCGTCAGTGGCCTGGATGTAGGCTTCCAGCTCGCCCTGCTTCTTGGCCAGGGCATCAAAATCCGCATCCGGTTCGGCGTAGGCGGCGTACACCTGGTCCAGTTCGGCCAGGGCGTCATGGACACCGGAAACCGCTTCATCGACGATTTCCTTGACGGTTTTCTCTTCGTCCAGCTCGGGCTCCTGGGGCAGATAGCCCACGTTGATGCCGGGCTGCGGGCGGGCTTCACCGATGTAATCCTGATCCACGCCCGCCATAATGCGGAGCAGGGTGGATTTACCGGCACCGTTGAGGCCCAGAACGCCGATTTTGGCGCCAGGGAAGAAGCTCAGTGAAATGTCCTTCAGAATCTCGCGCTTGGGCGGGACCACCTTGCCCACGCGGTTCATGGTGTAAACGTATTGGGCCATATTGGCAGAATCCTTTTATCAAACAGTCGCTTGAGAAATGAATACACGTCAGGTGCCTGATCAAGGCCTTCGGGGTGGGCGGTCCGGGATCGTCAAAATCAGGGATGATTTTGTCGAGCGTACAGGGATGTATTCACAGCGTATCCTGGACCGCCCATCCCGAAGGCCGACACCACGGGTGCCAGTACCTGAGAACAGTAATCGAGTAAGGTAACGAAACGTACCTTTGATAGCAATTGAGCAGAAACCGGAGTTGGCCGCATGCCGGTATCTGCGGACGGTATAAAGGATGATTTTTCACCCGTTTGTAAGATAGAATAGCGGCCCAATTTTTCAGGGAGCCTGCGGAGATCGCCAAAGCTCTCCGGGCCAGCCAAGCACACAGGGGCAGCGCATCCATGTTTAATCGTGAAATGAAAATCGCCGGCTTTGACGACGAACTCTGGAACGCCATGCAGGCGGAAGAGAAGCGCCAGGAAGCTCACATCGAGCTGATCGCGTCCGAGAACTACACCAGCCCCCGGGTGATGGAAGCCCAGGGCAGCGTGCTGACCAACAAGTACGCGGAAGGCTATCCTGGCAAGCGCTACTATGGCGGCTGCGAGTTCGTGGATATTGCTGAAGAGCTGGCGATTGAGCGTGCCAAGGAGCTGTTTGGTGCTGCCTATGCCAACGTCCAGCCGCATTCCGGCTCCCAGGCCAACTCGGCTGTCTTCATGGCCCTGCTCAAGCCAGGTGACACCGTTCTGGGCATGAGTCTCGCCCATGGTGGACACCTCACGCACGGCGCCAGTGTCAACTTCTCTGGCAAGATCTACAATGCCGTGCAGTACGGTATTAACACCGACACCGGCCTTCTCGACTACGATGAGATAGAATCGCTGGCTCTCGAGCATAAGCCAAAAATGATCATCGCCGGCTTCTCCGCTTACTCCCAGGAGCTGGATTTTGCCCGCTTCCGCGAGATTGCCGACAAGGTGGGTGCCTATTTGTTCGTTGATATGGCCCACGTAGCGGGTCTCGTAGCCGCCGGCGTCTACCCGGATCCGGTTCCCCACGCCCACGTTGTTGCAACCACGACTCACAAGACCCTTCGCGGTCCCCGTGGTGGGCTTATCCTGGCCTGCGATGACGCTGATCTGCAGAAGAAGCTGAACTCTGCGGTATTCCCGGGCGGCCAGGGTGGCCCGCTGATGCACGTGATTGCCGCCAAGGCCGTGTGCTTCAAGGAAGCCATGAGCGACGATTTCAAGACCTACCAGCAGCAGGTTGTGAAGAACGCCTCCGCCATGGCCCAGGTGTTTGTGGATCGTGGCTATGATGTGGTTTCCGGTGGCACCAAGAACCATCTGTTCCTGGTCAGCCTCATCAAACAGGACATTACCGGAAAAGATGCGGATGCGGCGCTGGGTCGTGCCCACATCACCGTTAACAAGAACGCTGTTCCCAATGATCCGCGGTCTCCGTTTGTCACCTCCGGTCTTCGCATTGGCACCCCGGCGATCACCACCCGTGGTTTCGGCGAGTCCGAGTGTCGCGACCTCGCCGGCTGGATCTGCGACATCCTCGATAACCTGGACGACGAGGCGGTCAACAGCCGGGTTCGTGAGCAGGTAAGTGCACTCTGCGCCCGTTTCCCTGTCTACGGCTAATCGTTTTATAGCTAGACTACAGGCATGACCTGTCGGGCCGACTTTTCGGCCCGGCTTCCTCTTCGGAGCTCCTGACTATGCATTGTCCCTTCTGTGGTGAAGCAGATACCAAGGTGATTGACTCCCGGCTGGTGGCCGAGGGTGATCAGGTGCGTCGCCGCAGGGAATGTCTCTCCTGTCGGGAGCGTTTTACTACCTTCGAATCTGCCGAGTTGGTGATGCCAAGGGTGGTCAAACAGGATGGTACCCGACAACCGTTTGATGAGGAAAAGCTGCGCGCCGGGCTGATGAAAGCGCTGGAAAAGCGCCCCGTGAGCATTGAACAGATTGATGCGGCTCTCAATCGGATCAAATACCGGTTGCGGGCGACCGGAGAGCGGGAAGTGAAGTCCATGCAGTTGGGTGAAGAGGTGATGACCGAATTGCGCCAGTTGGACAAGGTTGCCTATGTCCGCTTCGCCTCGGTATATCGCAGCTTTCAGGATATCAACGAATTCAAGGAAGAGATCGAGAGGTTGTCGGCCGGCAACGGTGAGGCGGCCGTGGATGTTGCCAAAGCGCTGGCGGATAACCACGCCCCGAAAGGCAAGGCATGATCGAGAACCGCGACAGGGCCATGATGGCGCGGGCTGTCCAGCTTGCCTGGCGCGGTCGGTACTCTACCCACCCTAATCCCCGGGTTGGGTGTGTCATTGCCCGGGGAGATCTGGTCCTTGGCGAGGGGTGGCATGAACGTGCCGGAGAAGCCCACGCCGAGACCCGTGCCCTGAGCCAGGCCGGTCCGGATGCCCGGGGTGCGACAGCGTATGTAACACTGGAGCCGTGTAGCCATTTTGGCCGGACGCCGCCCTGCGCCAGGGCGCTGATTGATGCTGGTGTTGCCCACGTCTACGCCGCAACCAAGGACCCGAACCCCTCGGTGTCTGGCCGGGGGCTGGATATGCTCAGGGAAGCTGGAATCCGGGTTACTGAAGGCCTGCTGGCGGAAGAAGCTGCCCGCCTGAATCCGGGCTTCATGAAACGCATGAACACCGGCCGACCCTGGGTGCGGCTCAAAATGGCGGCAAGTCTTGATGGCCGTACCGCCATGGCTTCCGGCGAGAGCCAGTGGATTACCGGTCCTGAGGCACGTCGGGATGTCCAGCGTCTGAGAGCGATCAGTGATGCCATTCTGACCGGTGTCGGAACCGTGCTCGCCGACGACCCCTCATTGACGGTCCGGCGCGAGGAACTGGGGGATATTGGCGACGCGACGGAGCCGTCCAGGCAGCCGCTTCGGGTGATTGCCGACCGCGACGCGCGCACACCGTCGTCTGCGAAGATCCTTCAAGGCGGTAACGTGCAGGTGTTCTGTGCGTCATCCACGCTGGCCACTGCGCCGGCCCAGGATCTCGCGGCCCTGGGCATCAGCCTTACCGGTGTCGCCTGGAAAGATAACGGGATCGACCTGGCCGAGCTGCTGGACTCGTTAGGCGAGCTCGGAATCAACGAGCTGCTGGTCGAGGCGGGGCCTACTCTGGCCGGCACCTTTATTAACGAAAATCTGGTCGACGAACTCTGGCTCTATCAGGCGCCGGTTTTCCTCGGCAGCACGGGACGTCCGACCGCACATCTGCCACTGGAGACCATGGCAGACAAGGTACAATGGAAGGTGCTGGACCGACGTCAGGTAGGTGAGGATCAGCGTCTGATCCTCACTCGCCGGTAATCCATAAACTCAGGTTGTTCCGGCAGCAATTATTTGCCGGAGCGCCGCAAGGGTGCAAAACCATATGGCACTGAACAGCATTGAAGACATCATTGAAGATATTCGTCAGGGCAAGATGGTCATACTGATGGATGACGAAGATCGCGAGAACGAGGGCGATCTCGTGATGGCTGCTGAGCATTGCACGGCCGAAGCCATCAATTTCATGGCTCGTTTTGGTCGTGGCCTGATCTGTATGCCGATGACCCGGGATCGCTGCAAGCAACTGGGCTTGCCGTTGATGGTCCAGCAGAACGCCTCCGGCTTCGGAACCAAGTTTACCCTCTCGATTGAGGCTGCCGTGGGTGTGACCACTGGCATCTCGGCGGCAGACCGTGCACGCACGGTGCAGGCAGCGGTAGCACGCAATGCAAAAGCCAGTGATCTGGTTCAGCCTGGCCATATTTTCCCGTTGATGTCTGATCCCGGCGGTGTTTTGAGCCGCGCGGGGCACACCGAAGCATCCTGTGACCTCGCCGCACTGGCAGGTTGCGAGCCGGCCGGCGTGATCTGCGAGATCATGAATGACGACGGCTCTATGGCCCGCCGCGAAGACCTGGAGCGATTCGCCGAAGAGCACGACCTGAAGATTGGCACCATTGCCGATCTGATCCACTACCGCACCATGAACGAGCGAACCGTTGAGTGTGTTGAAGAAAACGACCTCGACACCGAGTACGGCGTGTTCAAGCTTCGGACATACCGCGACAATATCCAGGGAGCCACCCATCTGGCGATGTTGATGGGAGACATTTCTCCCGATGAGCCGGTATATGTTCGGGTCCACATCACGGACACCCTTCGGGACCTCCTCGGTGCGCGCCGCAAGGATTCTCGCAGCTGGCCCCTGCATCACGCCCTTGAAAAGGTGGCAGAGGAAGGCCGGGGCGCGGTCGTCCTGCTGAACAGCGCCGAGGACAGCTACAACCTGGAAGACCGGATCCAGGAATTCTTTGATGAAGGTAAGGGCTCCTCCGGCAAGGGAAGCTCCGGCGTTTACTTCACGGTAGGTACCGGCTCCCAGATTCTCCGGGATATTGGTGTTGGCAAAATGCGCCTGCTGAGCCCGCCGATCAAATTTTCCGCCATTTCCGGTTTCGATCTGGAAGTGGTCGAATACGTTCCCTACACCCCCGAATGATAAACCCGGTCGTGGCCCCGATGCCGCGACACGTGAAGGAGCCATCGATGGCAGATATCAGAGTAATTGAAGGTGATTTTACCGAGTGCAGCGGGCGCTATGCGCTTGTAGTGGGCCGTTTTAACGGCTTTGTTGTGGAAAGCCTGGTCGAGGGCGCGCTGGATACCCTGCGCCGTCACGGTATTTCCGATGACGACGTCACCATCGTCCGCGTGCCGGGAGCCTATGAAATGCCCCTGGCCGTCAAGCGCGTTGCCGAAACCGGCGAGTACGATGCGATTATTGCCCTGGGTGCAGTTATCCGTGGCGGCACTCCGCATTTCGAGTATGTTGCCGGCGAGGCCTCCAGCGGCCTTGGCGCGGTCAGTCTTGATACCGACGTGCCGGTAACCTTCGGTGTGCTGACGGTGGATTCCATCGAACAGGCCATCGAGCGTTCCGGAACCAAGGCCGGTAACAAGGGTGCCGAAGCGGCAATCACCGCCCTTGAAATGGTCAGCCTGTTCAAGAAGCTGGGTGAGTAATGAGCGAAACCGAAGGTACATCACCGCAGCCGGCTCCGTCTGGCCAACCGAAAGCCGGTGATAGACGCCGTGCCAGGGCCCTCGCTATGCAGGGGCTCTATCAGCGTCATTTCAGCAAGACGGCGATTTCTGACATTGAAGCCGAGTTCATGGTCGACAATGACATGAGCAAGGTCGACCTGCTGTATTTCCGGGATCTGCTCCGTGGGGTACATCGCGAGCAGGGCGAACTGGACAAGCTGATCGAGCCGTTCCTGGATCGGCCTATTAAAGAGGTTGATCCCGTGGAACTGGCGATTGTCCGCCTGGGAGCCTATGAGCTCAAGCATCGGCTTGATGTGCCCTACAAGGTGGTCATTAACGAGGGCATTGAAATGGCCAAGCGCTTTGGTGGCACCGAGGGCCATAAATTTGTTAACAGCATTCTCGACAAGCTGAGCGGCCGACTCCGGCTTGCCGAGACCCGCGCTCGCTAGTCGATGGGCGAATTCGAGCTGATTCGCCGTTACTTTCTGCCGCTTGCCGGGCGGCAGGAATCCGGATCCCTGATCCTGGGCCCAGGGGACGATTGCGCGATTCAGCGTATTCCCGCAGGCCGGGACCTTGTCTTTTCTGTGGACGCCCTCGTGGAGGGTGTCCACTTTCCCCGAAACTACCGTCCCGATTATCTGGGCTGGCGAGCACTTGCCGCCGCTGCCAGCGATCTTGCTGCCATGGGTGCCGACCCGGAATGTTTCACGCTTGCACTGACGCTGCCAGCCGTGGATAAGCAGTGGCTTGAAGACTTCTCGATGGGATTGCGAAAGGCCAGCGAGGCGTTTGGTCTGGAGCTGGCCGGCGGGGATACCACCTCCGGGCCGCTCACCCTGAGCCTGCAGGTGCATGGCACTGTAGAGCAGGGGGCCGGGATTCGACGCTCCGGCGCCCGTCCCGGAGATCTGATTGCCGTGTCCGGAACCCTGGGGGATGCCGGCGCCGCTTTAGACTATCTTTCGGAGCCTGCCCCTTCCGCTGACATGCTTGCCGTGCTTGAGCGCTATCACCATCCCTGGCCGAGACTGGATCTGGCAGGTGCTATACGCCAATATGCCACTGCGGCGGTTGATATCTCTGATGGCTTGCTGGCAGATCTCGGGCACATTCTTTCCGCATCAGGGGTCGGTGCCCGGATCGAGAGTGCCAGGATGCCTCTTTCGCCAGCGCTTATTCGCCTGAAGGGTGAGAAGGCCCTGGACTGTGCACTGCGCTCCGGAGACGATTACGAACTGTGCCTGTGTTTCTCGCGAGAAAACTGGGAGCGTGCCCCGGAATCACTGAAGCGCCAACTCACCGTGATCGGCTTCGTTGAAGCTGAGCCGGGCCTGTATCTCGACGGTGTCGATTGCAGTTTGGAAGCGGTGCCCGCCGGGTTTGACCATTTCAGGAGTGAATTATGAGTCAGGAAGGCGAGACCCCGGAACCGGAGGCGCCGGCAGTCATACTCCCGCCGGGATTCTTGCGTAACCCGGTGCATCTGCTCGCTTTTGGTTTTGGCAGCGGTGCAACGGCGAGGGCGCCCGGCACCTGGGGCAGCCTGGCCGCCATTCCGCTGTGGTACGTCTTCGCCTGGTTACCGCCCGTGGGCTACTGGCTGGTGGTACTGGCTGCTTTTATCGTAGGTATCTGGCTCTGCGGAAAGACGGCTGAAGACCTGAAGGTTCACGACCATGGCGGCATTGTGTGGGACGAATTCGTCGGGATGTGGATTGCCCTTGGCCTCTTCCCTGACACTATCTATGGGGTTCTGGGGGCGTTCGTTCTGTTCCGGCTTTTTGACATTGCAAAACCGTGGCCCATCAATTGGCTGGACCAACACCTGCCTGGTGGTCTGGGTATTATGGTTGACGATGTTATTGCCGGCGTCATGGCCCTGATCTGCCTTTGGGCAGTAGACGTGTGGCTGGTGCCCGTCATGGTCTAGACGGGCACGAAGGCCTGTCAATGAAGCTGTTGTTCTTCCGGCAGCATACGGACCACGTGCAGAAAGCGCTTGAGGCCTGTTTCCGCCCGCTCCCGTGAAGCGAACGGGCCACTGTCAAACCCTTCCCGGGTGGTAAAGTACCATTTGCTCCCTACGCAGAAGAATCGACTACTGCGAAAGGGAACCGGCCCTTCTTCTCCGGTCCTGCGATGGGTGTCCATGGCGTCTCCTGTACTGCCCGCTTTTCGTTCTTGCTTCTCGGGCGCCGCGTTAATATCTGCCGATCTGTTTAAAATTAACCCAATTCGGGGCGAATTCAACATTTTTTTACAATTTTACGGGTTGCGTCTCAATCGGGATCAGCAATGAAGAATCCGGAATGGGCCGCCAAAGCGCGCTGTTGTCTTGCCCTTGTCAGATGCACTCGTCAGAATGCTACGAAACTGGCGCCAGCCTGACGCCATTTCCATCCTCATGCCAAGGAGACTAAATGAACATTTCTCATGTGATCCGTGTTTTTCAATCAACAGGACAGGGTTGGCGTCGAGCTGTCGCACGCGTTCGCGCTGGACTGGTTGCAGTGGCTGTATTGTCTCTGGCGGGATGTGCTTCCAGTGTCAGCGTTGTGGAAACCTGGGAAGGCAACCCGGCGGCAGCGTCCAATGCCGCCACGCTTGAGGCGCCAGGCGAAATCCGGGTGACCCGGGTGAATGGCCGCGTTATGACCAACTTCCTGATGGACGACCTGGCGCTCGACTACGCTTTGCTTCCCGGCGAAAACGAGGTTGTTTTTGTCTACAAGACGATCTGGGCGAAAAGCACCGTGGTCAGAAACGGAGAATCGAAAGTTCACGTAATTGAGAGCGAGCCCCAGGTTGTTCGTTTCGAAGCAGAAGCCGGTGAAACCTATCGTTTCGACTTTGATCAGCCGGAGTCTCGTCAGGAAGCCGAGCAGGAAATGCCGGAGTTCTCCGCTGCTATCGTTTCTTCTGCCGGAATGACCGTGGCAAGCTCAACCGTTTGGGATGGGGAAGAGCAAATGGCCGCTTCCCGCACGCCGATTCCGGCGTCTTCGTCCGACGGCACGCCGGTTAGCGGTGATAATGCGCTTGAACTGCTCAAAGCCATCTGGGAAACAGCGAGTGATGAGGAGAAGAAGGCGTTTCTTCGTTGGGCGTTCGAATAACCCGAGACTTGCTTGAGCGTTTCCGCGGCCCGTTCAGGCCCGGAAACGTTTCAGGGCTTTCTTGAGAAGGCCCTCCATCGCGGTCATGGCATCATCTGCGAGGGTCTGTGTTGGGGAGGCTGCGATGGGTTCTTTGGTTTCCTCTGTTCCGAGCCGTTCCATGGCTGCTTCAATGGCGTTGAGGCTTTCATCCACGTGAGCCTGCAATGACTCTCCTTGGGCCACCACATCGGGGCAGGTGGTGAAATTCAGTGTCAGCCTTCCCTCATAGCTCACCGCTACAATCACCAGTCCCATACTGTCGAACAGCGGCGCCGTATTGTATTGCTGAACCAGGCGTGCACCCTGCAGATACAGTGGAACCTGTGGTCCGGGAACGTTGGTGATTGGCAGATTGAATACTGGCTGGTAACGCTGGGCAATTTGCAATTCCGAGTAAAGTCTTGCGGACAGCGCCAGCATGGTTGAAGGCAGCAGTTCCGTCAGCCGATCTGCAGCAATAGCCTCCCGGTAGGGCTCCGAGGCAACCGCGTTCCAGTGTATGCGCCGTATCCGCTGGGCAGGATTGGTTTCATCGGTCGCCAGATCCAGCAGCATGGCAGACATCTGGTTCCCGGTGGCTCGGCGCAGGCTGTTGGAACGAACCGAAATCGGTGTCATTGCCACCAGGGACTTGTCGGCATTCGCGCCCTCGCTGATCAGATAGCGCTTCAGGGCCTCGGCACAAAGGCCCAAAACCACATCGTTCAGTGTTACGTCCCCGAGAAACGCCTTGATCGCCTTCAGGCGCGAAAGCTCCACGCTGGCGGCGACAATCTGCCGATTTGCCGTAATCTGCCGATTGAAAGGGCTGTTTGGGGCGGAAAACAGGGGCAGCGGGAGGGGCAGTTTGCGTAATTGCTTCTGGATCAGTCCCCGGGCTGTCGCCTCGGCTGCGTTGAACGCCAGAGAGGTGAACTGCAGTGGCGTGCGAATGATGTTCGCACCGGCCTGAAGCATGACCCGTTCTTCCGAGGGTTCTGGTCTGGGCTGCCAGGGTCGAGGTGGCGCAATCGGGCTGGGCTCGGGCGTATACTCCAGCAGTTTGCCAATAATCTCCTCGCCACTGAATGCGTCGATGGCAGCGTGGTGCAATTTGACGATCAAAGCGAAGCCATCACTGCCGGTGTCCTCCTCGTCCAGTTTGAAACCGTCTACGAAGGTGATGTGCCACAGCGGGCGGTCCCTTTTCAGAGGTTCTTCCAGAATCCGTGAGGCCAGCGTCATCAGGCTTGCCTTGCGGCCGTGTTCGCCAAGATTAACGTAGGCGAGGTGGCGCTCGATGCTGAAATCGGGGTCATCAATCCAGTAGGGGCGGCCCAGGCGCAGGGGAATTTCTTTCAGGCGTTGCCGGAAAACCGGCACAACATGCAGGCGGCTTCGAAGGTAGGCGACAAAGGTGCTGAAGGCCAGCGGTTTCTCCCTTTCGGAAGCATCGAAGAGGTAGATGCCTCCGATGTGCATCGGTGTCGTTTCCGACTCGAGATACAGGAACGAGGCATCCAGTTCCGACAGTTGCCGCATCAGAGAGCTCCCTTCGGCGTTGGTTTCAGCTGCAGTATAAACGAAGTGTCGGGTCAAACGGTTGACTCATTTGCCTGGTATGACTCCGAGTTGGAGTCATACCATTTGCTTTATTTTCAGCCTGTTAGCCAGTCTGAAACGGCTCCCTCCGCGCTGAGTCGGTCCCAGAACCACATCAGGGCCTTGCCCTGGTCCTCGGCATGCCTGGCCAGGTGCAGTTTGATTGGTTGGCGCGATTCCTGAACTTCCTTGATGACCAGTTTGCCTTCCTTCAGTTCTGCGCTGATTCGTGCCCTTGGTAACCATCCCACGCCGAGGCCGGCTACCTGTATGGCGATCTTCTGGTCAATATTGGCCACCGTCAGGGTTCGCTGGCGGTGGAATATGCCGGCGTGGCCCGGAGGCAGGGACCTTGATGTATCTGCAGCGACGGCTGCCGGATAACGGGAGATATCTTCCTCGGAAAGCGGGGCTTGGGCATCGGCCAGGGGGTGATCGGCGGCAACGGCGAATACGAATGTCATGTCGCCCAGGGATTGGGTTGTGTAGTTTCCCGCAGGCTTGCTGAAATTATCGGCGCCGATGATCAGATCCACGCGGCGGCTTTGCAGAGCATCCCAGGTTCCGGCAAAGACCTCTTCCACAATTTGTACATCTACCGGTACGCCCAGCTCATAGAATTCCTGGATTGCCGGAAACAGGCATTCCGCCGGCAGCAGTGAGTTGAACCCGATCCGTAACCGCGTTTCCCAGCCCTGGGCGACCTGGCGTGTGGTGTGCGCGAGGTTTTCTGCCGCCTCGAGCAGTGTGCGACCCTCTTCCAGAAGGTAGCGGCCGGCCGGTGTCAGTCGGGCGCGGTGACCGGTTCGGTCGTAAATGGCGACATTCAGGTCCTCTTCCAGCTTCTGCACGGTGTAACTGATGGCGGAGGGAACCCGGAACAGTTCGTTGGCGGCACCGGCGAAACTGCCTTTGCGGTCAATGGCATCAAGGACTTTGAGGGCGTCAATGGTGATGGCTGTATGCATGTTCGAATTATCTGAGGTTGTTGGCCAGAAATGCTTGTTTGAGAGCGTAGCAGGGTCCCCGGTATTCTGCCTGTATTGATTTCATCATGTTCAGGAATTTTAACGGGAGGGCTTTATGGGCCTGCTGATTGATGGCAAATGGCACGACAAGTGGTATGACACCGACAAGACTGGTGGCAAGTTTGAACGGGAAGCAGCGCGTTTCCGGAACTGGGTGACCGCCGATGGCTCGCCGGGGCCGGATGGCGAAGGCGGTTTCAAGGCGGAATCAGGGCGCTATCATCTCTATGTTTCAATGGCCTGCCCCTGGGCGCACCGGACGTTGATTTTCCGGAAGCTTAAAGGTCTGGAGAAGCACATTTCGGTGTCAGTGGTGCACCCTGACATGGTTGAAAACGGCTGGGAATTCCGGCCGGACAGCGAGCAGCACCGGGACCATCTCCATGGATTCCGCTTCATGCATCAGGTCTACACCAAGGCTGCACCGGAATATTCTGGCCGGGTAACAGTGCCGACCTTGTGGGATAAAAAGAAAGAAACGATTGCGAGCAACGAGTCTGCCGAAATCATCCGGATGTTCAATTCGGCATTTGATGGCCTTGAGGGTGTTCGCACCGATCTGGATTTCTATCCCGGGGAGCTGCAAGAAGAGATTGATACTGTGAACGCCCGGGTTTACGACACGGTTAATAATGGCGTTTACAAGGCGGGCTTTGCCACTGCGCAGGATAAGTACGAGGAAGCCTACAATGCGCTGTTTGATTCTCTCGACTGGCTTGAGGAGCGGTTGTCTTCTCAACGGTATCTGGTCGGTGGCCGGCTGACCGAGGCTGACTGGCGGTTGTTCACCACGTTGATCCGGTTTGATGCAGTGTATTACAGCCACTTCAAGTGCAACCGCCAGCGGATCAGCGATTTCCCGGCGCTTTCAGCCTATGTTCGGGACCTCTACCAGGTGCCAGGCGTGGCGGAGACCGTGGATATTGATCAGATCAAACGCCACTACTACGTAAGCCAGAGAACCATCAACCCGACTCAGATAGTACCGGTTGGTCCGAAGCTGGACTTTGACTCACCCCACGGGCGTGAGTCGCTTAGCTAACTCTCGCGACTGCGACCTCGGTCAGCAGTTCCATGGCTTCTTTATGGCCTGAGTCTGGAAGGGATAGAAGGCAGGTCTGGGCCAGTTCCGCCTGCTCCCGCGCTTTTGCCATGGTGTATTCGATTGCGCCTGAGCGCTCAACGATATCCAGGATGCGGGGCAGATCGTCCAGGCCGCCCTTGCGGATGGCCTGACGGATCAACTGCCGTTCTTCCCCGGTGCCATGGCTCATGGCGTGGATCAGCGGCAGTGTGGTCTTGCCTTCAGCCAGATCGTCGCCCACGTTTTTGCCCATGGCTTCGGCGTCGCCCTGGTAATCGAGGACATCGTCCACCAGCTGGAAAGCCAGGCCCAGATGCTTGCCGTAGTCTTTCAGGCCCAGCTCCTGCTCTGCACTGGCGTGGGCAAGCAGTGCGCCGGTGTGGGAGGCGGCTTCGAACAGCATGGCAGTCTTGTTGTGGATGACCTTCATGTACTGCTCTTCGGTGAGGTCCGGGTTTTTCACGTTCATCAGTTGCATAACCTCGCCCTCGGCGATTACCGCCGTGGCGTGGGACAAAACGTCCATGATTCGCAGGCTTTTCAGCTCCACCATCATCTCGAAAGCGCGGGCGTAGAGGAAATCACCTACCAGAACGCTTGGCGCGTTGCCCCAGCGGGCGTTGGCGGTGCTTCGGCCGCGGCGCATGTCCGAGGTGTCTACTACATCATCGTGCAGCAGGGTGGCGGTGTGCAGGAATTCGATCACGGCTGCGAGCTTGAGGTGGTCGTTTTCCTCGTAACCGGCGGCCTGGCTGGAAAGCAGAACCAGTAACGGTCTCAAGCGCTTGCCGCCGCTTTCAATGATGTACTGGGCGATTTTCTCCACCAGGGGAACATCTGACGAAAGCCGCTGGATGATCAGATCATTAACGCGGCTGAAGTCGTCGGCCACGGTGTCGTAAATGCGCTGGGCTGTCATGCGGCTTGTGGATCCCTTGCTGGTGTTATCGTCGTTACGATCGTTGATATTAAAGGCAGGTCGCGGCAATGCTAGGTATTGCCGAAGGTAGTGTCAACTTGGCTTGTGTTGCGGTGCGTCTTTTCGTACAATCACGCGCCCAACTCATCCCAACCTGCGCTCCCTGCTATAGGGTCGCCAGAGCGCCTCCCTTAGAACCAGGTGGATAAGAGCAGGGATGGGTCAATCGTGGAGAACGAGTGAATGTACGCAGTTATTGTTAGCGGTGGCAAGCAGCACCGTGTAAAAGAAGGCGAAACCCTGAAGCTGGAAAAGCTGGAAGTTGAAACCGGTGGCAACGTTGAGTTTGATCGCGTTCTGCTGATCGCCGACGGCGACAAGGTTCAGGTAGGCGCGCCGGTAGTTGATGGTGCCAAAGTGACCGCAGAAGTGGTTAGCCACGGCCGTCACGACAAGGTTCAGATCATCAAGTTCCGTCGTCGTAAGCATCACATGAAGCGTCAGGGCCACCGTCAGTGGTTTACTGAAGTCAAGATCACGGGTATCAAGGGCTGAGGCTCTCGAATTACCCCTTAAATAAGGAGGCTGGTAATGGCTCATAAAAAGGCAGCAGGTAGTACCCGTAACGGTCGCGATTCCGAGTCGAAACGACTTGGTGTGAAGCGCTTTGGCGGCGAGACTGTATCTGCAGGCAGCATCATCATCCGTCAGCGTGGCACTCGTTTCCACGCTGGTAGCAATGTTGGCATTGGCAAGGACCACACCCTGTTTGCGAAAGCAGACGGCCAGGTGAAGTTCGAAACCAAAGGCCCGCAGAGCCGTAAGTTCGTGAGCATCGTTCCGGCTGCTTAAGCAGCGGCGATCCGGTTCTGTCGAACCTTGGGTGGCGCTGATATCCTGATATTATCAGGTTCTCAGAACCATCCGGAGCCCCGCAAAGCTTCCTAGAGGCTGCGGGGCTTTTTAGTTTATGCGCATGGCGCAAAGGGTTGATTCATGAAATTCGTAGACGAAGCCACCATCATTGTGGAAGCCGGCAAGGGCGGTCACGGCTGCCTGAGCTTCCGGCGAGAAAAATACGTTCCCAAGGGTGGCCCCGATGGCGGCGACGGGGGCGATGGTGGTTCCGTATATCTGGAAGCCGAGGAGTCGCTGAACACGCTGATCGACTACCGGTTCCAGCGCAAACACAAAGCCCAGAACGGCGAGCCCGGTTCTGGCCGCAACTGTACCGGTAATAAAGGCGAAGATCTGGTTCTGCCGGTTCCGGTCGGTACCACCGTTGTTGATATGGATACCCATGAGGTCCTGGGAGATCTGACCCACGCCGGCCAGCGCCTCAAGGTGGCCCAGGGCGGGTTTCATGGTCTTGGCAACACCCGTTTCAAATCCTCGGTGAATCGCGCCCCGCGCCAGACTACCAAGGGTTCCGAGGGCGAGTTGCGTAACCTGAGGCTGGAGTTGAAGGTGCTGGCGGACGTGGGTTTGCTGGGCATGCCCAATGCTGGCAAGTCTACCTTTATCCGTTCGGTGTCGGCGGCTCGCCCGAAGGTTGCGGACTATCCGTTTACCACGCTGGTACCCAATCTTGGTGTTGTCAGTGTACAGGCGCACCAGAGTTTCGTGATTGCCGATATCCCGGGTCTGATTGAAGGTGCCGCCGAAGGTGCCGGCCTGGGTATCCGCTTCCTGAAGCATCTCGTGCGCACCCGTCTACTGCTGCACCTTGTGGATGTGGCACCGTACGATGGCTCGTCGCCCGCCGATGCGGTTAGAGCGATCGAGCATGAGCTTGAGAAGTTCAGCGAAACTCTGGCCAACCGTCCGAGATGGCTCGTACTGAACAAGGTCGACATGGTGGCCGAAGAAGATCGCGATGCTCATTGTCAAGCCATTGTCGATGAGCTCGGATGGGAAGGGCCGGTTTTCTGGATCTCTGCGCTCAGTGGCGAGGGCACCAAGTCCCTGGCTCAGGCCGTCATGCGCTGGATCGAAGAGCAGGCTGAGGAAGAGGCCCAGAATCCGGAATTCGCGGAGCGGGAGGCCCAACGTCGCCGGCAGATGGACGACGAAGCTCGCGCCCGTATTGAAGCCGAGCGTCAGGCACGCCGCGCGGCCCGCGAAGAGGACGATGACGACGACCTTGACGATGATGATTACGATGTCGAAGTGGTCTACGCCCCGGAGTAAACCAAGGACTGATACCAGAGAGATCGCTCAAGCACCATGACTGAACGCCTACAGCTGCGCCAGGCCCGTCGCCTGGTTATCAAGATCGGAAGCGCTTTGCTGACCAACGATGGTCGTGGCCTGGATGTGGCGGCCCTGGGTTTGTGGGTGGATCAGATCGCCGAGCTTATTGAAGATGGCGTGGAGGTGGTTGTCGTTTCCTCTGGTTCCGTCGCCGAGGGAATGAGTCGTCTTGGCTGGACTGTCCGGCCAGAGCAGCTCCATGAGTTGCAGGCTGCTGCAGCAGTTGGTCAGATGGGTCTGGTGCAGACCTGGGAGGCCCAGTTCAAACGGCACGATATCCATACCGCCCAGATTCTGTTGACTCATGACGACCTCTCGGACCGCAAGCGTTATCTGAATGGCCGGGGAACCCTCAGAGCCCTGCTGAACCTCGGTGTCGTGCCCATTGTGAACGAAAACGACACTGTGGTTACCGACGAGATCCGGTTTGGCGATAACGACACCCTGGGCGCCCTGGTTGCCAATCTGATTGAGGCGGATGGCCTGATTATCCTCACTGACCAGCTGGGCCTTTTTGACAAGGATCCCAGGAAGCATTCGGATGCCTGTCTGGTGACCGAGCGCAGGGCCGGCGATCGCGAACTGGATGCCATGGCGGGTGGCGGCGCCGGTGTTCTCGGGCGCGGCGGCATGCAGACAAAGTTGCGTGCTGCGCGTCTTGCTGCCCGGTCGGGGGCTTTCACCGTCATCGTTGGTGGTCGCATTGAGGGCGTGATTGGTCGCCTGCGGCAGGGTGATGTAATCGGTACTCTGTTATTGCCGGAGCAGGGCCGGATTGCTGCCCGAAAGCAATGGCTCGCCAGCCACCTGCAGACCCGTGGCAGGCTGACTCTGGATGATGGTGCGGTGAAAGTGCTGTGCCTGGGTGGCCGCAGTCTTCTGCCGGTGGGTGTTAAAGGTGTGTCGGGGCAGTTTCGCCGTGGCGAGATGGTGTCCTGCTTCGACCAGAGTGGTCGTGAAATCGCCCGGGGGCTGGTTAATTACGACGCCGACGAAGCCAGGGCCATTGCCGGCCGCTCTAGTGACCGGATTACCGAGATCCTTGGCTATATGTCAGGCGAGGAGATGATCCACCGGGACAATCTGGTGATTGTGTGATAATCGCTCGTCCATAAAAAAACCGGCCAGATGGCCGGTTTTTTTGCCTGAATCGAGCTAATTAGGCGCTCTTCAGGGCCTTGATCTTGGCGCTCAGGCGGCTCTTGCTACGAGCAACCTTGTTCTTCGCGAAGATGCCTTTGTTGACCATGCTGTCCAGAATCGGCTGAGCCTGCTGGAAAGCGGCCTGGGCTTCTTCGTAGTTGCCGGCTTCGATCTTGGATTGGATCTTTTTCACATAAGTACGAGCCATGGAACGCAGGCTTGCATTGTGCTTGCGGTTCTTCTCGTTCTGACGTGCGCGCTTCTTGGCTTGCGGGGAATTTGCCACCGTAAAACTCCTGAAAATCTCAAATTCGTTGCTGAATGATTCGTTACATCGCGGGCGCGCCAAAACCAGCGCGTCGAAATAAATGACGCGGAACTATGCCGCTCAAACCTTCAAATGTCAAGGCTAAAACCCATTTCATGCCCCGACACAGAAGGCCTGTGGTAAACTCGCGGCTCACTGAACGCGGGCTTGACCGGGAAGCAGGTACTTCCCGAAATACGAGCGCCAAAAGGATATCCAGAATGCCAAGCAAGGGCCTGCATGTCGTCGGAACCTGAATCAACGCCTGAACAGAAGCAATTACCCAAGCCGCCAGGACTGCTCAGATCGTCGGGGCTCGTCGGTATTATGACCATGCTGTCCCGGGTGCTGGGTCTGGTTCGGGATATGGTCATCGCTCGCTATTTCGGTGCCGGTGCCGGTGCCGATGCTTTTTTTGTGGCTTTCAAGATTCCGAATTTCCTGCGTCGGCTATTTGCAGAAGGCGCCTTCTCCCAGGCTTTTGTGCCTGTCCTGTCATCCTATCGGGAGAATCAGTCGCTCTCGGACGTTCAGCGGCTGGTCAATGCGGTGGCTGGCTCCCTCGGTTTGGTGCTGTTGGGCGTCACGCTGGTGGCCATTCTCGGGGCGCCGGTGCTGACGGCGGTCTTTGCCCCTGGTTTCCTGGATGATGAGGTGAAATTTGCGCTGACCAGCGATATGTTGCGCATCACCTTTCCGTATCTGTTGCTGATATCCCTGACGGCCTTTGCTGGTGGCATCCTCAACAGTTACGATCGCTTTGCGGTACCCGCGTTTACCCCGGTTCTTCTCAATCTGGCGATGATTGCGGCGGCCATCTGGTTGACGCCGCTGATGGATGAGCCGGTGATGGCTCTGGCCTGGGGTGTTTTCATTGCCGGCGCCCTGCAGTTGTTTTTTCAGCTGCCGTTTCTGATGCGATTGGGCCTGCTGCCACGGCCTCGTGTGGATTATCGCCACGAAGGTGTCAGCCGGATTCTCAAGCTGATGGCGCCTGCGCTGTTCGGGGTGTCCGTCAGCCAGATCAACCTGTTGCTTGATACGGTTCTGGCGTCCTTTCTCCAGACCGGCAGCGTTTCCTGGTTGTATTACTCTGATCGGCTCTCGGAATTGCCCCTCGGCGTGTTCGGGATAGCCATTGCGACGGTTATTCTGCCGAGCCTTTCCCGTAAACACGCAGCGGCGTCAGCGGACCAGTTCGCCGCCACCCTGGATTGGGCGGTTCGGGCGGTCCTTTTGATTGGTCTTCCGGCTGCCCTGGCGCTTGCGCTGTTGGCCGAGCCGCTGATTGCCACCCTGTTCCACTATGGCGCGGTTACCGACCGGGATGTGGCCATGTCGGCGCAGAGCTTGCGAGCCTATTCCGCAGGATTGCTGGCGTTCATGCTCATCAAGGTTCTGGCGCCGGGGTTTTTCGCAAGAGAAGACACCAAAACCCCGGTCAAGATCGGCATCATTGCCATGGTGGCAAACATGGTGTTCAACCTGATTCTCATTTTCCCGCTGGCCCATGCCGGCCTCGCGCTGGCCACCTCAATATCGGCCTGGTTGAATGGCTACCTTCTTTGGCGCGGACTGCGTAAGGAAGGGGCCTGGCAGAGCCAGCCCGGCTGGCCCCGGTTTCTGCTACAGCTGCTTTTTGCCAACGGTGCCCTGGCGGCCGTCATTGTCTGGCTCAACGCCCCGGTGTCGGTGTGGCTGGCAAACGGAGGCTATCAGCGTGCAGCGGACATGGCGATGCTGGTAGCGGCGGGTGTCGCCGTGTACTTCGTTGCACTGGCGCTGGCCGGGGTTCGGGTAAGACATTTCCGCCACAGGTAAGGTATAATCGCGCGTTTTCTCACCAGCGTTGCGGTAAAAGTGAGCGCTGAAAGCTAGCTGGCAATTGAAGGTTCGCATTGCATGCGTCTGATCCGGGGCCTGACCAACCTGAAAATGCTTTCCCGTCGGGAGGATTCACCGCTCGCCAACGGGTGTGTCGCCACCATCGGTAACTTCGACGGTGTGCACCTTGGGCACAAGACCATTATTGATCAGGTCAAAAGCAAGGCCAAGGCTCTGGGCGTGCCCTCGGTGGTGATGATTTTCGAGCCCCAACCCCGGGAGTTTTTTCAGGGCAGGGAGGCGCCGCCGAGGCTGATGGGATTTCGTCAGAAGTTCGAGGCCCTGCTGGCGGAAGGCATCGATATTGTGCTGTGCCTGCGCTTCAACCAGGCGTTCCGTAGTTATTCGGCCATGGGCTTTATCGACGATGTTCTGATCCATGGATTGGCCGTTCGTCACCTGGTGGTCGGCGATGATTTCCGTTTTGGCTGTGATCGGGCGGGCGATTTCGCGCTTCTCGAGAAAGTTGGATACGACGCCGGATTTTCCGTCGAGAATACCCTGACAGTAACCGTCGACGGCGAGCGAGTAAGCAGCACACGTGTCAGGGATTTACTCACGGTGAATGGGCTCGAGAAAGCCGAATCGCTGCTGGGCCACCCCTACCGAATCCGGGGGAGGGTCGTGTATGGCCGCCAACTGGGGCGCCAGATTGGTGCGCCAACCGCGAATATTCTGTTACATCGGACACCCGCCCTGCGCGGTGTCTATGTGGTTGCCGCCACCCTGGACGACGGCGCCCGATTCGATGGCGTTGCCAATATTGGTGTACGTCCGACTGTTGACGGCAAGCGGCCCTCACTGGAAGTGCACCTGTTTGACTTTGCTGGCACACTTTATGGCCAGCACCTGGAGGTTGTGTTCCGGCATGGCCTGCGGGACGAGGAAAAATTCGGTTCTGTGGACGAGCTGAAAGATCAGATTGCCCGGGATTTTGACCATGCCCGAGCGTGGATTGCCGAAAACGGCTCTGTGAAAAGCGCGGATTGAAACGCCCGGCTGCGCCCCAACGAATTAATGACTGACTCAAACTGACCAAGACCAAAAGAGTACGCACACAAACCATGAGCGACTACAAGCACACCCTGAATCTGCCGGAAACCGCCTTCCCCATGCGCGGCAACCTGGCCAAGCGCGAGCCGGAAATGCTCAAGCGCTGGCAGGATCTCGACGTCTACGGCAACCTGCGCAAGCAGCGTGAAGGGCGGGAAAAGTTCATCCTTCATGATGGCCCTCCTTACGCCAACGGCAGCATTCACATTGGTCACGCGGTCAACAAGATTCTCAAGGACATGATCGTCAAGTCCCGCAGCTTCATGGGCTATGATGCGCCTTACGTGCCGGGCTGGGACTGTCATGGTCTGCCGATCGAGCACAAGGTGGAGCAGGAGATTGGCAAAGCCGGTGTGAAGGTGGATTACAAGACCTTCCGCCAGGCCTGTCGCGACTACGCCACCAAGCAGATTGCCGGTCAGAAAACCGATTTCATCCGCCTGGGCGTAATGGGGGAGTGGGATAAACCCTACCTGACCATGGATCCCAAAGTTGAGGCGGGTATTGTTCGTGCCCTGGGCAAGATTGTCGCCAAGGGCCACCTCGTGCGTGGTTACAAGCCGGTTTACTGGAGTGTGGTGGGTCAGTCCGCACTGGCAGAGGCCGAGGTTGAATACCAGGACAAGACCTCGACCCAGATCGATGTGCGCTTCACCGCGGTTGACCAGGCAAAAGCCCTGTCACTGTTCGGCACCGATAATGGCAATGGCGATGTGTCCGTGGTTATCTGGACCACCACGCCCTGGACCATTCCCGCTAACCAGGCCGTTTCCCTTAATGCCGATCTGGACTATGCATTGGTACAGACCGATGTCGGGCACGGCCCGGAGCGGATGATCCTGGCTGCCGACATGGTCGATGGCATCATGGCCCGCTGGCAAGTTGAGAGCTACGAAGTGCTGGCAACCTGCGCTGGCGCGGCTCTTGAGAATCTGGTTCTCCAGCACCCGATCTACGACAAGCAGGTGCCAGTGATCCTGGGTGATCACGTGTCCACCGACGCCGGTACCGGCGCCGTTCATACCGCGCCCGATCACGGTATGGAAGACTTTGAGGTAGGCAAGGCCTACAACATCGGCACCATCAATCTGGTTCAGGCGGATGGCACCTACACTTCGGCCGCCGGTGAGCTGGCCGGTGTACACGTTTACAAGGCCGATGAGCCGGTTTGCAGCGCCCTCGAGCGCGAGGGCAAGCTGGTCCGCTCCGAAAAGTTCCGTCACAGCTATCCCCACTGCTGGCGTACCAAGACCCCGCTGATTTACCGGGCCACACCCCAGTGGTTTATCAGCATGGATAAGGAAAACCTGCGCGCTGATGCCCTTGAAGCGATCCAGGGTGTACGTTGGGTGCCGTCCTGGGGTAAGAACCGTATCGAAGCCATGTTCAACCAGTCGCCGGACTGGTGCATCTCCCGTCAGCGGACCTGGGGCGTGCCAATCACCCTGTTTATCCACAAGGAAACCCAGGAGCTGCACCCGGACACCCAGAACCTGATTGAGCAGGTGGCCAAACAGATCGAAGAGGGTGGTATCGATGCCTGGTACGAGCTGGACGCGTCTTCCCTGCTGGGCAGTGATGCCGAGCAGTATGAGAAGGTAACGGATACCCTGGATGTCTGGTTCGATTCCGGTGTCACCCACGAGTCGGTCCTGCGGGTACGCGAGGAACTGGGCCAGTTCCCGGCGGATATGTACCTCGAAGGCTCAGACCAGCACCGTGGCTGGTTCCAGTCGTCCTTGAAAACCTCCATCGCCATGAATGGCGTGGCGCCTTACAGGCAGGTTCTGACCCATGGCTTTACCGTCGATGGCAAGGGCCACAAGATGTCCAAATCCCTGGGCAACGTCATTGCACCCCAGGAAGTCATGAACGAGCTGGGCGCCGACATCCTGCGCTTGTGGGTGGCCGCAACCGACTACAGCGGCGAAATGACCGTGTCCAAGGACATCCTGCGCCAGACCGCCGATGGTTACCGCCGGATCCGGAACACCTCCCGCTTCCTGCTGAGCAACCTGACCGGATTCGATCCGGAGCAGCATATGGTCGCGCCGGAAGACATGATCGCGCTGGATCGCTGGATGGTGGACCGTGCCCTGCAATTGCAGGAAGAGCTGGATGAGGACTATGGCAACTACGCCTTCCTGCGGATTTACCAGAAGGTGTACAACTTCTGTGAAGCCACCCTGGGCGGCTTCTATTTGGATATCATCAAGGATCGCCAGTACACCACCCAGGCCGACAGTCTGGCGCGTCGTTCCTGCCAGACAGCCCTGTACCACGTGGCCGAAGCCCTCGTTCGCTGGATCGCCCCGATTCTCAGCTTCACCGCTGATGAAATCTGGCAGCATCTGCCGGGTAAGCGCAGCGATACCGTGTTCTATGAAACCTGGTACGAAGGCCTCACCGCGTTGCCGGACAACGCAGAGCTTGGCCGCGACTACTGGCGCGAGATGTACAGTGTGAAAGAGGCCGTCAACAAGTGCCTTGAGGAAGCCCGGGCTCGGGGTGAAATCAAAGGTTCGCTCAGTGCCGAGGTGACTCTGTTCTGCGAAGGCGACCTGGCTGCCGATCTGAAGCACCTGGGTGAGGAGCTGCGGTTTGTTCTGATTACTTCCGAGGCCAGTGTCAAACCGGTTTCAGAAGCGGGCGATGCGGAAATGACCTCCCATGAAGGTCTCCGCGTGAAGGTGACGCCCGCCGCTCACACCAAGTGCGAGCGCTGCTGGCACCACCGGGAAGACGTCGGCCGTAATGCCAAGTACGACGATCTCTGTGGTCGCTGTGTGACCAACGTGGAAGGGCCCGGCGAAGCCCGCGCCTACGCCTGATGGACGCGACCATGACGGAGCAGGTCACCGGAAGCAAACTGAAGTGGCTTTGGCTGGCGGTACTGGTGATCGCTCTGGATCTCGGCACGAAGGCCATGGCCACGGCTATACTGACCTATGGCGACCCTGTGCCGGTTATACCCATGTTCAATCTGACGCTGCTTCACAACACCGGCGCAGCGTTCAGCTTCCTGGCCGAAGCTGCCGGCTGGCAACGCTGGTTCTTTGTAACCCTGGCGCTGGTGGTCAGCGTGGTACTGATCTACTGGCTGAAAAACCTCCAGCGTCATGAGACCTGGACTGCCATTGCCATCGTACTGATACTCGGCGGCGCCTTGGGCAACGTCTACGATCGGGTGGTGCACGGCTACGTGGTCGATTTCCTGCACTTTTACTGGCAGGACTGGCACTTCCCCGCCTTTAACCTGGCCGACACCGCGATCACCATCGGTGCCGCCATGATGATACTTGATATGTTCCGCAAACCCGCCGATTCGGATGGGGATGCGCAAAGGAGTGAGTAACTCTTATGAATGAACTGCCTGTCGACAAGGGTACCCGGGTAAAACTGCACTTCGCCCTGAAGTTCCCGGATGGCGAAGTGATTGATTCGACCTTTGAGAAGGAGCCGGCCTCCCTGGAAATCGGCGATGACAACCTGCCGGAGAATTTCGAGGCCTACCTGATGGGTATGAAAGCTGGCGACAGAGACAGCTTCCAGGTGCCGCCCGAGAAAGCCTTTGGCCAGCACAACCCGAATAACGTACAGACGTTCAAGCGCCATGAGTTCAGCCCCGATATGGTGCTGGAACCCGGCGTAATGATTTCCTTTGCCGACGCGCGCCAGAGCGAGTTGCCCGGTGTTGTCAGCCGTGTAGAAGGTGACGAAGTTGAGGTGGATTTCAATCACCCCCTGGCAGGGCGTACACTGACGTTTGAAGTAGAAATCATCGACGTGGAACCGGCAGGCCCGGCCCACTAACCAGAATAGCAGGTTGATATGCAGATCCGACTCGCCAATCCCCGAGGTTTTTGTGCCGGCGTGGACCGCGCCATCGAAATTGTAAACCGGGCGCTGGACGTTTTCGGGGCGCCTATCTACGTTAGGCACGAGGTGGTCCACAACAAATTTGTCGTGGATAACCTGCGCAACCGTGGCGCCGTTTTCGTGGACGAGCTGGACGAAGTGCCGGACGACAAACTCGTTATCTTCAGCGCCCACGGCGTTTCCCAGGCGGTACAGAATGAAGCTGCCCGCCGCGGCCTGAAAGTCTTCGACGCGACTTGCCCGCTGGTTACCAAAGTCCACCTCGAAGTCATGCGCTACAGTCGCGATGGCAGGGAATGCGTGCTGATCGGCCACCACGGCCATCCGGAAGTAGAAGGCACCATGGGGCAGTACGACCATAGCAATGGTGGCGAAATCTACCTCGTCGAAAACGAGGAGGACGTGGCTAACCTGGAGGTTAAAGACCCCGGTAAGCTCTCCTACGTTACCCAGACCACCCTGTCCATGGACGATACCGCCCGCGTCATTGACGCGCTCCGCGCAAAGTTCCCGGAGATCCAGGGCCCTCGCAAGGACGATATCTGCTACGCCACCCAGAACCGCCAGGATGCCGTGAAGCAGTTAGCGGGCGATTGTGATTTGATGCTGGTTGTGGGTTCTCCGAACAGCTCCAACTCGAACCGCTTGCGTGAGCTCGCCGAGAGAATGGGCACGCCGGCCTATCTGATTGATGAGGCCTCACAGATCGATCCCGCCTGGCTGGAAGGGAAGACTTCGGTTGGGGTTACTGCGGGAGCCTCTGCCCCCGAGGTTCTGGTGAATGAAGTTATTACCCGTCTGCGAGAGCTTGGCGGCAGCGTTCCGGAGGAAATTGCCGGGCGTGAGGAGAATATTGTGTTCTCTATGCCGCGGGAGCTGCGGATAGAGGCTACAGAAATAGATTAAAGCCACTCGTTGTCCTTTCGGACCCTTACCTCGTGGTCCAACTTTTCTGATGACTGGGTTCGCGCTGAAGCCAGTCATACCTCCGAACTAAGCGTCCCCGAAGCTGTGTGATTGCTGTCACATTGTGCTACATAGGACACCGTTCATCCCTGGAAAGAAGCCATTTGTCAGATGCCTGTAGAGACAGGGTGTATCCCTGGCTATTCTCATGATAGGTCAAAGTGGAAGGAAACTATGACGACAAAACGAAAAAACGCCGGGTTTACGCTGGTTGAGCTGATGGTAGTCATCGCTTTGATTGCGATTACAGCTGCTGTTGCCGTCCCTGGGTTTCGCGGGTTGATTGAAGCAAATCGCCAGACATCTGCGGCAAACAGTGTTATCGGGATTCTCAATTTTGCGCGCTCAGAGGCTGTGCGCAGGGGCGAGCCGGTTCAGGTCTTACCCGTGGGCGGAGCCTACAATAATGGCTTGCGAGTTGTCTTGGCTTCCGATGTCAATACGGTCATCCGCAGGATCGAACCAATGCCAGGGAGTGTGACCTTGTCGCGAACGGGAGGGGTCGACCCCACTTTTAGCGGTAATGGGATGAAGCAGAACGGTGCTTCAACGGTTTATCAGGTTTGCCCAGGAAACGGAGAGGCCGGTGTGTCAGTGGTTGTGAATGCTGGCGGACAGACTTCCCGCGATCAGGTTGCCCCGGCATGTTCTTAAGTCAGTTTCGAGAGGGAAGGTCGATGAGTGATTTGAATCGGCATAGAAGAGCTTCTTCCGGCTTTACGATGATTGAAGTGCTGATTGCACTGATCATTATGGCGATTGGTTTGCTTGGCGTTGCCGGGTTGCAGACGGTGTCAATGCAGCAGACTGCAGCAGCTGATAGTCGCTCAGTTGCCATCATGCACACCCAGACGATGGCGGAATACATCCGTTCCATTCGTGGCATGCCCGCCGCTGGCGAAGTTGAGGACTGGGAGTCTCAGTTGAAGAACGACTTGGGACCAGGAAGTACTGGGTCAGTTGAGGCAAATGGCGGCAATGCCGCTGTGATTTCCGTGCAGTGGGTTGAGAGAATGAACCGACTGGATCCCGGCGCAGGATCTGCGGAAGGTGGTGAGTCAGGCGAGAAAGAAGAAGTCACCGGGTCCTTCAGCTTAAATGTGAGGTACAGAGAATGACGTTTCAGCGACAGGCAGGTTTGTCGATCGTCGAGCTGATGGTCGCGCTTGTGTTGGCAACCCTGTTGACGGTTGGTCTGTTCCAGATTTTTAACTCCAATAATCTGTCATTTCGGATTACGGAGGCGACTGCACGCACACAGGAATATGGGCGAATCGCCTCAGAAATTCTGGGCCGTGAAATTCGAGGCGCCGGATACTTCGGCTGTAACATCGAAAACGTCGTTAACAATCTCGACGACACTGACGAAGCGTTCGATGCCGATGCCCATGAATTCGACATCGACGCCCCTATCTCATCCAGGAATGCGGAACGCCCAGCTGGAGCCGTTGCAGGCACTCATTTTATTCGGTTCTCCGGCATGGAAAACAACGGCAATGAGATTTCGACTATGGGGCCCGAAACGTCCGCATCTCTCGAAGTGAATGAGCGTGGTGGTTTGCAAGTCAACGATATCATTGCAATTTCCGATTGCACCGGTACGGATATTTTCCAGATTTCAAATATCCAGCAGGGTGGTGGCGGTGGCGCTGAAATTACCGTGGTCTCAAACAGCGGAGAAGATGATCCGGGCAATAACTTTTTGGACAACGGCTGCACGAACTGTCTCTCTAATAGTTATGGGGCAGGTGCTCAGATTCTGCGCCCATACAACCGGACGCTGTACGTCGGGACCAGTAATGTGACCGGTGAGAGAGCACTCATGAGGCTTGTGCCTAACCAGGCGCCAGTGGAGTTGGTAGAGGGAGTGTTCGATATGCGGGTCAGAATGGGCACCTCTAACACTGCGAACAACCCGGTGAATAACTGGACCGAGTCAACAGGTGCCGTCAACTGGAACAATGTACGGGCTGTCGAGGTAAGTTTGCTTGTGCGAGGGGGCGATAATAACCTTTTCGATGGAGCGCAATCGCTTTGTTTCCCGCGCTGGGCAGACTGTGCTGGCGGCCCCAATTTCCAGGCACCCGATAACCGGCTGTACCGGGTTTACAACTTCACCATGAACGTCCGAAACGCGTCACGCTAGAGAGGTGGTGATGAACATATCAATCAAAACACAAAGCGGCGTCGCACTGATGATGTCGCTAGTTATTTTGCTGATCATGTCGATACTCGGCGCCTCTTCCATGCAAGGGTCGATAATGCAGGAACGGATGTCCACAGCGTCAAGAGAAAGCGCTCTCGCATTGGAGGCCGCCGAGGCCGGTTTGCGGGAGGCGGAGGCCATTCTGGGTAATCTCAAAAATATGGACAACTTTGGCAATGCAGACGGAACCGGTAACAAGAATGGTTGGTATCACATTGGTTACGCGCCCCCGGTTTTCGATGATGGAACCTGGGATAACGAGGGGGGCGAAGTGCTCAGCGCCAACGCCGTCGATGGAATTACGCCGAGGTACTTTATTGAATACCGCGGACTGGTGAGTCTCAACGTTGGCGGTGCTGAGGGATCTGTCCGCAACTTGAACTACCAAGGGCGGGGGGACGCCGCTGGCGGATCCAGTTCCCTGTCCGCAGATGCGGAAACAGTGAGGGTTGTCGTTATGGCCAATGGCCCCTCAGGACAAAGTCGAAAAATGATCGAAAGCTTCTATTTCTTCGATCCGGATCAGGTTGCCGCGGGAGGTAACGAAGGATGAATTCGATGACCAAAACCAAATTGGCCCATCTGGCTGCAGGTATGCTGCTCAGCGTCCCGGCGTCCGGCTATGCCGAAGTGAATTTCGCTCAGCAACCTCTTTTTTCGGGCGGCTCAGTGGAAGCGAATATGCTCTTTATTCTGGACGACTCCGGCTCCATGAGGTGGGGGTTCATGCCAGATGAATTGGTGAATCCCGGAGTCACCGGTGGCGGCAGCCAGCTTCCCAACTGTAGCAGTTACATAGTCTATGACAGCGAGGATTTTTGCGGTCTTGATACGAGCGGCAACGAAGAGTTGGTCTCTCCGGCGACAAACACTATCTACTACAATCCCAACACGAACTATGCGCCTCCAGTTCGGAGTGATGGGACCTCATTCGCGAATGCCGATTTCTTCAATGCACCAATGGATGGCTACTCCAGTGGCAGCTCTAATGTAAACCTGTCTAACGAATATACGGCCATTATGGATGACTACTTCTATAGTGGTTGGCTGAACTATTATGGGAACTGGTATCAGATTGGTGGCTTCACCGTCAGCCCTGCCGCCAATAAAGGTCAGGCCTTCGTCTACATGCCCGATGGTTCTTGCGGCAGCAATGTGACGTCCTCCTGTCTGGATCGAAAAGCGATTCCCAATAGCGAGTTTCCAGGGGATGCTGACTCACAGCGTCAGAACTTTGCCAACTGGTTTTCTTACTACCGCACAAGGATGATGCTTGCCAAAGCCGGCACGGGTTCGGCATTTGCGGCAGCATTTGAAGAAGAGGGAGTCTCTCAGGATCTTCGATTAGGTTGGGGGGAAATCAACCGCGGTCGAAACACGGTAGATGGAGCCTCAGTTCGTGCGGTTCGCTCTGGCGTGCGGCCCTATGTAGATGTGAAAGATCAGTTTTTTACGTGGCTCTATGGACGTAATGCCTCCGGGTCGACTCCGTTGCAGCGCGCCTTGGAAGGGGCGGGGCAATATTATGAAAACAGTCTCAGAGCCTGGGTGGATGATCCTTCGCGCTCCCCAGACGCTGTGACCAATCCCGCTCGGGAATGCCGTCCTAGCTATGCTTTGCTGATGACCGATGGTTATTACAATACTGGCAGCAGTTACGATCCGGACTTGACCGTAAAAGCCGACGACACCAATGGGCCGAACATCACAACCGGTTTGAACGCGCCATACCAGTATCTCCCGTCAGCGCCATATTCTGATGGTTACAACGGTCGAGTTTCCCTTGCCGACATTGCAATGCATTACTGGAAGCGGGATCTCCGAACCGATATTGATAACTATGTTCCTGTTTCGGAAGACACCGATACTGAAGACCTCCAGAAGCCTGGTGACCCGGCCTTTTGGCAACATATGGTGACGTTTGGGGTTGGTTTGGGCGTAACTGGCTCCGTGGACCCCACAACTGCGTTTAAGAGTGCACTGACCGGAACTCAGGTTGACTGGTGGGGCGGAAGCACCAACGAAGATAAGATCAATGATCTCCTGCATGCTACGGTAAACAGCCGGGGAGGTTTCTACAGTGCCTCCAGCGCGGAGGACTATCAAAGCGCCATCAAGAGCATTCTTGATGATACGAGTGCTCGTGCTGGTTCGGCGACGGGCCTGGATTTCAGTATAACCTCCTTCAAGGAAGGCTCGCTGTTGTTTTCCGCAGCGTTTGATCCTAATGGTTGGACTGGTGACGTCAAAGCTGTCGAGCTTCAGGCGTCCGAAGAGGGCGAGCCGCAGATCCCTGGTGAAGGCGCTTCTGGCTGGTCTGCGAGAGAAAAACTGAAGAACCGCGATCTGACAGAAAACGACCGGAACATCATTACGTTTGACGGTACTAGAGGGCGACCTTTCCGCTGGAACGAATTGACCGCTGACCAGAAAGCTGACTTGGCGACCGGCAACGCCGCGTTGGCCGAGGATCGTCTGGCCTACCTGCGCGGTGACCGCTCGTTCGAGACAGATCTGACTAACTTCCGCAAGCGTGGCAGTCGCCTCGGTTCTATCGTGAACTCGACACCGCGGTTTGTTGCCGCTCCGGATTCTGAGTGGCCCAACAGTTCGGCCTTTGGCGACGGCAAGTATTCGGTGTTCCGGAAATCGAACGAGGATAGGACGCCGGTTGTTTATGCCGGCTCCAACGACGGGATGTTGCATGCCTTCAAGGGCACCAATGATGAAGACGGCGGGGAGGAGCTCCTGGCATACGTTCCTGACTTCATGTACTCCACAGAAGTCGCTGAAGGTCTTCACTACCTAACACAGCCGAGCTATGAGCATCGATACTATGTGGACCTCGAAACTCGAGTGACTGACATGTATATCCAGGGTAGAAATTCTGCGGGCGGTCTATCTGATGCAGGATGGAAGACCGTTTTGATTGGTGGTGGCAGAGGGGGGGCACCGGGTATCTTTGCTCTGGACATTACCGACCCGGACTCCTTCTCAGAGTCAAATGCGCAGTCAACCGTCCTTTGGGAATTCACCCATGAGAAACTCGGCAATCTGGTTCAGCCGCCAGTCGTTTCCCTGGCTGACTGGGGCGGCGGTGACTATCGATGGACTGCCTTTGTGCCTAGCGGCTACAACACAGGGTCAACTGGCTTCTTCATGCTGGACATGGAAGGCGGGCTGGATGGCTCCTGGGATACTGGCGACTTCGAGTATATAGAGTTTGAAAATGGAGACGGGCTGTCGGCTCTCACGGTTATCGACAATACCAGTGACTACATTGCGGACCGGGTATACGCTGGTGACCTCGACGGAAACATGTGGGTTGCTGTTGGAGGAAATGGCGGTTGGGATTCTGCATATAAGTCAGGAAGTGCGGCGCGTCCATATGTCACAGTCAACAAGCCGATTACCGGCGCCCCGACTGTTGGTCCGTCTACCTCATCAGGCAAAGACCCGAACTTGATGATTTTGTTCGGAACGGGTAAGTACCTGGAGAGAAGTGATAACAGCTCCATTTCAGAGCAATCATTTTATGGTGTACTTGAAACTGCAGACACCAAGACCACGGTTACCGAGGCGAACCTAGTAGAGCGCGATCTGGTTGTGGGAACCGGCCAAATTGATGGCGTAAGCCAGACTATTCGCTACGCGGAAGGTGATCCTGTTGATTACGAAAGCAAGTCAGGTTGGTATGCAGATCTGCCAGTCAGTGGCGAACGCATTGTGACTAACGGTGTCATTCGTGGCGATTACGTGTATGTGAGTACCCTGATCCCCAGTGTTGATCCGTGTAAAGGCGGCGGCGATGGCTGGATTATGGCATTCGACATTCAAGAAGGCCTTGTAGGGCTGGATGATGGCGAAAGCATCGGTGCCTTCGAAGATTCAACCTACAACGCAATGGGCTACAAAGTCGAAGGGGTTCCGTCGCAATTGAAAGTCTGGGATGAATACCTTGCTTACGATTGCGCTGGATGTGGTGCGCAGTTGGATGCGCTACCTCCATTCGGACTGGCACTTGGTCGGAAAGGTTGGCGGGAACTCACTCAGTAAACACCAGTTCAGGATAATAATATGATGATAAGGAATCGGGCAGCAGGGTTTACGCTAATTGAGCTGATGATCGTTGTGGCGATCATCGGCATCATCGCAGCGATTGCCTATCCTTCGTACCAGGAGAATGTCCGCCAGACCCGACGGACCAATGCTCAAGCAGACCTCCTGGAGTTGGCGCAATGGATGGAGCGCCAGTATTCTCAGGACTACTCATATCTTGAGGGAGGTAATCAGCCCGCGCTTCCTTTCACGATCTCCCCAAGGACGGGGACTACCTTCTACAACATCAGTTTCAACGGTAATGTAACGCAGAACGCCTTTGCTTTGCAGGCGCAACCGACCGGCCCCCAAACCGGGGACCGCTGCGGAACGCTGACTCTGGATAACAGTGGTGCTCGTGGAGGTGCGGAAGCGGACTGTTGGTAATATTGATTAACAGTCTACATTTTTGCCATTAGCACGGTTCGGAATCTGGTCGCCATCCAGGTCGGTTGCCAGCCGAACCCTGCCTCCTCTGCTCACAATGATATGCCCGGCCGTTTTGGGGTCCTCATTCTCTGGGCACCATGTGATGTTGCCCAGGTCGCTCAGTATCATGCCGTTGGGCCGGTATTGGAAATAGCTCCTCGAAAGTGACCGTACGACTCGCTTTCCCGTTGAGGTTGCCGGTAGGGTGCGGATAACCTGCCGATCATTGCTCAAAGCCCGGTTATTTTCGGGATCCTTGAACAGGTGTAACTCTCCGTTCCAGTCCCGTCCACATTCCTTCTTGGTATTCAGTGGGCATAAAGTGACGATTTCACCGCTCATGATGGACTCATGACGAGCCATTACCATAAAAGCAAGCAGGTCGTTTACCTCCGCATCGCGCTTGCTGGCGTTTACGAGGCTGTTGTAGGAAGGCCCCGAAAGGGCGAGAAGCAGTGAGATAATTACCAGAGTAATTAGAAGCTCGACGAGTGTGATACCCGTCTGATATTTGACGTTCATCCTTGAATCTCCGAGGGAAGGATTTCATCCTGAAATCCTGTTTACAAAAACCAAGCCCTGCAAAGGCCTGTGGCCACGCAAAGTGTAACCGCTTACTACTCCATCCCCAACTTCTTCAATCGATATCTTAACGCCCGAAAGCTAATACCCAGTCGTTTCGCAGCCGCCGTCTTGTTCCACCGTGTCGCTTCAAGAGCCTTCTCGATGGCCTGTCGTTCAATCTTTTCCAGATACCCTTCCAGATCAATCTCCCCATCGGGCACGGCAATTCCTTCCCCATCGCCAACCTGGCCCTCGGCAATGATCTGCGAGGCCGAAGCTGCATGCTGAACACCATTCCCCAGATGCAGATCATCAGCATCGATCTGGTCAGCGTCGCACAGGGTAAAAGCCCGCTCCAAGACGTTTTCCAGTTCCCGGACATTGCCCGGAAAGTCATAGCTTCGCAGTCTGTCCACGGCCGCTGGCGTTAACGAGGCAGGGTCACACTCATACTCTTTCGCAATTCGTTCAAGAATGTGATTCGAAAGCAGAGAAATATCATCTGGCCGCTCTCTCAGGGGTGGCACTGAGAGTTCGATCACGTTAATCCGGTAGAAAAGATCCTGACGAAAGCTGCCTTCCTGGACCAGCTCCGGCAGATTCTTGTGTGTGGCGCTCAGTACCCGAATGTCGACGGGCACTTCCTTGGTGTCCCCGACTGGCCGAACGGCTTTTTCCTGTATGGCGCGGAGCAGTTTCACCTGCATGGCCAGGGGCAGGTCTGCCACTTCATCAAGGAATAGGGTACCTCCGTTGGCAGAGCGGAACAGGCCGTCTTTGTTCTCCACGGCCCCGGTAAAGCTGCCTTTCTTGTGGCCGAAGAATTCGCTTTCCATCAGTTCCGAGGGAATCGCACCGCAGTTAACCGCGATGAACGGTCCTTCGCGGCGGGGCCCCTGGAGGTGGATCATTCGGGCCACCAGCTCTTTACCACTGCCAGATTCGCCACTGATAAACACGGGGGCCTGGCTTCGGGCCAGTTTTCGGGTCTGGTTCCGGAGTTTTCGAATCTCTGGTGATTTGCCGAGTAGCAGGCCTGGCTCGTCGGCTGTATCTTCCGCGTCTGCCTTGGGCTCAGCGAGTTTGAGGGCGCTATTGACCAGTTCCCTTAGTCGGGGCAGCTCCACCGGTTTGGACACGAAATCAAAAGCCCCGGCTTTGAGCGATTCAATCGCGGTGTCCATGTTGCCGTACGCTGTGATCACGGCAACAGGCGTGGCCGGAGAGTGTTTCTGAATCCACTGGACCAGTTCAATGCCATTACCGTCTGGCAGGTTCATGTCGGTCAGGCAGAGGTGGGTGGTGTTCTGTTCCAGCAATTTCTGGGCGCTGGTGAGGTCGGGTGCCGTGAGGGTTGTTATGCCCATCCGGGTGAGGGTGATCTCAAGTAACTCCCGGATGTCCGGTTCATCATCAACGATCAGCGCTGTGTATTTGGTCATCTTGTGTCGTCGGTTCCATGTCGTTGTTCAAGCGCCCGATATCCGCCGGCGCCGGTTCAGATCATCCGCCCCGGATGAGCAAATGTAATGCGAAAACAGCAGCCGGGTTTGTTATCTTCTACCAGCGAAAGATGGGCCTGATTAGCCTCGCACAGTTCCCGGGCCAGATAAAGTCCGAGCCCGGTTCCGGTCTTGTCTGTGGTGAAAAAGGGTTCGAACACAGAATTTCTGTGCTCGGGTGCAATGCCAGGGCCCTGGTCGCGGACATCAATATAGGTTCGCTCTCCGTCCTCAGTTGCCCCCGCATGGATGCCGATTCTTCGTTGCCCCGAGTGCTGTTCACTGTAGCGTAGCCCGTTGTCGCAAAGATTCACCATGACCTGTTCAATCTGGCTCTTGTCGAATCTCGCAGATGGCAGTTGGGGATCGATTTTAAGAATAATGTCGGCCTCAGCGCGGCCTTCATTCTGCGTTTGCAGAAAGTCTTCTTTGAATTCCTGTAGCCATGGAGCAACTTCGATCAGATCTGCGTTGGCAGCTCGACGCCTTGAAAGATCAAGCACGTTCTCGATGATGCCATTCACCCGCCGCGAATGGCGCCGGATGATCCCGAGCATCTGATGATCACCTGGGTCGAGGTTAGGGGATTCCTCCATGAGCTGGGCCGCGTGGCTGATCGCCCCCAGCGGATTGCGGATTTCATGGGCAATGCCGGCCGTGAGTCTGCCCAGCGATGCCAGCTTCATTTGCTGGGCCTGTTGGGTGACTTTGCTCATATCTTCGATGAATACAAGGATCTGGTCGCCTCGCTCCTGGTCCAGCTGAGTAAAGTTGACCTGCAATAGCGGCGAGGTGGGTGAGGGTTGAAAGGGTTCGATGCGCTGTGTCGGGTCCTTTAGCCATGCGTCCAGGCCCTGTTTGAGGGGCTTTGGCAAAACGGTCGCTCGCTCGTGAATCGGTGCCGAGGCTTTGGGGGCGCCGTATAAGAGCTCTTCGGCGGCGGCGTTGGCAAGGCGGATCTGGCCGAAACGGTCGAGCACCAGAATGCCGGTGCGCATGCGTTGAATGATCTGCTGGTTGATTTTCTCAAGTTCAGCGATGCTCCGGGCGCGGCTGGTAGCCAATGCCTCGCTGCGCATCATTCGCCGGGAGATGCTTTGCAGGACGAAAGCGGCTGCAAAGTAGAGGATACCCAGTGAACCGGCTCGAACAATATCGTCAGCCGACTCTCCGAGGGTCAGAACTGCCCATCCTGAGATCCCAAGGGAGCAGATGGCTGCCAGCGCTGCATAGAAGGTTCCCATGCGGCTTGGCGTCAGAATGTTGCCCGCGGCCACCGACACAATCACCAGGTTGGCAAGGCCGTTGGTAATGCCTGTGCTGGCGAGCAACAGGCCATGCATGATCAGAATGTCCAGCAGGATTGAAAGTGTTATGTGGCGCTGGCTGGGGTGAAATCCGGCGATCAGAAGCAACGCAATAAACGCGTTCAGGCCGAGGTAGGCGGAAACGCCGGCCTGATAATAATCCAGCAGTCGGAAGCGCATATCAAAGTTGACGGGATCCACGAATAGCAGTGCCACCAGCATCAGGCTCACCACTAGTCGGTAGTGGTTGTAGATCCTGAACAGCTTGGCCTGTTGGATTCCGGGCGGTGTCGAAGGGGCCGGGCCGAGCGCTTCGGCCGATCGTACTGGTGTATCTGCTGCCATGATTTACAGGAATCCGCTGTTGGTCGGAAGAAATCCACGCCTATGCGGGGTTATAATAGCCTTTTCATGGCAATGAGTTACAGGAGCCGATTTATGTCCGTGTCCGGAAACCAGGCAGCGTCCGGGGAGTCTCCCAGAAAATTGCGGGTGGTGATGGCCCAGTTGGATTTCCTGGTGGGCGATATTCCTGGCAATACCGAGCTAGTTCTGGACGCAGCCCGACGGGCATCGTCCGAGCATCAGGCGGATGTGGTGGTGTTCCCGGAGCTTTGCCTGACTGGCTATCCACCTGAAGATTTGCTCTTGCGGCCCAGCATGGAAGTTCGCGTAAATGAGGCGCTGGAAAGGCTGCAGGCGGAAAGGCTGGATCCGGTGATCGTTATCGGTGCTCCCCTTCGCCATGGCGCGCTGCTGTATAACGCGGCGGTGGTCATCGACGCCGGCGAAATTACCGGTCGGTATTTCAAGCGTTTCCCGCCCAACTATCAGGTCTTTGACGAGAAGCGTTACTTTGCCGAGGGCCGGGATGTCCTGACTCTGGATATCCGGGGCGTTCCGGTGGGAATTACTGTGTGTGAGGATTTATGGAAGGAGGGGCCGGTGGAGGACTGCGCCGCTGCAGGCGCCCGTCTTATCCTGAACCTCAATGCCTCGCCCTACGATATCGATAAACAGGCACGCAGGAAGGCGTTGCTTGAGCGGAAGTCCCGGGAGAATCTGGTCAGTATCGTTTACGTGAATCTGGTGGGCGGTCAGGACGAGCTGGTTTTTGACGGTGGCTCCATGGTGTTTGACCATTCCGGTGTGCTGACTGCAGAGGCCCCTCAGTTTGGTGAAGGATTATATCCGGTCGACTTTCTGTGCGAGCACCACTGTCAGCCGGTATCCCAGGCTTTGCCGGAAGAGCCGACGCTGGAGGCCAATGTCTACCGCGCCCTGGTGACCGGTGTGCGGGATTACGTCAACAAGAACGGATTCAAATCGGTGGTTCTGGGGCTCTCAGGCGGCATCGACTCGGCAGTAACTCTGGCAGTTGCCGTCGATGCACTGGGCAAGGATAGGGTGCGCGCGGTGATGATGCCGTTTCGCTACACCTCCAGCATGAGCCTTGAGGATGCCGAAGCGGAGGCCGTTGCCCTGGGCGTGCAGTACGATGTGTTCTCGATTGAGCCCATGTACGACGCCTTTATGGAAACTCTGGCCGGGCCTTTTGAGGGCACTACGCCGGATACAACCGAGGAAAACCTGCAGGCGCGACTGCGTGGCGTCTTATTGATGTCCCTGTCCAACAAGTTCGGTTCCCTGGTGCTGACCACCGGGAACAAGAGCGAGATGGCGGTGGGCTATTCAACGCTCTATGGCGATATGGCGGGCGGCTTTGACGTTCTAAAGGATGTGCCTAAAACCCTGGTGTTCCGTCTGGCCAAATACCGCAACACGCTTTCGGAGGGCGAAGTGATCCCCGAGCGGGTGATCACCCGTCCACCCTCGGCAGAGCTGGCGCCGGATCAGAAAGACGAGGACAGCCTGCCCGGTTATGACGTGCTCGATCAGATCCTGAATCTGTATGTAGAGCGGGATTTCAGTGCCGATGCGATCGTTGCGGAAGGTTTCGAGCGAGTCGACGTTGAGCGGGTTATTCGCCTTGTAGATATCAACGAGTATAAACGCAGGCAGGCACCGATCGGCGTCCGTATTACGGAGCGCGGGTTTGGGAAAGACCGGCGCTATCCGATCACAAATGGCTGGAAAAGCGGGAAGTAGACGCGGGAGTTTGGGGGCAGATGGCATTACCACCTGGCCCCGATTTCAGACTTTATTCGTCGCCCATCAAACCAAAGGTTACGACGTTCGTCAGTGACCGGTTTTCGCCCTTCAGCAGGTCCACATCAAACTCGCCGTCGGCATTGAAGGCGTCACTCTCCGGAAAGTTGGTGCGCAGCATGGCAATGGCATCCTGCGATCCTTTTCTCAGTTCGAGGAAGCGGAAGGTTTCCGCGAGGATAATCAGGGCCTCTTCGGTGACCGTCGCTGTCGGGTAATTCTCGATGATGTATCTTGCCCGGTTGTTGGCTGCGACATAGGCCTGGCGTTTCACATAGTAGCGGGCCGCGTAGAGTTCCAGTTCGGCCATGCGATTGCGCACCGCGATCATTCGCTGGCGGGCATCCGCGACGTACTGGCTGTCCGGATAGCGGTTCAGCAGTTCAGAAAAATCGCGGAACGACTGCAACTGCTCACCCGGATCCCGAGCCGCGACATCAATCGGGAAATAGCGGGCCGCAAGGCCGATATCGAGGTTATAGGAGGCCAGGCCGCGCATGTAGAGTGCGTAGTCTGCATGATCGCTTTGAGGGTTAAGACGCAGGAACCGGTCGGCGGCCGCACGGGAGCCTTCGAGGTCGAGGTTCTGGTAGCGGGCATAGATCAGGTCAAGTTGGGCCTGCTCTGCGTAGCGACCGAAGGGGTAATAGGTTTCCAGGGCGTCCAGGTTCTGCTCTGCCTCGTTAAAGTTTCCAGAGGTCATGGCCTCGCGGGCGTTCTCGTAATAGGTCTTCTCCGGAAGCACTTCCTCCTGCTTGTTGGAGGCGCAGGCACTGACCAGAACAACCAGTGTGGAAAGTAGGAGCAAACGAAGACCTGATCTCATTCCGGAATCCCGTATAATGTCGATTGATTCAAGGGCAGTCATTGTAGCGGGGAAGTGACGCCATGTGCAGAGCAATGCCCCGCTGTTTCCAATAATCTGACCGAAACGTAACACACACAGGCCCTGGGGGCTTAATGTCATCTGAAAAACGAATCCTCGCCAACTTTGTTGTGCCGCCGGAATTGAGCGACAGGCGCCTGGATCAGGCCGCAGCAGAGCTGATGCCCGAACACTCCCGTTCCCGCCTGCAATCCTGGATCAAAAGCGGTGCGCTAACAGTAAATGGTGAGGTGCGAAAGCCTCGGGACAAGGTGATGCTGGACGATCGCCTGGCGCTGGATGCCGAGCCGGAAGCTCAGGTGAGCTGGCAGGCCGAGGAAATCTCGCTCGATATCGTCTATGAGGACGAGCACTTGCTGGTCATCAACAAGCCCGCGGGCCTGGTGGTGCACCCGGCCGCCGGCCATGCCGATGGAACCCTGGTCAATGCCCTGCTGAACTACGCACCCGAGGTCGAGAATCTGCCGAGGGCGGGTATCGTACACCGCCTCGACAAAGACACCTCGGGCATTATGGTCGTGGCCCGTAGCCTGATTGCGCATACGTCCCTGGTCGATCAGCTGCAAACCCGAACCATGGGTCGTGAGTACGAGGCCGTCGTCGTTGGCACCCTCACCGGTGGCGCAACGGTTGATGCGCCCATCGGCCGGCATCCTCGGGAGCGCAAGAAAATGGCGGTCGTCGCCTCCGGCAAACCGGCGGTCACCCATTATCGCCTGGTGGAACGTTTTGCCGCCCACACTCACGTCCGCTGCAAACTGGAAAGCGGCCGAACCCATCAGATCCGGGTTCATATGGCCCATGTAAAACACCCGCTGGTCGGAGATCCGCTCTATGGAGGTCGGCTGAGACTGCCCAAGGGAACCACTGACGAGCTTAGAGAGGCCCTCTCGACGTTCAACCGTCAGGCCCTCCACGCCCGGCAATTGACCCTGGAACACCCGGAAACCGGTGAAATCCTGACCTGGGAGGTTCCCTTGCCTGAGGATATGGTTGCGTTGATTGAAGCTCTGCGCAAACACGCCCGGGAGCTGGAAACCCGTGACTATTGAAAGTGACGCCCTGAAACCGGACTGGCCTGCGCCCGACAGAGTGCGGGCGATCAGCACAACCCGCGCCGGTGGAGTCAGCGGTCGACCCTGGAACAGTCTTAACCTCGGTGTTCACGTCGAAGACGACCCGGATCATGTGCGACAGAATCGACGAAGACTCGCCGAGTCCACAGGGCTGAAAAGCGAGCAGATCGGTTGGCTCAATCAGGTGCACGGTATCGATGTTGTCGAACTGACCCCTGATAACGTCGGACAAATCGCCAAGGCTGACGCCAGCTACACCCGTCATCCGGGCATCGCCTGCGCCATCCTTACTGCTGACTGCCTGCCCGTTATCCTTGCCGATCGCGAAGGAACAGTTGTTGGCGCCGCCCACTGTGGCTGGCGAAGCCTGTGTGGCGGTGTTATCGAGAACCTGGTGAGCAAGATGGCCGTTGCGCCCGAAGCTCTGCAAGCCTGGCTCGGCCCGGCCATCGGTCCGGACAGCTTCGAGGTCGGCCCGGAAGTGCGTGAAGCCTTCCTTGACCATGATCCCAAAGCGGTCCACGCCTTCACAGCCGAAGGTGCTCGGCCGGGTCATTTCATGGCAGATATCTATGCCCTTGCCACTTTGAGGCTAAATCATCTCGGTGTTTCCAACGTGACTGGCGGTGGCCTGTGTACCGTTCAGGATTCAGATCGGTTTTTTTCATACCGCAGGGAGGGCCGGACCGGGCGGATGGCAACTTTGATCTGGTTGAATTAAGGGTTATCGACAACTGACCGGTTATCTTTGCGTTATTTCCAAAGATTGGGCCTGGGGCGGGAATGACTCTCTAGAACTGTCTGCAGCATGGATGCTGCAGCCAAGCCTACATGGGTGAGGCCGAGCGTATATGAAGCGAAGCTTCATGCGACAGACGAACGACTGCAATCTGTGATTGCAGGCTGGACCCCGCAGGGGTATTCACAGCGTGTTCTTGAGAGTCATTCCCGCCTCAGGCTTGCACCAAACTGAAACCTGACGGCCGTCAATTTTCTGACGAATACACCGAGCCTCCGCTTGAAGTCCCTCTACTTGCCCCTACATTAACTGTCAAAGCAATCGAATATCCGCCACCCACGGCACCACGGTATTCGCAGAAATTTGGGGAAAGTACACATGAGAATCGACAAGCTGACCAGCAAGTTGCAGACCGCCCTCGCGGACGCACAGTCCATCGCGGTCGGAAAAGATCACAACTTCATTGAGCCGGTGCACCTGATGCAGGCACTGCTTGATCAGGAAGGCAGCGCGATCAAGCCGCTGCTCAAGCAGGCCGGCGCAGAGCCCGGACGCATTCGCCAGGCGATCGCCCGGGAAATCGAAAACCTGCCCGAAGTGCAGGGATCGGCCGGCGACGTCTCCATGTCCAATGACATGGGCCGGCTGTTCAACATTGCCGACAAGCTCGCCCAGAAACGCAAAGACCAGTACATCTCCAGTGAGCTCATGTTGCTGGCCGCTCTGGAAGACCGGGGTACCCTTGGCCGGGTGCTCAGGGAGCAGGGCGTTGATAAAGCTGCCCTGGAAAAAGCGATTGACGACGTTCGCGGCGGTGAAGCCGTCAACGACGCCAGCGCCGAAGAAAACCGTCAGGCTCTGTCCAAATACACCATTGACCTTACCGAGCGAGCCGAGGCCGGCAAGCTGGACCCGGTAATCGGCCGCGATGATGAAATTCGCCGCACCATTCAGGTATTGCAGCGCCGCCGGAAGAACAACCCGGTCCTCATCGGTGAGCCCGGCGTTGGTAAAACCGCCATCGTCGAAGGGTTGGCCCAGCGTATCGTCAACGGCGAGGTGCCCGATGGCCTCAAGGACAAGAAAGTCCTGTCACTCGATATGGGTGCCCTTATTGCCGGCGCCAAGTTCCGGGGTGAATTCGAAGAACGCCTGAAAGCTGTTCTGAACGAACTGTCCAAACAGGAAGGTCAGATCATCCTGTTCATCGACGAGATTCACACCATGGTCGGTGCCGGCAAGGCCGAAGGCTCCATGGATGCCGGTAATATGCTCAAGCCGGCCCTCGCCCGCGGTGAGCTGCATTGTGTCGGTGCGACCACCCTGGACGAATACCGTGAAAATATCGAAAAGGACGCGGCTCTTGAGCGTCGCTTCCAGAAAGTGCTGGTGAGCGAACCCAGTGAGGAAGATACCATCGCCATCCTGCGGGGCCTGAAAGAGCGTTATGAGGTTCACCACGGGGTTGAGGTGACAGATGGCGCCATCATTGCCGCCGCCAAACTGTCGCATCGTTACATTGCCGATCGTCAGTTGCCGGACAAGGCCATTGATCTGGTGGACGAGGCAGCTTCCCAGATTCGTATGGAAATGGATTCGAAGCCGGAGGCCCTGGATCGCCTTGAGCGTCGCCTGATTCAGCTGAAAATCGAGCGTGAGGCTCTGAAGAAAGAGACCGATGCTGCCTCGAAAAAGCGCCTGTCGGAGCTGTCCGACGTGATCACCGGTGTCGAGCGCGAATACGCCGATCTGGAAGAAGTCTGGAATACCGAAAAGGCCGCGCTGCATGGTTCCCAGAAGATCAAGAGCCGCTTGGAACAGGCCCGCATTGATCTGGAGAATGCCCGTCGTGCCGGTGACCTCGGCAAGATGTCCGAGCTCCAGTACGGGCAGATTCCTGAGCTTGAGCGCCAGCTGGATATGGCCAGCCAGGCAGAAATGATGGAAATGAAGCTGCTTCGCAACCGGGTAACCGACGAGGAAATCGCCGAGATTGTCTCCAAGTGGACCGGCATCCCGGTGTCCAAGATGCTCGAAGGCGAGCGCGATAAACTGATGCGCATGGAAGAAGCGCTCCATGGTCGGGTTATCGGCCAGGATGAGGCGGTTGAAGCTGTGTCCAACGCCGTGCGCCGTTCGCGGGCGGGGTTGTCCGATCCCAATCGCCCCAACGGTTCGTTTTTGTTCCTCGGCCCGACCGGTGTGGGTAAAACCGAGCTTTGCAAGGCCCTGGCGTCCTTTCTGTTCGATACCGAGGAAGCCATGGTTCGCATCGATATGTCCGAGTTCATGGAGAAGCATTCCGTGGCCCGCCTGATCGGTGCGCCTCCGGGCTATGTCGGCTACGAGGAAGGTGGTTACCTCACTGAAGCGGTTCGTCGCAGGCCGTATTCCGTGTTGCTGCTGGATGAGGTGGAGAAAGCCCATCCGGATGTGTTCAACATTCTTTTGCAGGTACTTGAAGATGGTCGCCTGACGGACGGGCAGGGCAGGACCGTCGACTTCCGGAACACGGTCATTGTCATGACCTCAAACCTCGGCTCGGACATCATTCAGCAGAAGGCGGGTGAGGAGAACTACGAGGTCATGAAGAATGCCGTCATGGAAGTCGTCGGCACTCATTTCCGCCCCGAGTTCATCAACCGCGTGGATGAAGTGGTGGTGTTCCACCCACTGGCGGAGAGTCAAATCCAGGGCATTGCCCGGATTCAGATCGAGTCTCTGAGCAAGCGCCTGAAAGAGCAGGATATGAAGCTGGAGCTGGATGACGCCGCGATGGAGTTGCTGGCCGAAGTCGGGTACGACCCGGTATATGGCGCGCGGCCTTTGAAGCGGGCTATTCAGCGAATGATCGAGAATCCGCTGGCTCAGCGTCTGCTACAGGGAGAGTTCGTGCCGGGGGATGTGATCAAGGGTACGGTGGAGGATCACCACCTGAATTTTACAAAAGCTTGAACTTTGGAAAGGGTCAGATGAGTTTTCATCTGACCCTTTCTTTTAAGATTTACTGTTGGTCACTATTTTTCACTGGCCCGCAGTTTTCTTCAGCAATTCTTAGGGCTTCGGCTTTTTTCTCGGCGATTTCCTCTTGGCTCAGGTATCGTTGCTCGCCATTTTCCTCGATGCGGATGCGGGCATTGCGCTCTATCAGCTCAAGATTGGAGCGTGCCGTCGCGCAGTTTGCCTCCCGCTGTTTTCTGCGGGCCTCTTCAACTGCAGTTTCCTTTCGCTGTTCCGCCTGCTCATTCTGCTGTTCCTGCATATTCTGTAGTCGCTCCTGAGGGCTCTGTCGATTGCCGGATGCGTCTGAAGAAGTGCCGGAGCGTACATTGACTCGTTCGGCCTTCGAGCCCGTGGGCTGTCGGTCTCCGAAGTGGGTAACCCCGTTTTCATCGGTCCATTTATAGACGGAGGCGCTCATGGCGACACCAGGTACAACGGCCAGTAATAAGGTCAGCGTCAGGATTTTTCTGTTCATGGCTCAACTCGCGTATGTTCACTGCTCCCGGGCAGGCAGACAACCTGGATAGACCGGGCCCGTTTTTTTAATTTCAATGTTGCCTATCATGCCATCGCTATTGCGGATTTTCTTCTGTCTGGTTCAAATCTTTGTATCGGATTTGTTCCAAGTATGGCAGACCTTCGGCCAGTATAGGCACAGAAACCTGCAGCGGCTATTGACAGGGAGTTTCGCGCTGTCAGAATTACCGATTGCCTGAAGACTGGGGTCAATACGGCAGGCAATCCCGAGCGAGTATCCCCCATCAATTACCACACTGAACGCGCCGCGCATCCGTCGCGGGATGGTTGTTGCTTACGTGCAACCCGTTGATTGGCCGTTCTCCGCAACCCTCAGGAGGGCGGCTGGCCAGGAGACAACCTCTTAACAAGGTGTGGAGGAGCAGCCGGTTCCGCTTTCAAAAGAAGCATGGACACCGTGAATCCAGGCAACCGGGAGCCTTCCCGGCTCATTCACTCGTAGAAGAGGGTAGAAAATCGTGGAGTTATTGTCTGGCGCCGATATGCTGATCCGGTCCCTTCAAGATGAAGGCATCGAATACATATACGGCTATCCGGGTGGTGCAGCCCTTCATATTTATGATGCGCTGTTCAGGCAGGACAAAGTCAAGCACATTCTGGTAAGGCACGAGCAGGCGGCGGTCCACATGGCCGACGGTTATGCCCGCGCGACCGGAAAACCAGGTACCGTACTGGTGACCTCGGGTCCTGGAGCCACCAACACCATCACTGGCATTGCCACCGCATTCATGGATTCCATCCCCATGGTGGTTCTGTGCGGCCAGGTTGCGTCCACTCTCATCGGCGAGGACGCGTTCCAGGAAACCGATATGATGGGTGTCTCCCGTCCGGTGGTTAAGCACAACCTCAGTGTCCGTCATCCCGAGGAAATCCCGGAGATTATCCGCAAGGCGTATTACATTGCCGCGACCGGTCGCCCCGGTCCTGTGGTCGTGGACATTCCCAAGGATATGACCACGCCGAACGAGCGTTACGAGTACGCCTATCCCAAGAAGGTCAAACTGCGCTCGTACAACCCCGCTATTCGCGGCCATGCCGGTCAGATCAAGAAAGCGGTCGACATGATGCTGGCGGCGAAGCGACCAATTATCTATGCAGGTGGTGGGGTTGTTCTGGGCAAGGCGTCGGATCAGCTGACCGAGCTAGTAAGGCTGCTGGGCTATCCGATCACCAATACCCTGATGGGCATTGGCTGTTACCCGGCCAGCGATAAGCAGCACCTCGGCTGGCTTGGCATGCACGGCACCTACGAAGCCAACATGGCCATGCACCACTCGGATCTCATTCTCTGCGTGGGAGCCCGGTTTGACGACCGGGTTACCAACGCTACCGAGAAGTTTTGTCCGGGCGCGCGCATTATCCATATCGACATCGACCCGGCCTCGATTTCCAAAACCGTGGATGCCGATGTGCCCATCGTTGGCCCGGTTGACGCTGTGCTCAAGGAAATGCTGTCGCTGGTGAAGGAAGCCAACGAAAAGCCGGACGCGGACGCAATCGCTTCCTGGTGGAAGCAGATCGACGAGTGGCGGGCATTCCATGGCATGCGCTATGAGACCAGCCCGGATGTGATCAAGCCCCAGGAAGTCATTGAAATGCTGTGTCGCTTGACCAACGGCGAAGCCTTCGTGACTTCCGATGTGGGTCAGCATCAGATGTTCGCGGCCCAGTACTACAAGTTCGATAAGCCCAACCGCTGGATCAATTCCGGTGGTCTCGGCACTATGGGCTTCGGGCTGCCGGCGGCCATGGGGGTAAAACTGACCCACCCGGACGACGAAGTACTGTGCATTACCGGTGAGGGCAGTATCCAGATGAACATCCAGGAGCTGTCGACCTGCAAGCAGTACAACCTGCCGGTTAAGATCATTAACCTGAATAACCAGGCTCTGGGTATGGTCAAGCAATGGCAGGACATGAACTACGAGTCCCGCCATGCCGAGTCCTACATGGAATCCCTGCCCGACTTCATCAAGCTGGCGGAAGCCTACGGCCACAAGGGTGTCCGGATTGAGAAGAAGGAGGACCTGGAGACCAAGCTAAAAGAAGTGCTGGCCATGAAAGACGAGCTGGTATTCGTGGATATCTACGTGGATCGCTTTGAGCACGTGTATCCGATGCAGGTTGCCCGGGGTTCCATGAAAGATATGTGGCTCAGCAAGACGGAGAGGGTCTGATCATGCGTCGAATCATTTCTGTTTTGCTTGAAAACGAACCTGGCGCCCTGTCGCGGGTGGTAGGTCTGTTTTCCCAGCGCAACTACAACATCGAAACACTCACCGTGGCGCCAACCGAGGACGAGACCTTGTCCCGTCTGACGGTGACCACCACGGGTTCTGACAAGGTGATCGAGCAGATCACCAAACAACTGAACAAGCTGATTGAAGTCGTCAAGCTGGTGGATCTCACCGAAGGCGCCCATATCGAACGCGAACTGATGCTGGTCAAGCTGAAAGCCACCGGTTCCCAGCGTGCCGAGATCAAGCGTACGGTGGACATTTTCCGCGGCCAGATCGTGGATGTGACCAGCTCCGTTTACACGGTTCAGTTGGCAGGTGACAGCGAGAAGCTGGACGGCTTTATTCAGGCCGTTGGCACGTCGGGCGTACTGGAAGTGGTGCGCAGCGGTGTATCCGGTATCGCCCGGGGCGAGAAGGTGCTCAGCCTTTAACGATTTCAAACAGGGTTTGAACAATATGGCTCTTCGGGGCCATCACAAATAACAGAGGTTTCTCATGCAGGTTTACTACGATAAGGATTGCGATCTTTCCATCATCCAGGGCAAGAAAGTTGCCATCATTGGTTTCGGCTCCCAGGGCCACGCTCACGCGTGCAACCTGAAAGAGTCCGGGGTTGACGTGACCGTGGGCCTGCGCCCGGGTTCTTCTTCCATCGCCAAGGCGGAAGCCTATGGTCTGAAGACCAGCGACGTGCCGTCTGCCGTTGCCGCCGCCGACGTTGTCATGGTTCTGACTCCGGACGAATACCAGGCCCAGCTGTACAAGGCGGAAATCGAGCCGAATCTGCAGCAAGGCGCCACCCTGGCGTTCGCCCACGGCTTTGCTATCCACTACAACCAGATCGTTCCGCGTAAGGATCTGGACGTCATCATGATTGCTCCCAAGGCACCGGGCCACACCGTGCGCACCGAGTTCGCCAACGGCGGTGGTATTCCCGACCTGATCGCTATCTTCCAGGATTCCTCCGGCAACGCCAAGAATCTGGCTCTGTCATACGCCAGCGGTATCGGTGGCGGCCGTACCGGCATCATCGAAACCACGTTCAAGGATGAGACCGAAACTGATCTGTTCGGTGAGCAGGCCGTTCTCTGTGGTGGTACCGTGGAGCTGGTTAAAGCGGCGTTCGAAACGCTCGTGGAAGGCGGTTACGAGCCGGAAATGGCGTACTTCGAGTGTCTGCACGAGCTGAAGTTGATCGTCGATCTGATGTACGAGGGCGGTATAGCCAACATGAACTACTCCATCTCCAACAACGCGGAGTATGGCGAGTATGTGACCGGTCCCGAAATCATCAACGAGCAGTCCCGTGAAGCGATGCGTAACGCACTGAAGCGCATCCAGAGCGGCGAGTACGCCAAGATGTTTATCTCTGAAGGCGCTCTGAACTATCCGTCCATGACGGCGCGTCGTCGTCAGAACGCTGCCCACGAAATCGAAGTGGTTGGTGAAAAACTGCGCGGCATGATGCCCTGGATCTCCGCGAACAAGATTGTGGATAAGGACAAAAACTAAGCGGAATTCCGCCTGGTTTTGAAAAACGCGGCCCGGGTGGCCGCGTTTTTCGTATATACTCCGCCCAAACGCTTTCCGGAGTAATGGGAATGACTGAAGAAAGAAAATCCGCCGACGGCAAGCAGAACCCGGACTATGAAGTCGAGGCCGGGGAAGTGGTTGAAGAAGAGCTGGTAGGAGGTGCGCCCGTGCGCCGCAAGGGGATATACCTGCTTCCCAATGCGCTCACTACCGCTTCGCTGTTCTCAGGTTTTTACGCCATTGTTTCTGCCGCCAACGGCGTCTTTGACAATGCCGCCATCGCTATTTTTGTGTCGATGATTCTGGACGGTCTCGACGGCCGGGTCGCCCGGATGACCAATACCCAGAGTAAATTCGGTGAGGAGTACGACAGTCTGGCCGACATGGTGGCCTTCGGCGTCGCTCCCGGGCTGGTAGCCTTTTTCTGGTCACTGAACGCCTTCGACAAGGTTGGTTGGGCCATCACCTTTATCTACGTGGCTGGCGCCGCTTTGCGCCTGGCACGCTTCAATACCCAGATTGGCTCGGTCGATAAGAAATTCTTTGTCGGCTTGCCGAGTCCGGCTGCGGCTGCCTGTGTCGCGGGCCTGGTCTGGTGTTTCCATCTTTTCGAACCGTCTACCTGGCTCACCTTGTTGACCATGTTTGTGGTCGGAGGTGCCGGTGTTTTGATGGTGAGCAATATTCTGTACCGCAGTTTCAAGGATCTGGACCTGCGTGGCCGTGTACCGTTTGCCGCCATTCTGCTTGTGGTGCTGGTTTTTGTAGTGATCGCGCTGGATCCTGCAACCGTATTGTTTACTGGATTTCTGATATACGCGTTGTCCGGCCCTGTTCGTGCGCTTTTCCGTGGCAAGCCACGGAAAGCTCCAGGCGCCGCTGACTGAGCACCCCTTCCGGGCCTCCTCAGTGAGGTCCGGGAATTTTCAATACAGTCTCCGGTCAACGCCTTTGCTGGCTGATGCCCCGACGGAGACTTTCCATGCTCATCAAGAAACGCCCTTCCTGGGCTTTGCCTCATTCTGAAGTTACGCCCGAGTCTGTTTACCTGAACCGCCGTCAATTTATGTCCGGCACCCTGGCTGTGGCCGCTGGCCTTTCAGTGCCCGGTCTGTTGTCGGCAGCGAAGCTTCCTGTCCCGGGAGAAGCGCTGGATTTTGTTCCGATGCCCGGCTTTTCCACCGACGAGGAAAAAACCCCTTTTGAGGATGTAACCCGCTACAACAACTTTTACGAGTTCGGCACTGGAAAAGGGGATCCGGCGAAGTACGCCGATGAGATGACCGTTGATCCCTGGTCCGTGGTTGTTGAAGGCGAATGTGATCGGCCCGGTGCGTATGCGTTGGAAGATCTGCTGAAACCTCACGAGTATCAGGAACGGGTGTATCGGCTTCGTTGTGTCGAGGCCTGGTCGATGGTGATTCCCTGGATCGGGATCCCCTTGGTCGACATTCTTAAGCGGCTCGAACCGACTTCCAGGGCGAAGTACGTCTATTTCGAGACCCTCTATGATCCGGACCAGATGCGAGGTCAGCGCTCGCTGTTCAGCACCATCGACTGGCCTTATCAGGAAGGTCTTCGCATGGACGAGGCAATGAACGAGTTAAGCTTCCTGGCTGTTGGGCTCTACGGCAAGACCATGCCAAATCAGAATGGCGCGCCTATCCGGCTTGTCGTGCCCTGGAAGTACGGTTTCAAGAGCATCAAGTCGATCGTCAAGATTCGCTTTCAGGAGGAGCGCCCCAAGACTACCTGGGAAATGCTTGCGCCCCAGGAGTATGGCTTCTATGCCAACGTGAACCCTGAAGTTGACCATCCGAGGTGGAGCCAGAAGCGGGAGCGCAGGCTGCCCTCTGGCTTGCTCTCTCCCAACTACATGGAAACCGTCAAGTTCAATGGCTATGGAGAACAGGTTGCCGATCTGTACAAGGGCATGGATTTGAGCAAGTTCTATTGATGAACGAGAAGCGTGTGCTGAACCAACCGGGGTTTGTGCTGGCGTTTCGCCTGCTGGTAGCGCTGCTCGCCAGCGTTCCCCTGTTGGTGCTGATTGCCAGCATTGCCAGCCAGTCCCTCGGCCCGGATCCCGGGCAAGAAGTAACAGAGTCGCTGGGCATCGCGGCATTTCAGTTATTGATTGCTACCTTATGCATGACACCGCTCAAGCGTTGGACAGGGTGGGGAGCGTGGATTCGGGTCCGCCGGATGCTTGGCCTGTTTGCGTTCTTTTATGCGGTGTTGCATGTATTGGCGTTTTTGCAGTTCATTCTTGGCTGGAGCGATCTATGGGCCACGTTCACCAAGCGGCCATATATCCTGGCGGGGGCGGTGTCTTTCCTTATGCTTGTGCCACTGGCGTTAACCTCAACAAAGGGGATGATGAGGCGGATGGGCCGGCAATGGAAAGGCTTGCATAAGCTGGTGTACCCGATTGCGATAGCGGCATGGGTTCATTTCATCTGGCAGTCCCGCAGTGACGTTGGAGAAATGGTGGTGTACGGCCTGATAATTGCAGTTCTGCTGGCGCTTCGTTGGAAATGGAGCGGGAGTCGCGCGCTGATTCCGTTTGTCAGAGGCTGATTTTGAGTAAAAAGAGTACGATCTGATCACTGACTGATCAGGCGGATACGTGGAAACCGATACCGCTATAAATTAATTCAAAAACCTCGTTGACAGTTTTCCTGACGCCTGTAGAATGCGCACCACTTCTGAGGGACAAGCCACTCACAGCGGTTTTCCGATCAGAAGTAACCGTCTGAAAGTACTGAAGAAAATGAGTTTTATAATTCTTCAGATTAACGGTTGACAAGGTGGCGTAACGATGTAGAATACGCGGCCTTGATTGAGCAACAGCTCAAACGCTCTTTAAAAAGTTGACCAAGTAATTCGTGTGGGCGCTGGCCGAGGTATTTCGGATATGAAATATCAGGACAGTGACTCGTCGAAATTGAGTTTTGTCTTGAGCAAGAATAGAGAATCTTCGGATTCTTGTATGATTTAAACTGAAGAGTTTGATCATGGCTCAGATTGAACGCTGGCGGCAGGCTTAACACATGCAAGTCGAGCGGTAACAGGGGGTGCTTGCACCCCGCTGACGAGCGGCGGACGGGTGAGTAATGCATAGGAAACTGCCCAGTAGTGGGGGATAGCCCGGGGAAACCCGGATTAATACCGCGTACGCCCTTCGGGGGAAAGCAGGGGATCTTCGGACCTTGCGCTATTGGATGTGCCTATGTCGGATTAGCTAGTTGGTGGGGTAAAGGCCTACCAAGGCGACGATCCGTAGCTGGTCTGAGAGGATGATCAGCCACATCGGGACTGAGACACGGCCCGAACTCCTACGGGAGGCAGCAGTGGGGAATATTGGACAATGGGGGCAACCCTGATCCAGCCATGCCGCGTGTGTGAAGAAGGCTTTCGGGTTGTAAAGCACTTTCAGTGAGGAGGAAAACTCTGCGACTAATACTCGTAGGGCTTGACGTTACTCACAGAAGAAGCACCGGCTAACTCCGTGCCAGCAGCCGCGGTAATACGGAGGGTGCAAGCGTTAATCGGAATTACTGGGCGTAAAGCGCGCGTAGGTGGTTTGATAAGCGAGATGTGAAAGCCCCGGGCTTAACCTGGGAACGGCATTTCGAACTGTCAGGCTAGAGTATGGTAGAGGGTAGTGGAATTTCCTGTGTAGCGGTGAAATGCGTAGATATAGGAAGGAACACCAGTGGCGAAGGCGGCTACCTGGACCAATACTGACACTGAGGTGCGAAAGCGTGGGGAGCAAACAGGATTAGATACCCTGGTAGTCCACGCCGTAAACGATGTCTACTAGCCGTTGGGACTCTTGAAGTCTTAGTGGCGCAGCTAACGCACTAAGTAGACCGCCTGGGGAGTACGGCCGCAAGGTTAAAACTCAAATGAATTGACGGGGGCCCGCACAAGCGGTGGAGCATGTGGTTTAATTCGACGCAACGCGAAGAACCTTACCTGGCCTTGACATGCAGAGAACTTTCCAGAGATGGATTGGTGCCTTCGGGAACTCTGACACAGGTGCTGCATGGCCGTCGTCAGCTCGTGTCGTGAGATGTTGGGTTAAGTCCCGTAACGAGCGCAACCCCTATCCCTAGTTGCTAGCAGTTCGGCTGAGAACTCTAGGGAGACTGCCGGTGACAAACCGGAGGAAGGTGGGGATGACGTCAGGTCATCATGGCCCTTACGGCCAGGGCTACACACGTGCTACAATGGTGCGCACAGAGGGCTGCAAACCCGCGAGGGGGAGCCAATCTCACAAAACGCATCGTAGTCCGGATCGCAGTCTGCAACTCGACTGCGTGAAGTCGGAATCGCTAGTAATCGTGAATCAGAATGTCACGGTGAATACGTTCCCGGGCCTTGTACACACCGCCCGTCACACCATGGGAGTGGATTGCACCAGAAGTGGTTAGTCTAACCTTCGGGAGGACGATCACCACGGTGTGGTTCATGACTGGGGTGAAGTCGTAACAAGGTAGCCGTAGGGGAACCTGCGGCTGGATCACCTCCTTAAACGAAGCCGAATGCTTCGGTCAGAGTCCACACGAATTACTTGGTTAGCTGAATAAAGAGAGCAGATGGGTCGTTGCAGGCCCGTGTTTTTGGGTCTGTAGCTCAGGTGGTTAGAGCGCACCCCTGATAAGGGTGAGGTCGGTGGTTCAAGTCCACCCAGACCCACCAGAATTGCGTGGCTCGTCGTTGCTTCCAAGCTCACGTGCGACTCGCACGCTACGCTTGCAAGCGCCTAGATCCACACAATTCTATAGCTAAGGTTAAACGACCTGGCTTGTGTGGAAGATCGAGGGGCCATAGCTCAGCTGGGAGAGCGCCTGCCTTGCACGCAGGAGGTCGGCGGTTCGATCCCGCCTGGCTCCACCAAAAGCCTGAACGATCGATGCTTACATAACTGACTAACTTCGGTTAGCAGTGTACAGAAACAAGCTTTTCAGTTGTGTGACTCGATTAAGAGTTGTAGCTGAAGATCTTCTTTCTGATCACTGGGTCAGATTTGCTCTTTAACAAATTGGACGAGATAGAACACGATTGATGAATTCCATTATCTCCGGAATTCATTAATCAGAGTGATAACGATTTCAAGCGTTATCCGGTGTTGTCGTTGAAGTGGTTGTTATATCGCTTCAAGGAACTGTCTCCACTTATTGATGCCCTGGTTTACCAGGTTGTCGATGAATGGAACACAGTTGTCTTGGGGTTATATAGTCAAGCAACTAAGCGCATACGGTGGATGCCTTGGCAGTCAGAGGCGATGAAAGACGTGGAAGCCTGCGATAAGGTTCGGGGAGCTGGCAAACAAGCTGTGATCCGGGCATTTCTGAATGGGGAAACCCACCGACTTTCGGGTCGGTATCTTGCACTGAATACATAGGTGTAAGAGGCGAACCGGGGGAACTGAAACATCTAAGTACCCCGAGGAAAAGAAATCAACCGAGATTCCCTAAGTAGCGGCGAGCGAACGGGGACTAGCCCTTAAGCTAGACAACTGGTAGGAGAAGGCTCTGGAAAGTGCCGCCATAGTGGGTGATAGCCCCGTATCCGAAACCTGAGTCTGGTGAAATCGAGTAGGACGGGACACGTGATATCCTGTCTGAACATGGGGGGACCATCCTCCAAGGCTAAATACTCCTGACTGACCGATAGTGAACCAGTACCGTGAGGGAAAGGCGAAAAGAACCCCTGTGAGGGGAGTGAAATAGATCCTGAAACCGTATGCGTACAAGCAGTCGGAGCGGACTTGTTCCGTGACGGCGTACCTTTTGTATAATGGGTCAGCGACTTATGTTCAGTGGCGAGGTTAACCGTTTAGGGGAGCCGTAGGGAAACCGAGTCTGAATAGGGCGATTTAGTCGCTGGGCATAGACCCGAAACCGGGCGATCTATCCATGAGCAGGTTGAAGGTGCCGTAACAGGCACTGGAGGACCGAACCCACTGTCGTTGAAAAGCCAGGGGATGACTTGTGGATCGGAGTGAAAGGCTAATCAAGCCCGGAGATAGCTGGTTCTCCCCGAAAGCTATTTAGGTAGCGCCTCGGACGAATACCACAGGGGGTAGAGCACTGTTTCGGCTAGGGGGTCATCCCGACTTACCAACCCGATGCAAACTCCGAATACCTGTGAGTACTATCCGGGAGACACACGGCGGGTGCTAACGTCCGTCGTGAAGAGGGAAACAACCCAGACCGCCAGCTAAGGTCCCCAAGTACCAGTTAAGTGGGAAACGATGTGGGAAGGCTCAGACAGCTAGGAGGTTGGCTTAGAAGCAGCCATCCTTTAAAGAAAGCGTAATAGCTCACTAGTCGAGTCGGCCTGCGCGGAAGATGTAACGGGGCTCAAACTGGTCACCGAAGCTGCGGCTGCATACTTTGTATGCGGGGTAGGGGAGCGTTCTGTAAGCCTGCGAAGGTGTGTTGAGAAGCATGCTGGAGGTATCAGAAGTGCGAATGCTGACATGAGTAACGACAATGCGGGTGAAAAACCCGCACGCCGGAAGACCAAGGGTTCCTGCGCAACGCTAATCGGCGCAGGGTGAGTCGGCCCCTAAGGCGAGACCGAAAGGTGTAGTCGATGGGAAACGGGTTAATATTCCCGTACCTTGGATAGCTGCGATGGAGAGACGGAGAAGGCTAGGTGAGCCGGGCGACGGTTGTCCCGGTTTAAGCGAGTAGGGAGTGGACTTAGGCAAATCCGGGTCCACAATCTCGAGACGCGACGACGACTGCTCTTAGAGCGGGAAGTCATTGATGCCATGCTTCCAGGAAAATCTTCTAAGCTTCAGGCTATTCGAGACCGTACCCCAAACCGACACAGGTGGTCAGGTAGAGAATACCAAGGCGCTTGAGAGAACTCGGGTAAAGGAACTAGGCAAAATGGTGCCGTAACTTCGGGAGAAGGCACGCTGGTGGTAAGTGAAATCCCTGCGGGTGGAGCTGAAGCCAGTCGAAGATACCAGGCCCCTGCGACTGTTTATTAAAAACACAGCACTGTGCAAACACGAAAGTGGACGTATACGGTGTGACGCCTGCCCGGTGCCGGAAGGTTAATTGATGGGGTTAGCGCTTGCGCGAAGCTCTTGATCGAAGCCCCGGTAAACGGCGGCCGTAACTATAACGGTCCTAAGGTAGCGAAATTCCTTGTCGGGTAAGTTCCGACCTGCACGAATGGCGTAACGATGGGGGCGCTGTCTCTACCCGAGACTCAGTGAAATTGAAATCGCCGTGAAGATGCGGTGTATCCGCGGCTAGACGGAAAGACCCCGTGAACCTTTACTATAGCTTCACAGTGAACTTTGAGCATGTTTGTGTAGGATAGCTGGGAGGCTTTGAAGTGGGAACGCCAGTTCTCATGGAGCCAACCTTGAAATACCAGCCTGACATGTTTGAGGTTCTAACTTGGTCCCCTTATCGGGGATGAGGACACTGTGTGGTGGGTAGTTTGACTGGGGCGGTCTCCTCCCAAAGCGTAACGGAGGAGCACAAAGGTGGGCTAAGCATGGTCGGACATCATGCGGTTAGTGTAATGGCACAAGCCCGCTTAACTGCGAGACAGACACGTCGAGCAGGTACGAAAGTAGGTCATAGTGATCCGGTGGTTCTGTATGGAAGGGCCATCGCTCAACGGATAAAAGGTACTCCGGGGATAACAGGCTGATACCGCCCAAGAGTTCACATCGACGGCGGTGTTTGGCACCTCGATGTCGGCTCATCACATCCTGGGGCTGAAGCCGGTCCCAAGGGTATGGCTGTTCGCCATTTAAAGTGGTACGCGAGCTGGGTTTAGAACGTCGTGAGACAGTTCGGTCCCTATCTGCCGTGGACGTTGGAGATTTGAGGAAAGCTGCTCCTAGTACGAGAGGACCGGAGTGGACGAACCTCTGGTGTTCGGGTTGTGACGCCAGTCGCATTGCCCGGTAGCTATGTTCGGACAGGATAACCGCTGAAAGCATCTAAGCGGGAAGCCCCTTCCAAGATGAGATCTCCCTGGACCCTCGAGGTCCCTGAAGAGCCGTTCAAGACCAGGACGTTGATAGGTCGGGTGTGTAAGCGCTGCGAGGCGTTGAGCTAACCGATACTAATTGCTCGTGCGGCTTGACTATATAACACCCAAGACAATTGCGGATAACGCAGAGCCTAACCGCTCAATCGAAATCAACATCACTCAGTTCCTTCTCGTCCCCCAGTGATCAACCGTTTTGCCTGACGACCATAGCGGTCTGGAACCACCTGATCCCATCCCGAACTCAGAAGTGAAACAGACCAGCGCCGATGGTAGTGTGGCGTTGCCCATGTGAGAGTAGGTCATCGTCAGGCGCCTAATACCAAAACCCCAGCATCCTTGATGCTGGGGTTTTTTATTGCCTGAAATTCACGGCCTCACTCACGGCAGGCCGGTGATATACTCTCCCCATAACGAACGACATCTCAGAATGGAGCCTGCCAATGCCTGCCACTGATCACCTGGTTATCTTCGATACAACGCTCCGTGATGGCGAGCAAAGCCCCGGTGCCACCATGAACAAAGCCGAGAAGCTCCGCATTGCGAAAGCGCTGGAAAAGCTCCGGGTGGATGTTATTGAGGCAGGATTCGCGATTGCCAGCCAGGGCGATTTCGAGGCGGTGAAAGCGATCGCCGAGTCCATCAAGGACTCAACGATCTGCAGTCTAGCCCGGGCGCTCGACAAGGATATCGATCGCGCGGCAGAAGCTATCCGGCCGGCACAGCGCGGGCGTATTCATACGTTTATAGCCACGTCGCCCATTCACATGAAGCACAAGCTGCAGATGCAGCCGGATGAAGTGATTGAGCAGGCGGTTCGCTCAGTGAAACGTGCGCGGAGTCATGTCGACGACGTCGAATTCTCCTGCGAGGACGCCGGACGTTCCGAACTGGACTTCCTCTGCCGGATCATCGAGGCCGCCATCGATGCCGGTGCCAGCACGATCAATATCCCGGATACGGTCGGTTATGCCATTCCCGAGCAGTTCGGTGAAACCATCCGTCAGTTGTTGAACCGGATTCCAAACGCGGACAAGGCCATTTTTTCGGTGCATTGCCACAACGACCTGGGACTGGCTGTGTCGAACTCCCTGGCGGCGGTTTCCCAGGGAGCCCGTCAGGTAGAGTGCACCATCAATGGGCTGGGTGAGCGGGCCGGTAACGCGGCGCTCGAAGAAATTGTCATGGCGGTTCGTACCCGCCAGGATCTGTTCCATATCGATACCCGCATTGATGCCCAGCACATCGTGCCGGCGTCTCGTCTTGTTTCTACAATCACCGGTTTTCCGGTACAGCCCAACAAGGCTATCGTCGGCGCCAATGCCTTTGCCCATGAATCCGGGATACACCAGGATGGGGTTCTGAAGCACCGGGAGACCTATGAGATCATGCGGGCGCAGGACGTTGGTTGGCATACCAACAGCCTCGTCCTGGGCAAACACTCCGGTCGGAACGCCTTCCGTACCCGATTGCTGGAGCTCGGAATTCAGTTTGAGACCGAGACGGAGCTGAATGAGGCCTTTACACGGTTCAAGGCGCTGGCAGATCTGAAACATGAGATTTTCGATGAGGATCTTCAGGCGATTGCCAGCGATACCCGGCAGAAAGAGGAAGACGGCCGTTATGGCCTGGTCTGTATGCAGGTCTGCTCGGAGACCGGAGTCGTGCCCAAAGCCAATCTCACGCTGAGCGTAGACGGCAAAGAGCACAAGGTTGAAGCCGAGGGCAGCGGGCCGGTCGATGCCACGTTCAAGGCAATCGAATCTCTGGTGGATTCGGGCTGCAATCTCCAGCTGTATTCCGTAAACAACATTACCAGCGGCACCGATGCCCAGGGCGAGGTGACGGTACGCCTGGAGCGCGGTGGCCGCATCGTTAACGGCGTGGGTGCTGATACTGATATCATCATCGCGTCCGCCAAGGCTTACATTGAGGCCCTGAACCTGATCAGCAAGGGCGGAATTCGACAGCATCCCCAGGTCGCGGATGTGTGAGAATGGTTATTCGGTGAGTCGCGACAGGCGAAGGTAATGATTGGATCGGAAGCAGAGCGTCAGTTTTATCTGGGAGCAGCGGGGATACGCATGTGGTATGCCCGGCAACCGTTGCCCGGCGCGGCGCCAAGCCCGGATTTTGAGTTTCCCGAGGAGAGTCAGGTTCCGGAGCCAATGCCTGGAACTTCTGAAACCATACCCAGTCCGGCAAGAGATGCCGGTCGCCCTGCGCCGCGTAAACCGACGGGCCCAGGTAGAACCGAAGGCGTGGCCCGAATAGCGGATCTTCAGGCCTTGATGGAAGGTGAGGCTGTCGCGCCAGGCAACGCCTCCCGACAGCCTCCCCAATCGCCTGCCGTGTCGGATGACGCTGCGAACTCTCCGGAGCCCGCAGCGCCAGAGGAGATGTCAGAGCAGCCTGCCGGGATTCCCTCTGAAAGCGTTAACGTCATGATCTGGGCGGGAAAAAGGGCGGTACTGATCGGAGGCATGTCTGCGGATGCCAGCAGTCGACTGCAGGAAACCCTCGCACTGAATATTCTCAAGAGCCTTGGTGAGGAGCGGCCTCAAGTGCTCGGGCAAGTCTCCTGGCCTATCTTCAACAATCTGTTGGTGCCCGGGAACTCCGGCCATGACTTTGTTGAGGTGATGCGCAGTGTTCTGTCGGGCCTGGAACGTCAGCAGGTTGTCGTCTTGCAGGGTGGAGAGGATGCAGAAAAAAGCTGGCTGAGCGAAGCCCTTGGACACGACGCAGCAGTCCGGTTTCCGCACACCCTTGCTGAGATTGCCGGCAACCCGACATTGAAGCGCTCCCTGTGGCAACAGATACGGCCTCTGGTCGCCCGTTAATGCCTTATCCGGAAACCTACCGAAAAGTTCTTGATGCCGATCTTATTGTGCGCCCCCTGGTGCCCGAGGATGTCCCGGATGTGCTCGATATAGAGCGCCAGGGTTATTCGCACCCCTGGAGCGAATCGGTGTTTCTGGATTGTTTCAAGGACAACTACCGGCTCTGGGGTGCCTGCCATGGGGGCAAACTCACCGCGTACGCTGTCGTGGCCTACATGGTTGATGAAGCGCATTTGCTGAATATCTGCGTCCACCCGAGAGCCCGCGGTGAGGGGGTGGGGCGCTATCTTCTGAGGCATGTTCTGGCAACCGCAGCTCATGAAGGTATGGCTCAGCTGTTGCTCGAAGTCAGGGACAGCAATCATGCCGCTATCGCGTTGTACCAGAATGAAGGCTTTCACGAGATCGGCCAGCGCCCCGGGTATTATCCGTCTGCCAGTGGGCGGGAGGATGCCCGGGTCCTGATGCTTGCCCTCGGCCAGTGATCACTGCAGTGCGAGTTAGCGTCACAGCGGCATAGGGCCTATAATGGCCGCCTTTTCCAGAACTTCAGATTCAGGTTGCTTTTCGATTATGTCTAACCTTTCCCAGGAAGTGGCCAAGCGCCGCACCTTCGCCATTATCTCGCACCCGGATGCCGGTAAGACCACGATTACCGAGAAGGTGCTTTTGTTCGGGCAGGCAATCCAGAAGGCCGGTACCGTCAAGGGAAAGAAGTCTGGCCAGCATGCCAAGTCCGACTGGATGGAAATGGAGAAAGAGCGGGGTATTTCGGTAACCACCTCCGTCATGCAGTTTCCTTATGGTGGCAAGCTGGTAAACCTGCTGGATACGCCGGGCCACGAAGACTTCTCGGAAGACACCTACCGCACGCTCACGGCGGTGGACTCCTGTCTGATGGTTATTGACAGCGCCAAGGGTGTCGAGGAACGGACCATCAAGCTGATGGAGGTTACCCGGCTGCGGGATACGCCGATTATCACGTTCATGAACAAGCTGGATCGGGACACCCGGGATCCGGTGGAGCTGATGGACGAGGTTGAGGAAGTTCTGAAAATTGCCTGTGCACCGATCACCTGGCCCATCGGTATGGGCAAGAGCTTCAAAGGGGTTTATCACCTGCTTCGGGACGAGGTTATTCTGTATCAGTCCGGCCAGGGCCATATGATTCAGGACAGGCGCGTTATCTCCGGGCTGGACAATCCCGAGCTTGATCAGGCGATTGGCGCTTACGCCGGCGATCTGCGTGATGAAATTGAGCTGGTCAAAGGCGCGTCCCACGAGTTTGACCAGGAAGCTTTTCTTGCCGGTGAACTGACGCCAGTCTTCTTTGGTACCGCACTGGGTAACTTCGGCGTGGACCACATGCTCGATGGTCTGGTGGAGTGGGCCCCGGCGCCGCAACCGCGGGAAACCGACCAGAGACTGGTCCAGCCGGCCGAGGACGGGTTCTCGGGCTTCGTATTCAAGATTCAGGCAAATATGGACCCACAGCATCGTGACCGTGTTGCCTTCCTCCGCATTGTCTCCGGCAGTTACAACCAGGGTATGAAGGCCCGCCATGTCCGTATTGGCAAGGAAGTGCGGTTTTCCGACGCGCTGACGTTCATGGCCGGCGACCGCGAACACGCCGAGCAGGCGTTTGCCGGCGATATTATCGGCCTGCACAACCATGGCACCATTCAGTTGGGTGATACCTTTACCGCCGGCGACGACATGAAGTTCACCGGCATCCCCAACTTTGCGCCAGAATTGTTCCGCCGGATTCGCCTGAAGGATCCCCTCAAGGCCAAGCAGCTCCAGAAAGGGCTGATCCAGCTGTCCGAAGAGGGTGCCGTGCAGGTGTTCAGGCCGCTTCGGAATAACGATCTCATCGTCGGGGCGGTCGGTGTGCTGCAGTTCGATGTGGTGGTCAGTCGCCTGAAAAGCGAATACAAGGTGGAGGCCATCTACGAGCCAATTAACGTGGCTACTGCGCGGTGGGTCACTTGCAGCGATGAGCGCAAGCTTGACGAGTTCCAGCGCAAGAACAACGACAACCTGGCCCTTGATGGGAGTGACAGGCTGGCCTACATTGCTCCGACCATGGTCAACCTGAACCTGGCTCAGGAGCGGTATCCGGACATCCAGTTCCACAAGACCCGGGAGCATTAACGGTTCCGGGCGGAGGTGACTGTGCAGTTGATCGACGCCCATTGCCATTTCGATTTTCCCCAGTTCGATGGCCGCCGCGATAAAGAGCTTGAGCAGGGCCGATCGCGCGGACTCCGGGGGCTGGTGATACCCGGTGTCCGGCGAGCGGACTGGGACCGCGTCCGCGAGACGGCGCTGGCTCATGATGGTCTGTTTTACTGTCTCGGCATTCACCCCTGGCTTGTGGAAGAGCACTCGGAGGCAGACTTGGTCGAGCTTAGGTGGCGGCTGGAGGGTCGTCCCGACCGCTGTGTGGCAATCGGTGAATGCGGACTCGATCGAATCCGGGGAAGTCTCGAAGCGCAGTGGCCCTGGTTTGAAGCCCAGGTGGCGCTGGCTGACGAACTGAATCTGCCGCTGGTGATCCACTCCGTCAAGACCCATGACGAAGTTCACGGTGTGCTCAATCGTCGCCAGTGGCAGGGTCGAGCCCTGATTCACGGATTTAGCGGAAGCTTTCAGCAGGCCGCAAAGCTGGTCGATCTTGGGTGCTTTATCGGGGTAGGGGGCGTGATCACCCATCCCAGGGCCCGAAAGACCCGCGACGCAGTCGCAAAATTGCCACTGGAGGCGCTGGTGCTTGAGACAGACGCCCCGGACATGGCGCCGGAAGGCGTGCCACAGGGAGAGAACTCCCCACGCTATCTGCCGGATATTCTGGACGCGCTCGCGGAGCTCCGTGGCACGTCGCCGGAGCATCTGGCGCCGGCGCTTCTGGATAACGTGTCGCGGCTGTACGGTTGGGCGACTGCCGGTATAGGGGAATAACGAAACGAATCCACACAGGGTTGGCTTTCCTGGGTGGTTCGAGTATACTTCGCGCCCTGGCTTTTCAAGGCGATGTCATTATCTCAGCCCCGAATGATGGCAACGCAACACAGGTATGGAACCCCCTCCGGATGCCTTGCATTTACCGGCGGTGGTTTTTAACGTTTCTTATATAGCGTTCAAGGCGGAATCAATGAAGACTCTGAGTGCGAAACCAGAAACAGTAAAACGTGACTGGTACGTTGTAGACGCAGCCGGCAAGACGCTGGGTCGTCTGTCAACCGAAATCGCCCTTCGTCTGCGGGGCAAGCATAAGCCTGAGTACACCCCCCACGTAGACACTGGCGATTACATTGTAGTGATCAACGCCAGCCAGGTGCGGGTTACCGGCAAGAAAGCATCTGACAAGATGTACTACAGTCATACCGGCTTTCCGGGTGGAATCAAATCCATCAACTTCGAGAAGCTGGTCGACAAGGCACCCGAGCAAATCATCCAGAAGTCTGTCAAAGGCATGCTTCCGAAGGGACCGCTCGGTCGCGCCATGTTCAAGAAGCTGAAAATCTATGCCGGCGCTGAGCACCCTCACGCAGCCCAGCAGCCCAAAGAACTCGACATTTAACGGAAGGCGGATATGTCTGTAGCACAAAATTACGGTACTGGTCGCCGCAAGACATCCACGGCTCGGGTTTTTATCAAGCCGGGAAGCGGTAACATCTCCATCAACGGTCGCACCATCGAAGATTTCTTCGGTCGCGAGACCCTGCGCATGATCGTTCGTCAGCCCCTCGTGGTTGCCGAGTCTACCGATCGTTTTGATATCAACATTACCGTTAAGGGTGGTGGTATCAGTGGCCAGGCCGGCGCAATTCGCCACGGTCTGACCCGCGCTCTGATGGATTACGACGAAACTCTGCGCCCGGCGCTGCGTAAAGCGGGTTATGTCACCCGTGATGCACGTGAAGTTGAGCGTAAGAAAGTGGGTCTGCGCAAGGCGCGTAAGCGTCCTCAGTACTCCAAGCGTTAATTCCGCTGGAGCAGATCCTGGAAAACCCGGCCCTTTTCGGTCGGGTTTTTTTATGTTCCAGTGATTTGTCAGCAAATTGATCTGGAACAGGGATGGAGCGCCAGTGGCGGCTTTCCGACTTGTAAGCCCTTGGTAATTTCATTACCATTTGGGCGCTTATATTTTTGGGTTGTGAAGTCCTTTTAGATGCACATTGCCGGCTGCGTTGCGGGCTGTGACATCGCCTGATGGGAGAAAACCATAATGAGTAATGGCGACGTGAGCCAAGGCAGGCGCCGGTTTCTGATCGGTGCTACGTCTGTGGTGGGTGGAGTCGGCGTCGTCGGTGCGGCGGTTCCGTTCCTGGGGTCATGGAATCCCAGTGCAAAAGCGGAAGCGGCCGGTGCACCGGTAACCGTCAATATCAGCAAGATCGAGCCGGGCCAGCAGATTACTGTTGAATGGCGAGGCAAGCCGGTCTGGATCATCCGCCGTACCGAAGAAATGCGCGCAAATATCGAGAAGCTGAATGACCGGGTGAAAGATCCCCAGTCCGAAGCGCCGCAGCAGCCGCCGTATATCGATGGCATCCTGCGCTCGCTGAAGCCGGAATTTGCCGTGCTTGTAGGTCTGTGTACCCACCTTGGCTGTGTTCCATCCTATCGCCCGGAAGTTGCTCCGGCAGACCTGGGTGACGAGTGGCTGGGCGGCCTGTTCTGTCCGTGTCACGGTTCACGATACGATATGGCCGGCCGGGTTTTCGAAGCGCAGCCTGCTCCCCTGAACCTGGAGGTGCCGCCCTATCGTTACGACGATGATGTGACCCTCACGATTGGTCTTGATCCGGAGGCAGCGTAATGAGCAAGTTACTCAACTGGGTAGACGAACGGCTTCCGGTCATTGATGCCTGGAACAAGCACCTTGGCAAGTACTACGCGCCGAAAAACTTCAACCTGTGGTACTTCTTTGGTTCCCTCGCGATGCTGGTTCTCGTGAACCAGTTGGTCACGGGAATCTGGCTGACCATGAGCTACAACCCTTCGGCGGAAGGCGCATTCGCATCCGTTGAATACATCATGCGTGATGTCGAGTGGGGTTGGCTGCTGCGTTACCTGCATTCTACCGGTGCCTCGGCCTTCTTCATTGTGGTCTATCTCCACATGTTCCGGGGGTTGATGTACGGCTCCTATCAGAAGCCGCGTGAGCTGATCTGGATCTTCGGTATGCTGATCTACCTGATCCTGATGGCTGAAGCGTTCATGGGCTATCTCCTGCCGTGGGGCCAGATGTCCTACTGGGGAGCGCAGGTTATCGTTAACCTGTTCGGGGCTATCCCCGTGATCGGTGAGGACCTCTCTCTCTGGATTCGTGGTGACTACCTGATTTCAGGTATTACCCTCAACCGATTCTTCGCGCTGCACGTAGTGGCACTGCCGATCGTTCTGCTGGGCCTGGTAGTGCTTCACATCCTGGCACTGCACGAAGTGGGCTCCAACAACCCCGACGGTATCGATATCAAGAAGAACAAGGACGAAAACGGCATCCCCAAAGACGGAATTCCGTTCCATCCTTACTACACCGTGCACGATCTGCTCGGCGTGGGCGTTTTCTTCTTCATCTTCTTTATTGTTGTATTCTTCTTCCCGGAAGGTGGCGGGTTGTTCATCGAGAAGCCGAACTTCGAGCCGGCAAACCCGTTGAAAACACCGAATCATATTGCGCCCGTTTGGTACTTCACTCCGTTCTACGCAATGCTGCGTGCGGTGACGATCGACCTGTTCGGTCTTGACGCCAAGTTCTGGGGTGTTGTTGTAATGGGTGCGGCAATTGCCATCCTGTTCGTACTGCCCTGGCTGGACAAGAGCCCGGTACGGTCCATGCGTTACAAAGGCTGGCTGAGCCGTATTGCACTGGCCATCTTCGTGGTGAGCTTTGTGATCCTCGGCTACCTCGGTCTTGTACCCGCTACCGAAGGCCGCACAATGGTTGCCCAGGTTCTGACGGTGCTGTACTTCCTCTACTTTATCCTCATGCCGTTCTACACGCGCATGGAGAAAACCAAGCCAGTTCCAGAGAGGGTGACAGGATAATGAGAAAGCTGATTTTTGGTCTTTTCATCGCGGTCCTGCCAGCTCTCGGGCTGGCAGCGGGTTCAACCGTGCCGCTGGACAGCTTCGAGTCAGATCACTCTGACAAGGCATCTCTCCAGCGCGGAGCGGCAACCTTTACCAACTATTGCATGGGTTGTCATTCCATGGAGTACGCGCGCTACAAGCGTGTGGCTGAGGATCTCGAAATTCCCGATGAGCTGTATGAGGAAAACCTGATCTTCACCGGCGCCAAAATTGGCGAGCTGATGAAAAACTCCATGAACAAAGACATGGCGGCTGACTGGTTCGGTGCTCCGCCACCGGATCTTACGCTCGAAACCCGTCTGCGTGGCGAAGCGTGGGTATATTCCTACCTCCGCGGTTTCTACAAGGACGAGTCCCGTCCGCTGGGCGTTAATAACGTGGTATTCCCGAATGTCGGTATGCCCCATGTTCTGGTTGGTTTGCAGGGCCTCTGCGCCGTTGAACCGAAAATCGGAACGCCGGCCAGCGTTGAGCCGTTGAGTGGGAATATCAACAACGCGGATGCTTGCCCGGAGTACGCAATCGAAGGCAGCATGTCTGGAGCCGACTTCGACCAGGCGATGTACGACCTGACCAACTTCATGTCGTACATGGCGGATCCGGTCAAGCTCGAGCGTGAGCGTCTGGGGATCTTTGTTCTGATCTTTGTGGCCATCTTCTTCGTGTTCGCTTACCTGCTCAATCGTGAGTACTGGAAGGACGTACACTGAGAAATAGGGTATAATCCCGTCCCCTGAGTTCCAGCGGGCATAACCGGCCCGCTGGATTTTTGCGTTTTTTCAGGATCATTTCGGTTTGTTTACTCGTGAGGTAGTTCTATGGGCGTTGTGACCAAGCGGTCATCAATGACGTTTTTCTCGGATCCGGCCAGCCATTACAGCCACAGGGTGCGTATTGTTCTGGCAGAGAAGGGTGTTACCGTCGATATCGTTGATGTGGATCCGGATAACCCGCCGGCTGAACTGGCGGACCTGAACCCATACAACGCCCTGCCGACGCTGGTAGATCGTGATCTTGTGCTCTATGAGCCCAACATCATGATGGAATACCTCGACGAGCGTTTCCCGCATCCGCCTTTATTGCCGGTGTATCCTGTGGCGCGAGCCAACAGCCGTCTGATGATCCATCGGATCCAGAAAGACTGGTGTGGCCTGGTCGACCAGATTCTGGCTCAGCCGAACGCCAAGGCGTCCGACACAGCTCGCAAAGAGCTGAAGGAAAGTCTGTTGGCAACGGCGCCGCTGTTTGGTGAGATGCCATTTTTCCTGTCTGAAGAGTTCACCATTGTGGACTGTTGCATTGCTCCCATCCTGTGGCGTCTTCCGTCGCTGGGTATTGAGCTGAATGAGAAGCAGGCCAAGCCGCTGCAGAAGTACATGGAGAGCATCTTCAGTCGGGATGGCTTCAAGGCAAGCCTGTCCGATCTGGAAGAAGACATTCGCAGCTGATTTGGTAACGTTCCGCTTGCCGGAGCAGGAGAGTGGCAGTGGCTGAGAGTAAAAACACCATGACGTCCAGCCGTCCGTACCTGGTACGAGCATTCAATGAGTGGATTCTGGACAATGACTGTACCCCCTACATTGTAGTGGACGCAGGCATTCAGGGTGTGCAGGTGCCGACAGAGCATGTCGCGAACGGGCAGATTGTGCTGAATATCAGCCCGGGCGCCGTGCGCGGCCTGGTCATCGGGAATGGAGCGCTGGAATTCAGTGCCCGTTTCGGTGGCGTGCCCATGCAGGTGTTTATTCCGTTGCAGGCGGTGATGGCAATCTACGCCAAGGAAAACGGCGAGGGCATGGTCTTCGGCAGTGAGCCGGGCTCTCCCGATCCTGACGGTACCTCGAAGGAGCGCGATGGTGAGCAGGCGTCACCTGGTCAGGAGGATCGCCCCTCTGGCAGGCCTACCCTCAAGGTTGTGAAATAACGCCAGCGCACTCGTTTTGAAAAAGCCAGCTTACGCTGGCTTTTTTTATCCCCCGAAGATTTTTGCGTCGATAAGCCCGCAAAGGGCATTGATGATGAGCAGTAGCAGAGGTGTAGCCTCCGTGGGACTGAGATCGTTCAGGGCGATTTCGTGGTCCTCCGGATGCAACAAAGAGGTTATGTCCGATTTCTCCCTGGCACTGAGAACCACAACACTCATTTCCCGATCATGGGCAACCTGGATAGCCTGGATAAGATTTGCCTTGTGGCCATCGTCGACGATCACGAACAACAGGTCCCCGGGTTTGCCAATCGCCCGGACCTGACGCGAGAAGGTATCGTTGAAACGGTTATCCCGGCAGATGGCCGAATAGGTCGTTGCGTCGGCGCCGAGATTGATGGCGGGCAGTGCCGGCCTGTCCTGTTCGAAACGGTTCAGAAGCGCGGTACAGAAGTACTGGGCCAGAATGTTGGCATTACCGTTGGCGCAGGTAACTATTTTCCCGTCCTGGAGCAGAGTTTCCACGAAGGCGTTGGCAACCTCCTCGATAGCAGGGCCGGCAGTACTCGCGGCCTGCGCGGTATGCTCCATATGGCTTGCGAACCACTGGTTGATCTGGTGTTCGGTGTCGGTCATTTTCGGTATCACTATCCTGCCAGAATTGCATTCCTGATCCATTGTACCCGGTATTTTTTGACGGTACCCGGGCTGATGGCAACCACATCTATCCGTGAGAGGCTGTTCCAGAGCCCGTGCCTGTGCAGGTAAAACGAGACTGCACGAATCAGGCGTTTCTGTTTGGGGTAATTGATGGAGCTTGCAGGATCTACAAGGCTGCCAGCGCCCCGATAGCGGACCTCGAAGAATACGAGAGTCTCACCTTCCTGTCCGACGAGATCAATCTCGCCGCCGCGATTGTAGACGTTGCGCTCAATAATCCGGACGCCCCGACTGGCGAGGTAGCGGGCTGCAACGCCCTCAAAGTGGTTACCCAGGGTTTTGGTGCCATCCATGGCTACTGCCTTTCTCCTTCGGTGTTATTCGCTGAGAGGTGGGGCTTCCTCTTGAGCGCCTTCCATCTCTCCCTCTTCGGTTACCGGTTCAGGGATGAGTTCAGGAGCGCCGTTGCGGAACTGGGCCCAGAGTTGTTCCCGATGGATGCTGCCCTCGGGTGTCATGGTCAGCACACCTGTTTGGCCTGATATCGAGGCGCTTTCCACCTGTTTCAGCAACGGCAGGCGTTTGCTCAGGTGCCACGTATCGGCGCCCATGGCGAAAAGGCGCCCGGGCTGGCCACGGGTTCCGGACAGATTTTCGGTAGCTCGCGTACGCAGCTCATTGTCGTCGCCCAGTACCCAGGGAATATCAGTGAAAATAACGCCGTTCAGGTCACGGTCCCGTGAAGGTGCGGGTGTGCCCTCATAGATAATGGAAGGCGAGTACACAGGCAGGTCCCCGCCGAAATAGAAGGCGAAAAGCGGTTTGAACTGTCGGGCAACAGTGGGCTCTGCCACCATGACGATGGCGTCGGCATCCTGCCGGCGACGTGGCTCGAATTCGACATTCATGCCAATGGTGCGTTCAACCTGGATGGCCCGGTCGCGCGAAACGGTAATGCCCAGCAGGTCAGCCGTTACCGCCCTGAGGTTGTCTTCCCGATAGAAGCGCTCGATATCCAGGGCAACGCCTTCATGGGACGCCATGCGTTTCAGCAACGCAGCCTCAACGCGATCGCCCCATTCGCCGCCGGGGATAAGCACCAGAACCTGGCGCAGCTGTTCTGCGGCAAGCCGGTCGGCAATTTGCCGGGCCTCGTCCTCTGCCGAGAGACCGAACTGGTAGAGTCCGTCAGCGGGCTTGGTATCCGCCGGCAGGTAATTCAGCCCGAGAGCGGGTACGGGCAGCGTATTCATTGAACCCAGTCCGGCCAGTGCCTCTTTTTCCAGCGGGCCGACAATCAGGTCGATATCCTGTTCCGATAGTTGCTTGTAAAGTTCGCTGAAAGACGTGCCGGCGGTATCAAAGATCCGAATGTCGGTTTTGCCCCGGTCAGCAGTGTCATCCAGGTAGTACGCTGCCAGAAAGCCATCCCGGATGGCCTTGCCCGCCGTTGCCAGCGGGCCTTGGAGAGGCAGGGCAAGAGCGATTTTTTCCGGACGGCTGTCCGCCAGTGTAGCGATCAGTTGGAGTTCCGAGGGCAGAACCTGGGCGGCAGGATGGCCGGGCCAGTTGTTTTGCCAACCCCGGATGAGTCGGCCCTGCTCGTCTATGCCGGTTTCTGCAGTGCGCACCAGGTTTGCCAGCTCCAGCCAGCCCTGGGCCTCATAGCCAATCGCTTCAGCAGAGGCCGAGCTCAGCTCGGTGCCCGGTACCTTCTCCAGCAGGGACCAGATGCGGTTATGAATCTGTTGCGCATCCGCGGTGTTATCCGTCTGGGCCAGGAGGATAAGGGTCATGGCAGCAGGCATCGGCTTGCCCGCCAGGTCATAAGTGTCCGCCTGCAGGTTGGCGGCCCGTGCCATCAGGTCGGCCGGGTAGTCTATAAAGGTCGACGGCGTGAGTTCGGCGGCAAGCGCCTCTGCCCAGGATTCGTCCTCAAGGGCCTTGGCGCTTGCCATGGCTAGCAGGAGTTTCTGGTTGCCAAGGTCCGCAGCCGGTTGCGCCAGCTGCGAACTTTGAAGTAGCGTTCGTGCTGCCACGTGGTTGCCCTGGTCCTGGAACCTGCTGGCGATCCGGAGGAGGTAGGCCTGGGCGGTCTCTATATTATCTTCGTTGCCGGCAAGCTCGAGGGCCTGGTCGGCCGTTTGCGCGACGTGGGTTTCGAGATTGACGGTGGCGCAGCCCGCCGACAAAAGGGCGGCAGTAAACACGCTGGCCAGGGCTCGTTGATGAATACGGATATTTAACATGGCAGGCTCGACATACTCCGGATGATTGGGCTTGTAGCGCCAGACTAACGCTGGCAAGTTTAACAGCTCCGGGGTTAATTCACATGACGTAACTGTCACGCTCCCGGATACCCCATCACAGAGGCACACGCTTTGAAAAACGAGGTCAGCGATTACCCGTCGTCCGATAGCCGCAGGGATGAACCGGGCGGCACTCTTTACGTTGTTGCCACCCCGATTGGCAACCTTGATGATCTATCTCCAAGAGCAACCCGGACCCTCGCCCACGTGGACGTGGTCGCGGCAGAGGATACGCGCCACAGTGGCCGGCTATTGAGCCATCTGGGCATTCAGAAGCGAATGATCGCATTGCATGACCACAACGAAAAAGATCGCGCTGCCGGGATCCTCGCTGAGCTTAAGGCCGGGCGCGATGTGGCGCTGATCTCCGACGCCGGTACACCGCTTATCTCCGATCCCGGATACGTGCTGGTGCGAGACGCCAGGGCTGCGGGGTATCGGGTGAGCCCGATTCCGGGGCCCTGTGCACTGGTAGTGGCTCTGAGCGCGGCCGGCCTGCCGACGGACCGCTTTCTGTACGTGGGGTTTCTGCCTGCCAAGCGCTCGGGTCGCAGGGCCAGTCTTGAGCCGCTGGCCAGCGAGCCGGCCACTCTGGTGTTTTATGAATCGCCGCACAGGATTCTGGAGTCGGTACGGGACATTGCTGAGGTGCTGGGCGAGGATCGTGAGATGGTTCTGGGGCGGGAAATCACCAAGACCTTCGAAACCTTCTATTCCGGTTCGGTTGCGGAGGTTCTGGCAGAGTTGGAGCAGGATCCCCACGGAACCCGTGGGGAGTTCGTGGTCATGGTTCGAGGTGCGATGGCGCAACCTGGCAATGATGACGCGGCTACCATGGATGTGGACCGTGTGCTTCGGGTTTTGCTGGCAGAGCTTCCGGTGAAGAAGGTCGCCAAAATGGCCTCAGAACTGACCGGTCTGTCGAAAAATGAGCTGTACCAGCGCGCACTGGCGCTGAAAGACAGCTGAGTACAGTGGCGTTTTCCCTTGCAAGGCTTTGGGCGCAGGAGTATTGTCTCGCCCGAGCTCGCCAGACAGTCGCCGCCGGTTTTCCGGGGGAGGAAAGTCCGGGCTCCATAGGGCAAGGTGCCAGGTAACGCCTGGGCGGCGCGAGCCGACGGAAAGTGCAACAGAAAGTATACCGCCTAAGCGCCCTCGGGCGCCGGTAAGGGTGAAACGGTGCGGTAAGAGCGCACCGCGTGGCTGGCAACAGTCCACGGCGATGGTAAACCCCACCTGGAGCAAGACCAAATAGGAATCCAATGGCGTGGCCCGCGCTGGATTCGGGTAGGTTGCTTGAGGTCTGTGGTGACGCAGACCCTAGATGAATGACTGTCCAAGACAGAACCCGGCTTATCGGCGAGCTCGCTCTTTTCCCTTCCTGTGACATTCGTCATTCTCAACAGATGTCCTTTATAGCCAAAAAATCTTAAACCTCACTTGCAGTCTTCAGACTTTTTTGCAGGTATTTGATTTTACTTCTTTTCTTTTCCGTAATCTCACCATTTCATCGAATCCGCCTCCGTAACCTCTTGTCATAAAAGGAACTTTTGCAAGTGTGGCGCTGTTTGCGGCGCTTGCATTGTGTATTGCGTGTTTCTATAGTGTGCAGAAGTGGGAAAAAGTGGTTTCTAGTGGTTTTTTGTGGATATTGGGCACCCAGAGACAGCGTGAATGAGTAATTTTCTCGGCAGTCATGCCATCAATATGGATGCGAAGGGTCGCCTGGCGATCCCCTCCAAGGTGCGCGAAGAGCTCGCGCAGGCCTGTGGTGGGCGCATTGTATTGACAGCAAACGCTGACGAGGAGCGGTGTCTGCTGGTCTATCCGGAGCCCGAATGGGAAGTTCTACGGCCTAAAATCGAGGCGCTTCCCAACATGAATAAGGCGGCCCGGCGGCTGCAGCGCCTGATCCTGGGTAATGCTGCGCCCATGGAGCTGGATTCGGCCGGGCGCATTCTGATTCCACCAACTCTTAGAAGCTATGCCCATCTGGAGAAAAAGCTGATGTTGATCGGGCAAGGCAAGAAGCTAGAGCTCTGGAGTGAAGAGCGCTGGTTTGCCTGGCTGGATGAATCCTCTGATGACGAAGACATGCCGCCCGAGATGGAGGCGCTGTCCTTATGACCACCGATCGCAACCAGGAGGCCGGGGCAGCGTACTCGCATCGCTCGGTGCTCCTGGATTCGGCGGTCGACTATCTGGTCAACGACCCCGACGGTTATTACGTGGATGGCACCTTTGGACGGGGTGGTCACAGCCGCCTGATTCTCGGTCGCCTCGGCCCGTCGGCGCGGTTGCTGGGTATCGACAAGGATCCCGAGGCGATACGCGCGGCGAAGGAATTGGAAGCCCAGGATAACCGGTTCCACAGTTTCCACGGTTCGTTTGCGGAGCTGGGCGCTGCGGTGGTCGGTCAGGGTTGGCAGACAGTGAATGGTGTGTTGCTGGATCTCGGCGTGTCATCGCCGCAGCTTGATGATGCCTCCCGTGGATTCAGTTTCATGCGTGATGGTCCACTGGACATGCGCATGAATACCGAACAATCGCCCAGCGCCGCCGAATGGCTTGCAACAGCGGACGAGTCGGATATCGCAAACGTGATTTTCCGTTACGGCGAAGAGAAATTCTCGCGGCGCATTGCCCGGCTACTGGTCGAGCGTCGGCAGGAAGCGCCCGTCGAAACCACTCGCCAGTTGGCAGAGTTGGTCAGCGAGGCGGTCCCGAAAAAGGAAAAGCACAAGCATCCGGCTACCCGGACCTTTCAGGCAATCCGGATTTTTATCAACCGGGAGCTGGAAGATCTCGAAGTGGGTCTTCAGTCTGCTGTTGACCACCTCGCTCCTGGAGGGCGTCTGGTGGTCATCAGTTTTCATTCGCTGGAAGACCGGTTGGTCAAGCGGTTCATGAGGGATCTGGCGCGCGGGCCACAGCTGCCCAAAGGGGTGCCCGTAACCGCGGAACAGGAAGCCTCGGATTTCCGGCTCGTTGGCAAAGCCAGCAAGGCCGGCGCCGAAGAAGTAAGTGACAACGTACGTGCCCGCAGCGCAGTCATGCGGGTGCTCGAACGCACCGATATCAGGAAAAACTCGCAGGGGAGCGCGTAACCATGGGCGCTGTTGCCATTGAAGAGCCGGTAAAAACGGCGAAGCTCAACAAGCAGAAGGTCCGGGACGGTGTTGCAACCGCGGTCCGTATCTCAAGGCAGGTTTTCGCTGCCACGAAGCAGGGCAAGGTGCTTGTCTCGCTTGGTCTGGTCGCCGTGTTGCTGGCTTCCTCTATTGGCGTGGTGGTCAGTGCCCACGAGAACCGGGAGCTTTTCAACACGCTGTCGCAACTTCAGTCCGAGCGCGACCGTTATCAGAGCGAATGGAGCCAGCTTCTGCTCGAGCAGAGTGCGTTAAGCGCTCATGGCCGGGTCGAAAAGCTGGCGGCTGAGCGTTTCGGCATGGTGGTGCCGGGACGTCAGGATATTGTGCTGGTGCCACTGATGTCGCCGGTCACCAGCCGGTAATCAACGAGAACAACAACGATTCAGGGTGATCGACGTGTCCGATCAGGGAAAGAAGACAACATGGGGGCAGCGTTTGGCGTCCGGGCTGGCAGCCTGGCGTTTTGGCTCCGTCGTGGGCGTCTTCCTCCTGGTGGTGGGTGTGCTTGGCTGGCGCCTGGTCGACCTCCACGTCGTGGATAATGATTTCCTGCGCAAGCAGGGTGATGTCCGTACGATCCGGGTTGAGAGTATTGATGCTCATCGTGGTGTTGTCACCGATCGTTATGACGAGCCGCTGGCCGTCAGCACGCCAGTGCAGACCATCTGGGCGAATCCGTCTGAAGCCAATCCCTCCGAGGCGCGACTCACCAACCTTGCGCGGCTGCTCGATATCAATGAAGCCTCTCTCCGGCAGCGTCTCGAAGAATACTCCGGGCGGGAATTCATCTATCTGCGCCGCAAGGTTCAGCCGGATCTGGCCAGAAAGGTTCTCGAATTGGAGATTGACGGGATATACACCCGTCAGGAGTACCGTCGCTATTACCCCGCCGGCGAAGTGACTGCTCACGTTGTGGGCTTCACCGACATCGACGAACGCGGGCAGGAAGGGATCGAACTCGCCTACAACCAGTGGCTGTCCGGTGAAACCGGCCGGAAGCGGGTCCTGAAAGACAACCGCGGCCGGGTTATCAAGGATCTGACCCTGATTCGCGATGCCAGCCCCGGCCAGAACCTCGCCCTCAGCATCGACCTGCGCCTCCAGTACCTGGCCTATCGGGAACTCAAGGCTGTGGTGGCGGCTCATAATGCCAGAGGGGGTACGCTGGTCATGCTCGACGTGGATACCGGTGAGGTCCTGGCGATGGTCAACCAGGGGTCCTATAACCCCAATGACCGCAGTCAGCTCGCAGCGGAAAATCTTCGAAACAAGGCTATCACCGACCTGTTCGAGCCAGGCTCAACCATGAAGCCGATCACCATGGCGGCGGCTCTGGAATCCGGCAGCTACTCGGTTAACAGCACCATTGATACCAACCCGGGTTTTCGCCGTTTCGGTCGTTTCACCATCCGGGATCATCGCAACTATGGCGTCATGGATATGACCGAGATCATCGTCAAGTCCAGCAACGTCGGAATCAGCCGGATTGCTACCGACCTTGGCGGCGATGTGATTCGTGATCTCTACGCCCGTCTGGGACTTGGCCAGCCAACGGGGATCGGTTTTCCCGGCGAAGCCGTGGGCGTATTGCCATCGCCGCCCAAGTGGCGCCCCGTGGAAGAGGCGACACTGTCCTACGGATACGGTATGAGCGTGAACGCTCTTCAACTGGCCCAGGCCTATATGGTGATCGCCAATGGTGGCGTGCGCTATCCCCTGAGCCTGGTCCGGCAGGACAAGAAGCCGGAGGGGCAGCGAGTGCTCTCGGAGCAGGTCACCCTCCAGGTTCGCAATATGCTGCGCGAGGCCGTTTCAAGGGGTACCGGTAAGCGGGCCCAGCCTGGATTCTACTCGGCTGGCGGCAAGACTGGGACTGTTCATCTTGTTGGGGCCCAGGGTTACGAGGATAGCCAGTACAAGGCGATTTTTGCCGGTATGGCGCCTATTGATAACCCGAGGCTGGTTACGGTTGTGGCCGTTGATGCGCCGCAGTCCGGAGAATACTACGGTGGTGAAGTGGCCGCGCCAGTATTCTCACGGGTAATGAGTGACGCACTGCGACTGTTGAATGTGAAGCCTGAACTGGAAGTGGGAGAGGCCGAAATGGCTGCTTCTGCATCCGGAGAGCGAGGGTAGGCCTATGTGCATCACATCTCTCAGCACGTTATTGCAGGGTATCGTAGCGGTTCCGTCGGTGTTCGACGTGACCATCCACGGACTGAAAACCGACAGTCGGGAAGTCGCCTCCGGCGATGCCTTTATCGCCCTCTCGGGCGCCCGAACGCCGGCTGACTTCTATGTCGATAAGGCGATTGCAGCGGGCGCAACGGTCATCCTCCTGGAAGCGCAGCAGGCGGGAGAGTGCACCGAACACCACGGTGCCTTGATCGTACCTGTCGCTGGCCTACGCAGTCTGGTGGGGCGAATCGCTGATCGCTTTTTCGAGCATCCGTCGCAACGGCTTCGCCTGATTGGCGTGACCGGAACCAATGGCAAGACGTCGGTCTGCCAGTATGTCGCACAGCTGCTCAAGGAAACGGGAACGCCCTGCGGCATCCTCGGCACCCTGGGCTATGGCATGCCCGGCGCCCTGCAGCCTGCGACGCATACGACACCGGATGCGGTTCAGGTTAACCGGGTGCTGTCCCGGATCGTGAAACAGGAAGGTCGGGCAGCCGTGATGGAGGTGTCCTCCCATGCCCTTGACCAGGGCCGCGTGGATAACCTCTCGATGACCGGCGCTGTATTCACGAATCTGACCCGGGATCATCTGGATTACCACGGTTCCATGGAAGCCTATGGTGCCGCCAAGGCGCAGCTTTTCCAGCGCGAAGAGCTGCATTTTTCGGTAATCAACTTTGACGATCCATTTGGTCGACAGCTCTTCGAACAGCTGGACGGCAAATGTGATCGGGTGCGCTACAGCCTGCACGAGGCCCAGACCGAGCTCTGGTTACGGGAATTCCGACCAACCGACGAAGGCTTTGAAGCTGAGGTCGATGGCGAGTGGGGCCGGTTTGTTGTCTCGGTTCCGCTGATGGGAAGTTTCAACGCGAGCAATGTGTTGGCGGCTATGGCAACGGTTCTGACGCTTGGCGTGCCGATCGAGCGCGTGCAGCAGGCTGTGGGTCGGCTCACACCGCCACCGGGCAGGCTGGAGCGGTTTGTGGGTGCTAATGGTGTCAGGGTGGTGGTCGATTACGCCCACACCCCGGATGCCCTCGCCAATGCTCTGACAGCACTGCGTCCGCACGTTACCGGTGAACTGGTGTGCGTGTTTGGTTGCGGCGGTGACCGTGATGCCGGTAAACGTCCGGAAATGGCCCGGGAAGCCGAGAGGCTTGCAGATCGGGTGGTCGTTACTGATGACAATCCCCGCAGTGAGGACCCCGAAACAATTGCAGAGCACATCCTCGCCGGTTTCACGGACGCTGCCCGGGTCTCTGTTATCCATGACCGGGCCGAGGCCATTCGGTCGACGATCCGCTCGGCCACGCCGAACGACGTAGTTCTGATCGCAGGGAAAGGCCACGAGGCTTATCAGGAAATCGCCGGCCAGAAATACCCGTTCAGTGATGCGGAGCAGGTTCGCCACGTCTTGAAACTCAATGGGGGTGTGGCATGATGCGCGCCTTTTCGCTGGCGGAAGCCAAGGGTTGGCTGGGCGCCCAGTGCGCTTCGGGCGACCTTGCGTCGGTGAGCTTCGCCGGAGTTTCCACTGATACCCGCACTCTCGAGCCTGGCCAGCTGTTTGTGGCCCTGCGCGGCGAAAATTTCGACGGCCATCGTTTCCTGCAACAGGCCATGGATAAAGGCGCAGTTGGCCTGGTGGTCGATACGCCTGATACCAACCTGGCTCTGCCTCAGTTGGTAGTGAATGAAACGCTGGAGGCCCTTGCCCGGCTAGCGGCCGCCAATCGTGAAGAAAGCACAGCCGCCATCCTCGCGATCACTGGCAGCAGCGGCAAGACAACCGTCAAGGAGATGTGCGCCGCCATTCTCTCGCAGATGGGCAAGACGCTTTCAACGAAAGGCAACCTGAACAATCACATCGGCGTTCCGCTTACGCTGTTCGGCCTTTCTCCCGAACACCAGTACGGCGTGATTGAACTGGGTGCCAGTGGGCTGGGTGAAATTGCCCATACCGTCGCCCTGGCAAAGCCCCGCGTTGCCATTCTCACGAATGCTGGCGAGGCCCATCTGGAAGGGTTTGGCAGCTACGAGAATATTGTCCTGGCCAAGGGCGAAATCATTGACGGCGTCGCGTCAGACGGGCTGATGGTGCTCAACGGTGACGATCCGGCCTTCGCGCAGTGGCGCTCCCGTGCCGGGGCCCGCCGCGTCGCAGGTGTCAGCCGTCTCGGCGCCGAGGCGGATTATCACGCGGTCATTGATGGCCAGGACGCCGGAACCAGAACCTTTCAGGTGAGCGGCCCGGACGGCTGGCTATGCCGGGTCACGCTGGGCCTGGAGGGCGATCACAACATCACCAACATGCTGCTTGCCATCGCGGCCACCCGTGAGTTGGGTGCCAGTGATCAGGCGATTGTTGCAGGGCTGGCCAGTGTTGCGCCGGTGAAAGGGCGGCTTCAGGTCTTGGAGTTGTCGCCGGAAATGACGCTGATTGACGACAGTTACAACGCCAACCCGTCGTCCATGAAAGCTGCGCTCGGGGTGCTGGCCGGCCGTGCAGGTCAGAAGATTGCTGTACTCGGTGCCATGGCAGAGCTTGGCGCCAAGGCAAATGCGTTGCACAGGGAAGTTGGAGTGTGCGCCCGGGAGCATGGTATCGATCGACTGATTACCGTGGGGCCGGGTTGTGAAGGTTATGCCGACGGGTTTGGCGAGTCCACGGAACTCGGGCTGAGCCATGAGCAGGCCGTTGAATCGGCGATTGGGGATAAAAACACACCATTGACAGTGCTGGTCAAGGGTTCTCGCAGTTCCGCCATGGAGCGTGTGGTGGAGGGAATTAAAGAAAAGGTGAATAACTCATGCTGCTCTGGCTGACAGAGGTCCTATCACAGTATTTCTCCGCACTGACGGTGTTTCAGTACCTGACCCTGCGTGGAATTCTGGGCACACTCACCGCGCTGCTGATTTCGCTGATCATCGGCCCCGTGATGATCCGCAAGCTGAGCCAGTACCAGATTGGTCAGGCGGTGAGAGATGACGGTCCGCAAACCCATCTCAGCAAAGCTGGCACCCCGACTATGGGTGGCGCATTGATCCTGGTGGCCATTGGCATCAGTACGCTGCTCTGGGCGGATCTTGGTAACCGCTACGTCTGGGTCACCCTGCTGGTGACGCTCCTGTTCGGCGCAATCGGCTGGGTTGATGACTATCGCAAAGTGGTGGAACGTAACCCGCGGGGCCTGCCGGCCCGCTGGAAGTATTTCTGGCAGTCGGTTATCGGCGCTACGGCGGCCGTTGTGTTGTTCTTCAGTTCCGCCTTGCCCCAGGAGACGTCCCTGTATGTGCCCTTTGTAAAGCAGGTATCCCTCACCCTTGGCCCGGTGCTGTTCATTCTGCTCACCTATTTCGTGATCGTTGGCAGCAGCAATGCCGTCAACCTGACGGACGGCCTTGATGGCCTGGCAATCATGCCGACGGTGATGGTCGCCGGAGCGCTTGGTATCTTCGCTTACCTGTCCGGGCACGCCCAGTTCGCCAATTACCTGTTGATCCCGCATCTCCCGGGCACCGGGGAGCTTATCGTATTCTGCGGCGCACTCGTTGGCGCCGGGCTTGGTTTCCTCTGGTTCAACACCTACCCGGCCCAGGTCTTCATGGGGGATGTGGGTGCCTTGGCCCTAGGTGCCGCCCTGGGTGTGGTCGCGGTGATTGTTCGCCAGGAAATAGTGCTGTTCATCATGGGCGGTGTGTTCGTGATGGAAACCGTGTCGGTGATCCTGCAGGTAGCGTCCTTCCGTCTGACCGGGCGGCGGATATTCCGCATGGCGCCGCTGCATCACCACTTTGAACTGAAAGGCTGGCCGGAGCCACGAGTGATTGTCCGGTTCTGGGTTATCACGGTCGTTCTGGTCCTGATTGGCATTGCCAGTCTGAAACTGAGATAGGAAAGCGCTGCAACTATGAGTGTCATTGTTTCGGATCGTCGCACACTGGTCGTAGGGCTCGGTAAAACCGGGCTTTCCTGCGTGCGCTACCTGTCCGAACAGGGGCGGGACGTTGCTGTGGCCGATAGCCGCACGGCTCCTCCGGGTCTTGATCAGCTGAAGGCCGGTTGGCCGGATATTCCGGTACACCTCGGGACCTTTGACGCAGAGCTGTTTGCCGGTTTCAACGAACTGGTGGTCAGCCCGGGAATCAGCATTGCCGAACCAGCCATTGCAGCTGCCGCCCGCCAGGGAGCAAGAATCCGGGGTGACATTGATCTGTTCGCCGAGGCTGCCGATGCGCCGATCGTCGCGATCACTGGCTCCAATGGCAAAACCACCGTCACCACACTGGTGGGTGAGATGGCCAAAGCGGCGGGCCGGAACGTCGCCGTTGGCGGCAATATCGGTACCCCGGCCCTTGATCTTCTTGGCCAGGGCGCAGACCTGTATGTGCTCGAGCTTTCGAGTTTCCAGCTTGAGACCACGGACGAGCTGAACGCCCTTGCGGCAACGGTGCTCAACCTCAGTGACGACCACATGGACCGTTACCCCAACAAGATGGCGTATTTCCAGGCCAAGCAGCGGATATTCCGGGGTTGCAAGAACGCCATTGTCAATCTGGACGATGCCCTGAGCACCCCCATGGCAAGGGACAACCTGAGGTTCCTGTGTTTCGGCTTCCATCGGGTGAATCCCGAGACGTTCAGCACCCGAGACGATGACCAGGGCACCTGGATTACCTTCGGGTTCGATAACCTCTTGCTGGCCAGCGAGTTGAAGCTGATGGGGCATCACAACATCAGCAACGTGATGGCTGCTCTGGCACTGGGCCATGCCGCCGGGCTGCCCATGGATGTGATGCTCAGGGTAGCGCGGGAATTTCCGGGGCTGCCGCATCGCTGTGAATTCGTGCGCCGGCTGAACGATGTGGACTTCATCAACGATTCCAAGGGAACCAATGTCGGCGCCACGGTAGCCGCTATTGAAAGCCTCGCCCCGGACAAAGGCAAAGTGGTGCTGATTGCCGGTGGTGATGGCAAAGGGGCTGATTTTACCGCCCTGGAAGCGCCCATTGCCCTGCATTGCCGGGCCGTGCTGCTGATCGGACGTGATGCGCCGGCCATCGCCGATGTGCTGGGCAGCGGTATTCCCGTGCACCGGGTAGGTAGCCTTGCCGAGGCGGTTTCCCGCTCTGCCGAACTGGCCATGCCCGGAGACCGGGTGTTGCTCTCGCCGGCATGCGCCAGCTTTGACATGTTCCGCGACTATCTTGATCGCGGTGACCAGTTCCGTTCTCTGGTGGAGGCCCTGTGATGCACGCAGATCTTCCACTCCAGAACCGGAACCCGTGGCTGGGCGAGATACAGCCCCTGCCGATGTTGGTGATCAGCTCCGTGGCATTGCTGGTGATGGGTGTGGTCATGATTTCCTCGGCGTCCATGGATATGGCTGCCGAAACCATGGGTAACAGCTACCACTATGTGATCCGTCAGCTGATGTTTGCCGGTCTTGGTTGTCTGCTGGCCCTGGTAGCGGTGAACGTGCCGGTGGCCTGGTGGGAGCGCAGCGGCTGGCTGCTGCTGGGCATCGGTCTGTTGGTCCTGGTTCTGGTGTTGACGCCCCTGGGCCGTACCGTGAACGGCTCCACCCGCTGGATTCCGTTCGGCCTGTTCAACGTCCAGGTCTCGGAAGTGGCGAAACTCTGCCTGATTGCCTACTTGGCCGGCTACGTGGTCCGTCGCCGGGATGAACTGCTCAATACCTGGCTTGGTTTCCTGAAGCCGTTGGTCGTTCTCGGTTTGGCATCGGTTCTGCTGGTGATTCAGCCGGACTTCGGTGCCACCGTGGTGTTGGTGACGGCAGCGGCGGGGATGATTTTCCTGAGCGGTGTCCGGCTGAGCCGGTTCGTGCCCCTGATCGGCACGCTGGTGGTTCTGGGTGCCATTCTGATCGTTACCCAGCCTTACCGTCTGAAACGGGTTGTCAGCTATCTCGATCCCTGGAAAGACCAGTTCGACAGCGGTTACCAGTTGACCCAGTCCCTGATTGCCTTCGGTCGCGGAGACTGGGGTGGTGTCGGCCTGGGTAACTCCATCCAGAAGCTGTTCTATCTGCCGGAGGCCCACACCGACTTTATCTTCGCCATTATCGCCGAGGAATTCGGTCTCCTGGGATCCTTGCTGGTACTCAGTCTGTTCACCCTGCTGGTGGTGACCGGATTCGTCATTGCCCGCCGGGCCGAGAAGGCGGACATGCCGTTCGGCGCGTGTTTTGCCTATGGGCTGACCCTGCTGATTGGCCTGCAGGCAGGCATCAACATGGCGGTCAGCACCGGGCTTCTGCCAACCAAGGGGCTGACTCTGCCGCTGGTGAGCTACGGTGGATCCAGTCTGATGATTACCTGTATCTGCATTGGCGTTCTTGCCCGTGTGGAAATGGAGCGCCTGGATCAGGAAAAGCTGGCCCGAGAGAAAACCGGTCCGAAGGCGCGGGGAGGTGCGGTGTATGACTGAACAGCGTCGCTTCCTGATGATGGCCGGCGGTACCGGCGGGCACGTGTTCCCGGCCCTGGCAACGGCTCGGGCGCTTGAGGCTCGTGGTCACCAGGTGTACTGGCTCGGAGCCAGTGGCGGAATGGAACAGAGACTGATCGGCGAAACCGATATCCCGCTGTCACTGATTCATATTTCCGGTTTGCGGGGCAAGGGTAAGCTCGCTCTCTTGCTGGCGCCGTTCCGGCTGATGCGGGCGCTGGGTGAAGCCTTCACCATCCTGCGCCGGATTCGCCCGGATTGCGTTGTAGGCATGGGCGGATTTGTTACCGGGCCCGGTGGTGTTGCCGCCTGGCTGAACCGTACGCCGCTGGTGATTCATGAACAGAACGCGATCGCCGGAATGACCAACCGCATCCTGGTCAGGTTTGCAGAAACCGTGCTCGAGGCTTTTCCGGGTAGCTTCGGGCCGAAAGTGGTTACCCGCTGTACCGGCAATCCGGTGCGGGAAGACCTTGCCTCCTTGCCCGTTCCGGAAAAGCGCCTGGCGGACCGTGAAGGTGCTCTCAGGCTGCTGGTGATCGGCGGCAGTCTCGGCGCGCAGGTCTTTAATGAGCAGCTCCCCGAGGCGCTGGCCATGTTGCCGGAAGGTGATCGGCCCGTGGTCCGCCACCAGTGTGGTGAGCGCCATGCCGAGGCGGCGAAGCAGGCCTATGAGGAGCATGGCGTGGCGGCGGCCGTTGAGCCGTTCATCAAGGACATGGCCGAGGCCTATCAGTGGGCCGACCTGGTGCTGTGCCGGGCAGGCGCGTTGACCGTTTCGGAATTGTGCGCCGCGGGTATCGGCGCTGTGCTGGTGCCGTTTCCCCACGCCGTGGATGATCACCAGACGAAAAACGGGCAACAAATGGTGTCGGCGAAGGCAGCCATTCTGATTCCACAGGCAAAAATGACCCCGGCGGTGCTTGCGGAAACCCTGGGTGATCTGGCCCGGAATCGTGACCGGGTAAACGAAATGGCGAAGGCCGCCCGAACATTGGCCCGCCCTGATGCAACGGAGAGAGTCGTGAATTACTGTCTGGAGGCCGCCAATGGCTGATGCAAATAATCCGCCCCTGGTCTATCAGGTGCCTGAAATGCGCCGGATCCGTCACATCCACTTTGTGGGGATTGGTGGTGCGGGGATGAGCGGCATCGCCGAGGTTCTCAAGAATCAGGGCTACGACGTTTCCGGATCGGATCTGAAAGAAGGGGCGGTTACCGATCGTCTCAAGGGTATGGGCGTAGAAGTGCAGATCGGTCACCGGGAAGAGAACAGCGCCAGTGCCGATGTGGTTGTGGTGTCTTCAGCGGTATCTGCGGAAAACCCGGAAGTCGTGGCGGCCCGCAGTCGTCGGGTGCCGATTGTACCCAGGGCAGAAATGCTGGCGGAAATCATGCGCTATCGCCACGGCATCGCCGTTGCTGGAACCCATGGCAAGACCACAACCACCAGCCTGATTGCATCCATTCTGGGTGAGGCGGGCCTGGACCCGACTTTCGTGATTGGCGGCAAGCTGAACAGCGCCGGCACTAACGCTCAGTTGGGCGGTTCCCGCTATCTGGTGGCGGAGGCCGACGAAAGTGATGCGTCCTTCCTGCATCTGACGCCGGTGATTTCAGTGGTGACCAACATCGAAGCGGACCATATGGATACCTATGGCGGCGATGTCGAGAAGCTGAAGCAGACCTTTGTGGACTTTCTGCACAACCTGCCGTTTTACGGTGTTGCGGTGATGTGCGTCGATGACGGTTACGTTCAGGAGATCATCCCCCGGATATCCCGGGCCATCATCACCTACGGAATTGACAACCCGGAGGCGGATTACCGGGCCGAGAGCATCAATTCCGACGGTTTGCGGACCCACTTTGTGGTGAAGCGTCCGGCCGGGCGCAGCGACCTTACGGTCGAGCTGAAAATGCCGGGCCGTCATAACGTGCTGAACGCGCTGGCGGCCATAGCCGTGGCCACAGACGAAGGCGTCGCCGATGATGCGATCTGCCGCGGGCTGGCCGGATTTGCCGGTGTCGGCCGCCGGTTCCAGGTTTACGGCGATTACCAGACCCCCAAGGGCACGGTCACCCTGGTGGACGATTACGGTCACCACCCGACGGAGGTAGAGGCTGTTATCCGGGCTGCACATGATGCCTGGCCCGACCGGCGTCTGGTCATGCTTTACCAGCCGCACCGCTTTACGCGGACCCGCGACCTTTATGAAGACTTTGTCCGGGTGCTTTCGGAAGTGGACGGCCTGCTTTTAATGGACGTGTATTCCGCCGGCGAACCGGCGATTCCGGGGGCCGATGGTCGGGCCCTGTGTCGCAGTATTCGCCAGCGCGGGCAGGTGGAACCGGTATTTGTTGAGGACAACCTGGAAATCGAGTCCCTGCTGGCCAATGTGCTGCAGGACGGTGATCTGCTGATAACCCAGGGCGCCGGCGATATTGGCGGCGTGGCAGCGCGGCTGGCAGCCGCGGGAGTGATAGCTGGTGAGTGACATGCATCATGGGGAACCACAGGCTTATCAGGCCGACCCGGAGCTCGTTCGGTCGCTCGGTCGGGTGGCCGTGTTCATGGGTGGAGATTCCGCTGAACGGGAGGTGTCCCTGAAAAGTGGCAAGGCGGTACTGGCGGCGCTGGTGTCAGCCGGCGTGGATGCGTTTGCCGTGGACGTCCGCGGTTGCCTGCTGAGAACCGTCGACAACCCTGATTTTGACCGGGTGTTCATTGCGCTGCACGGTCGTGGAGGCGAGGACGGTACCTTGCAGGCCATCCTCTCGCAGGCCGGTATTCCCTACACCGGCAGCGATGTGCTGGCCTCGGCACTGGCCATGGACAAGCTGAGAACCAAGTACGTGTTCGAAGGCTGTGGCCTGCCAACGCCGAAGTTCCGCACCATGTCCGGAGCAGATCAGGCCGAACAGATCATTGATGAACTGCGGGCGCCCTTGAGTGTGAAACCTTCCCGGGAAGGCTCCAGCATCGGCATCCGCAAGGTACACACGGCGGCCGAACTGGCTCACGCCTACGAAGCCGCCGCCGCGCTGGACAACCTGGTGCTGGTGGAGGAGTGGATCGAAGGGCCGGAATTCACCGTCAGCCTGTTGCAGGATCGGGCACTTCCGGCCATTGGCCTGAGCGCAAGCACCGAGCACGTTTTTTACGATTACGAGGCCAAGTACCTGGCAGACGATACCCGGTATCGCATTCCCTGTGGTCTGGCGCCTGAAGACGAAGTCCGTCTTCAGCATCTGGCACTGGAGGCCTTCCGGGTTGTTGGCTGTCGGACCTGGGGCCGGGTCGACATCATGCAGGACAGCGACGGCAAGTTCTGGCTGCTGGAGGTCAATACCGTGCCCGGTATGACCGACCACAGTCTTGTGCCCATGGCTGCGAAGGCCGCAGGTATCAGCTTCGAAGAGCTGGTGGTCCGGATACTGAAAGACAGTCTGGAGGACGCCAATGCTTGAAACACTGCTGATCCGGAGCCGGGCGACTCCGTCCGAGCCCCCGCGACGCCGGGGGGCAACGTCCCTCGGTCCCGAGCGGGACCGGTTTGGCGTGTTGAAGGGTGTGCTGGCAGCTGTACCCTGGCTCCAGGTGGGCATGGGCGCGGTGATTGTGCTGTTGGCTGCACTGGTGCCCTGGGGCACTGGCAAGGTGTTGGGTGCTATGGATCAGCAGATCCTTGCCGTCGATGTGAAAGGAGAATTTGTGGGCGATAGCCGGGTCGCCATTGAGCGCGCCGCTGGCGACTGGATTGGCAAGAGCTATTTCGCCACGGATCTTTCGGAAATCAAAGACAGCCTGGAGCGTCGGCCCTGGGTTGAGTCCGCGGCGGTGCGTCGGGTATGGCCGGATCGCCTGGTGATCGATATCAGGGAGAAGAAACCCCTGGCTTACTGGACCGATGGACGTCTCGTAAGCCGCACCGGTGAGCTGTTCGCGCCGGCGAATCCCGAAGTTGCGGGTCGGTTGCCACGACTCGCAGGGCCGGATGAAAGGGTGCGGGATGTGATCGATATGGCGCGGGACATGAGCGACAAGCTGGTCGCCCGGGGGCTTGGATTTTCAGGCCTGACGCTGGAACACCGGGGTGCGTGGACCCTGCAGCTGGCCAACGGCATTGAGGTGGTGCTTGGCCGCGATCAGGTGGCGCAACGGTTTGATCGGTTTATCACGGTTTATGAAAACCGACTGGCAGCAAGGTCGGACGAAGTCAGTCGGGTAGATGCCCGCTACACCAACGGTGTGGCGGTCAAGTGGAAGGCTGTCGAGACAGCCTCCAGCCCAAAATCATAGCAACGCTTAATTCAGACCTACGGTTTGGTGGAACACATGTCATCGGTTGAAACGGAAAACATGATTGTCGGCCTCGATATCGGAACCTCGAAGGTGGTTGCGATTGTCGGCAAGCGCAAGATGGACGGCACCATCGAAGTGGTGGGCATTGGTTCCCATCCTTCCCGGGGCCTCAAGCGTGGAGTGGTGGTGAATATTGAAACCACCGTCCAGGCAATTCAGCGCGCGGTGGAAGAGGCGGAATTGATGGCCGGGTGCCGCATTCACTCGGTGTATGCGGGTATTGCCGGCAGCCACATCAAGAGCCTGAATTCCCACGGCATTGTTGCAATCCGTGACCGTGAGGTCACCCAGGCCGACATCGACCGGGTCATTGACGCCGCCCAGGCGGTTGCGATTCCTGCAGACCAGAAGATTCTCCATATTCTGCCCCAGGAGTTCGTGATCGACAGCCAGGAAGGCATCAAGGAACCCATGGGCATGTCCGGTGTGCGCCTGGAAGCAAAGGTTCATCTGGTGACCTGCGCGGTCAATGCCGCCCAGAACATAGAGAAATGCGTGAAGCGCTGCGGGCTTGAAGTGGATGACATCATCCTGGAGCAGCTGGCATCCAGCCACGCCATTCTCACCGAGGATGAGAAAGAGCTGGGTGTCTGCGTGGTGGATATCGGGGGTGGCACCACGGATATCGCCGTGTTTACCGGCGGTGCTATCAGACACACGGCGGTGATTCCGATCGCCGGCGACCAGGTGACCAACGACATTGCCATGGCGCTGCGCACACCGACCCAGAATGCCGAAGAAATCAAGATCAAGTATGCCTGTGCACTGACCCAGCTGGCCGGTGCGGATGAAACCATCAAGGTGCCCAGTGTTGGCGATCGCGCGCCACGGGACCTTTCCAGGCAGGCCCTGGCCGAGGTGGTGGAACCGCGCTACGAGGAGCTGTTCACCCTGGTTCAGTCAGAGTTGCGCCGGTCCGGATTTGAAGACCTCATTCCGGCAGGCATCGTGATAACCGGCGGTTCCTCCACCATGGAAGGCGTGGTGGAACTGGCCGAAGAGATCTTCCACATGCCGGTAAGGCTGGCCTGTCCGCAGGCGGTTTCCGGCATGACGGAGGTAGTCAACAATCCGATCTACGCCACTGGCGTTGGGTTGTTGATTCATGGTTTCCGCCAGATGGATCTGGGGCGGGCACCGGTGCTCAAGGGTGAAGATGCACCCTCGCTGTTTGAGCGCATGAAAGCCTGGTTTACCGGTCATTTCTGACGGGGCCGGGCGGGTAGTACACGAAGGTATCTCGAAAACACAATCTCGAACAAACAGCCCGGAACAAGGGCTGAAAACAGCACGAAGGAGTAGGGGAAATGTTTGAACTCGTCGATAATGTCCAGCAAAACGCTGTCATTAAAGTCGTCGGTGTAGGCGGTGGTGGCGGCAACGCCGTTCGCCATATGCTTAACAGCGACATCGAAGGTGTGGAATTCATCTGCGCCAACACGGACGCCCAGGCGCTGACCGATATGGACGCGCGTCAGATCATCCAGCTCGGTGGCAACATCACCAAGGGGCTGGGTGCCGGCGCCAATCCAGAAGTCGGTCGACAGTCTGCCCTGGAAGACCGCGATCGTATCGCCGAAGCCATCAAGGGCGCGGATATGGTCTTCATTACCGCGGGCATGGGCGGTGGTACCGGTACCGGTGCCGCGCCGATCGTAGCGGAAGTAGCCCGCGAACTGGGCATCCTGACCGTTGCCGTGGTAACCAAGCCTTTCATGTTCGAAGGCGGCAAGCGCATGAGCGTTGCTGAATCCGGTCTGAAAGAGCTGGAAGAAAGCGTCGACTCCCTGATTACCATTCCCAATGAAAAGCTGCTGGCGGTCATGGGCAAGAAAACCAGCCTGCTGGACGCATTTGCCGCAGCTAACGATGTGCTTCTGGGCGCAGTTCAGGGCATCGCTGATCTGATTACCCGCAACGGTATGATCAACGTCGACTTCGCCGACGTGAAGACGGTCATGTCCGAAATGGGTATGGCGATGATGGGCACCGCCCGTGCCACGGGTGAAAATCGTGCGCGGGAAGCCGCCGAAGCGGCCGTTCGCAGCCCGCTGCTCGAAGACATCAACCTGCAGGGTGCCAAGGGTATTCTGGTCAACATTACCGCGGGCATGGATCTCAACCTGGGCGAATTCTCCGAGGTTGGCGACATTGTGCGTGAGTTTGCTTCTGACTCTGCCACCGTTGTTGTCGGTACCGTTATTGATCCGGAAATGACCGACGAACTGAAGGTAACGGTTGTTGCGACCGGCCTGGGTGGTGATCGTGAGAAGCCGACCAAGGTGGTGGACAATACCCGCACTCTGGATGGAAAAACCGATTACAACCAGCTGGATCGTCCCGCTGTTCTGCGTCGCCGGGCCGTTTCCCATGGAAACGTGGCTATCGACCAGAGCAAGGATAGCGAGGAGCAGGGTGTCGACTATCTCGATATTCCCGCATTCCTCCGTCGCCAGGCTGACTGATAATCTGGTGCAATTGTGATCCGGTTGTGGTTCTTGTGCGAAACATGGAACCCGGTATCCGGTAAATACGTGCACTGATTGCCATGAGTTGGATGCTGGATGAACATTCAGCAACAACGGATTGGTTAAATGGTATTCAGTCTTATTTTCTGATATTCTCCGGGCAGATTTTTGCCTAGAATATCGCCTTTTTGTGACGGAATTATGTACCGATGATCAGACAACGGACACTTAAAAACACCATCCGTGCCACCGGTGTTGGCTTGCACTCGGGTGAGAAGGTCTACCTGACCCTCAAGCCTGCCCCGGTGGACTCCGGTATCATCTTCCGCCGTACCGATCTTGACCCGATGGTTGAGATTCGTGCCTGCGCGGAGAATGTAGGTGAGACCATGCTGTCCACGACGCTGGTAAAAAACGGTGTCCGTGTGGCGACTGTGGAGCATTTGCTCTCGGCCATGGCTGGTCTCGGGATTGATAACTGTTTCGTCGAACTAAGTGCCGCGGAAGTGCCCATCATGGACGGCTCTGCCGGTCCTTTTGTGTTCCTTCTGCAGTCCGCCGGCATTGCCGAGCAGGATGCAGCCAAGCGTTTCATCCGCATCAAGCGTGAGGTAACGGTTGAGGAAGGCGACAAGAAGGCCACCCTGCTGCCTTTCGAAGGCTTCAAGGTGAGCTTCGGTATCGACTTTGATCACCCCGTGTTCAAGGGCCGCGCCCAGACAGCAACCGTCGATTTTTCCAGCACCTCCTTTGTCAAGGAAGTGAGTCGCGCGCGGACTTTCGGGTTCATGCGTGACATCGAAAAATTGCGTGCCATGAACCTTGCTCTCGGCGGCAGTGTGGACAACGCCATCGTTGTTGATGACTACAAGATCCTCAACGAAGACGGTCTGCGCTATGACGACGAATTTGTGAAGCACAAGCTGCTTGATGCCATCGGCGATCTCTATCAGTTGGGCAACAGCCTGATTGGTGAGTTCCGGGGGATCAAATCCGGCCACGATCTGAACAATAAGCTGTTGCGCAAGCTCAGGGCAGAAGAGGATGCCTGGGAAGTGGTTACCTTTGATGACGAGGCCACTGCCCCGATTTCCTATATGAAGCCTGTGCTGGCGGCGGGCTGAAGCAGGACGCTTTAATCCCGGACGTGGCTAGCGAGTTTTTCGAGAACCTCGCGTAATGCTTTATCCTTCGTGTGCCCGGCCTCCTCTTTGAGGAGCCGGGCATTTTCTTTGCTCAAGGGTTCTTTTTTGAACACCGGTTTTTCCCGAAATCTGGGCGGTGCAACCTTGACCTTCAGTTTCCAGACGAACCGGAACAGTTCGTTCTCTCGCAGCTTTTCCATGATTTCGTGCTGGCGGAACCGGATCTGACTGGCTTTACCCGCGGTTTCCGTGGTCAGGACCAGCTCTCCGTCTTTGCAGCTGACAAAGCGTGTCCCGTTGACCAGCTCACTCGGCAGGGCGGCCAGGACTTCTCCTTCCGCATGTCGATGGAGCTCGGCCTTTGCCACAAGATCCTTCAGTACCGGGGTTCTGCCAAGCTTGTCGAAGGTCATTTTTTGCTCGCTTTTGCGTTTCATGGCGGCGTTTTTACTCGACGGCTGCGTTTACGATTGGTTACACTTCGGCACGGTTTATGCGTAGTGCCTGTATTACACTCGTTTTACATTGTGAGAAATGAGTATGTCTACCGGGCGCTGCAATTTTTTCAGTATGTAGCTGTTGCCAAAGGATGGCAGACCCCCTTCGGATTTTTCCGGGGCGCAACACTACAGGATGCGGTTGCGGCTCAACGATGAAACCAGATGATGATATGAACATTATTCTCGTTGGCAAACGCCACGGAAAGTCCCGTGTGCTGTCGATTAACAGCACGCTTGCTGCCGGCTTGCTGTTCCTCGTACTCTCCCTGCTGGTCGCGGCCGGCTGGGCAGGGTATCAAATGGCTGTGCAGCAGGTAGAGGCCAGAGAGCCCACCAACTCCGAGCTGGTCGCCGAGTGGAAGCAGAAGCTGGCAGACCAGAAGGCAGAACTGGCCAGTATCGAGGAGAACGTCCAGCAACAGGTGGATGCGCTGACTCTTCGTCTCGGCGAGATCCAGGGCCGTCTCCTGCGGCTGGATGCGCTGGGCCAGCGGTTTGTGGAATCCGGCCTGGTGGCCAGTGACGAATTCAACTTCGATCAGCCGGCTGCAGTCGGCGGGCCAGAAGATGCCTTGTCCGGGGATTCATTCTCCGCACCTGAGCTGACCCGGATGATTGAGGAAATGGAATGGCGAATCGAAGACCGCGAGCAGCAACTGCGGTTGCTCGATCAGCTGGCCTCCAGCAAGCGGCTCGAAGATGAGCTGTACCTGGAAGGCCGCCCGATCACCTGGGGCTGGCTGTCTTCGAAGTACGGTTACCGGTCCGATCCGTTTACCGGCAAGCGGACCTGGCATGCCGGTGTTGATCTGGCCGGCAAGGATGGCAGCGACATTATTTCGGTCGCCGGCGGTGTCGTTACCTATGCCGGAGAGCGCTATGGCTACGGTAACCTCGTGGAAGTCGACCATGGTGATGGTCTGATAACCCGCTATGCCCACTGCAAGACTATCAAGGTGAAGGTGGGCGATGTTGTCCAGAAAGGCCAGGTAGTCGCGCTGATGGGCAGCACAGGGCGTTCCACCGGGCCTCACGTGCACTTTGAAGTCATCCGGAATGGCAAGTCTGAAAACCCGGAAACCTATATCAAGCGGGCGAGCCGCTAATCCGGTTCCGGTCCGCAAGCCGTTGTCAGCACTTTCCCGCCAGTCGGCCTCCGGCCAGTTTTTATCCGTGAATCCGGTGCCTCATCAGCGACTTATTGCGCCTGTGTGAGACCTACCTTTTGTCCTGTTACAAAATAAGGTTAGAATGCCGGCTTCCTCCGTTTAATCAAAGAAGCAGTGGTCTATGTTCACAAAGCTTGCAACCAAGATGTTCGGCAGTAAAAACGCCAGAGAAATCAAGAGAATGCGCAAGACTGTCATGCGCATTAACGAGCTTGAAGAGCAATATGGCAATCTGTCCGACTCCGAGTTGCAGGGCAAGACCGCGGAGTTCCGTCGTCGGATCGACGAAGGCGAATCCCTGGATGCGCTTCTTGCGGAAGCCTTCGCAACCGTGCGTGAAGCGGGCCGCCGGGTTATGGGCATGCGTCATTACGACGTCCAGCTGATCGGTGGTATCACCCTGCACGAAGGCCGAATCGCGGAAATGAAGACCGGTGAGGGCAAGACGCTGGTTGCTACCGCTTCCGTGTACCTCAACGCGTTGTCCGGCAAGGGTGTCCACGTGGTTACCGTGAACGATTACCTGGCCCGTCGTGATGCCGACTGGATGGGCAAGCTCTATCGGTTCCTGGGCATGCAGGTGGGTGTCGTGGCCTCGGGCCAGCCAGCGGAGGAAAAGCGGGCAGCCTACCAGGCCGATATTACCTACGGTACCAACAACGAATTCGGCTTCGACTACCTGCGCGACAACATGGCGTTCAGTACCGAAGACAAGGTCCAGCGCGGGCTGAACTATGCGATCGTGGACGAGGTGGACTCTATCCTGATCGACGAAGCCAGAACGCCGCTGATTATCTCCGGGGCAGCCGAGGACAGTTCAAAGCTGTACCAGGCCATCAATGAACTGATCCCCAACCTCGAGAAGGGCGAGGTGCCTGAGGAAGGAGAGCCGACCGGTGATTTCACCATCGATGAGAAATCCCGCCAGGTCGAGCTGACAGAAAGCGGTCACGAGAAGGTTGAAGAGCTGCTGCTTGAGCGTGGCCTTCTGAAGGAAGGTGAGAGTCTCTATTCCGCCGCCAACCTCAGCCTGTTGCACCATGTGCACTCAGCATTGCGGGCCCACCACCTGTTCCAGAAAGACGTGGATTATATCGTCCAGGGCGGCCAGGTGGTCATCGTCGACGAGCATACCGGTCGTACCATGCCGGGTCGTCGCTGGAGTGAAGGTCTGCACCAGGCCGTTGAGGCCAAAGAGGGCGTCAAGATTCAGGCCGAAAGCCAGACGCTGGCATCCACCACCTTCCAGAATTATTTCCGGCTGTACGACAAGCTGGCCGGCATGACCGGTACGGCAGATACCGAAGCCTTCGAGTTTCGCCAGATCTACGGCCTCGATGTGGTGGTCATTCCTCCCAACAAGCCGATCCAGCGGACCGATTACAACGACTTGGTCTACCTGACCCAGGAAGAGAAATTCCACGCCATTATTGACGAGATCAAGGATGTCACTGCCGAAGGACGTCCGATCCTCGTCGGTACCGCCTCCATCGAGGCCTCCGAACTGCTCTCCATGCTGCTCAAGAAGGCGCGGATCGAACACAAGATCCTGAACGCCAAGCAGCACGAATCCGAAGCCCATATCATTGCCCAGGCGGGCCGCCCCGGGGCGGTCACCATCGCCACCAACATGGCCGGCCGTGGTACTGATATCGTGCTGGGCGGTAACTGGGAACACGAAGTTGCCGCCATGGACAATCCCTCCGAAGAGGAAATTGCCCGGGCCAAGGCCGAGTGGACCGAGCGTCACAATCAGGTGCTAGAGGCCGGCGGTCTGCACATCATTGGTACCGAGCGTCACGAATCCCGTCGAATTGACAACCAGCTTCGCGGTCGTGCCGGGCGTCAGGGTGATCCTGGCTCCTCAAGGTTCTTCCTGTCTCTGGAAGACAATCTCATGCGCATCTTTGCCCCCGACCGGGTCAAGAGCCTGATGCAGGCTATGGGCATGAAGAAAGGGGAGGCCATCGAGCACCGGATGGTGACCAACGCGATCGAGAAATCCCAGCGCAAGGTGGAAGGTCGCAACTTCGACATGCGTAAGACCCTGCTGGAATACGATGACGTGGCCAACGACCAGCGCACGGTTATCTACGACCAGCGCAACGAAGTCATGTCTTCCGACGACATTTCGGACATGGTGACGACCATTCGGGAAGACGTTGTCGACTCGCTGATCAGTGAATACATTCCGCCCCAGAGTATGCCGGAACAATGGGACGTCGCCGGGCTGGAAGCACAGCTCCAGTCGGAGATGGCGATTGATCTGCCGGTTCAGAAGTGGCTGGAAGAAGACAACAAGCTGTACGAAGAAAACCTGCGCCAGAAGATTCTCGACGAGATCGTGGCTGCCTACCAGGCCAAGGAAGAGATTGCCGGTTCCGAGGCCATGCGCAAGTTCGAGAAGCAGGTGTTCCTGCAGGTGCTCGATACCCTCTGGAAAGAGCATCTTTCCAACATGGACCATCTGCGCCGTGGTATCCATCTGCGGGGTTATGCCCAGAAGAACCCCAAGCAGGAGTACAAACGCGAGGCGTTCAACCTGTTTGAAACCATGCTTGATACCATGAAGCGGGATGTTACCCGGGTACTCTGCCACGTGCGTGTCCAGAGCCGTGAAGAGATGGAAGAAGTCGAGCGCCGTCGCAAACAGGAGCTGGAAGAAGAGCTTGCAAAGGCCCGTCTGCGCCATGACGAAACCAGCGCCACGGCCCAGAGCCAGGGTGAGGGTGAGGCTGACGAAGCCCGGCAGTCGACTCCGGAAACCTTCGTTCGACAGGAGCGCAAGGTGGGTCGAAACGAACCCTGCCCCTGCGGGTCCGGCAAGAAGTACAAGCAGTGTCATGGCAAGGTCAGCTGATTCAGAGCACTGACTGCACCATCGGAACCCGCACTCTGCCAGCCACAACTGGTGGGATGCGGGTTTTTTCGTTTTCAGCGGGTCGTGTGTTACCTCGAACGCACCCCCAGACAAGAGGAGTGGCAGAATGGCGGTAGGTCCGGGAACCTTACCTGAGTTTTATCCGGTAGCCGGAATCAAGGTCGGCATAGCCAGTGCCGGTATAAAGAAGCCGGGACGTAAGGACGTGGTTGTTTTCGAGCTGGCCCCGGAAAGCCGGGTTGCCGGTATCTTCACGAAAAACCAGTTCTGTGCAGCACCGGTTACCCTCAGCCGCCGGCATCTGGCCGAGACCTCGCCCCGGTACCTCTTGATCAACACGGGCAATGCCAACGCCGGTACTGGTGAGCAAGGTATGCGGGATGCTATGGCCTGTTGCCAGGCCCTGGCAAAGCAGGCGGGCGTCACGGAAGCCGAAATTCTGCCGTTTTCCACGGGGGTGATTGGCGAGCCGTTGCCGGTCCAGAAGATCGTTGGCGCGCTTCCGGAGGCTTTGGCGAACACTGCCGAGAATCGCTGGACTGAAGCTGCCAGTGGTATCATGACCACGGACACCCGCCCCAAGGGCGCTTCCTGTCAGGTTGGGCTGGATGGTCACACGGTAACCATCTCGGGCATCAGCAAGGGTGCGGGCATGATTCGTCCCAACATGGCGACGATGCTCGGTTTTATTGCCACCGATGCCCGGATTGCGCCGGAACTGTTGCAGACACTTGCCTCGGAATTGGGGGAGAAGTCCTTCAACCGCATCACTATCGATGGCGACACCTCTACCAATGACGCCTGCATGCTGATGGCCAGCGGCCAGTATTCCGGCCCAGAGATTACGGCCTCCAGCGCGGCGCTGCCGAAGCTGCGGGAGGCCTTGCAGGCAATCTATCTGGAACTGGCCCACGCCATTGTCCGCGACGGCGAAGGAGCAACCAAGTTTGTCACCATCGACGTCAGCGGAGCGGCCGGTCAGCAGGAGGCTCTGGACGTTGCCTATACCGTGGCGCATTCGCCGTTGGTCAAGACCGCACTGTTCGCCTCGGACCCCAATTGGGGCCGGATTCTGGCGGCGGTTGGTCGCGCCGGTGTCGAAGGACTGGACCTCAATGCCCTTGAAATCTATCTGGGCGATGTCTGCCTGGTCCGCAACGGTGGCCGGGCCGAGGATTACTCGGAAGCCCGCGGGCAGGCCGTGATGGACCGGGAAGAGATCACCATTGCCATCGACCTCAAGCGGGGTGATGTTCGGGAAACCGTGTGGACCTGTGATTTCTCCCACGATTACGTGACTATCAACGCCGAGTATCGTACCTGAGCATGTCTGCCAGAGAGACGCCGGTCAAAGAGGTTCACGTTGCTGTGGCGGTCATCGTCCGTGATGGCCGGGTGCTGATCGCCCGACGGCCAGACCACGTCCACCAGGGGGGCTTACTGGAGTTTCCCGGTGGCAAGGTGGAGCCTGGCGAGACGGTTCAGGCGGCGCTTGTGCGCGAAATTGCCGAGGAAACCGGTCTTCACGTGCCGGCGGGTTCCCTGGAGCCTGTTATCGGTATTCGGCACGATTATGGCGACAAGCGGGTTTTCCTGGACGTCTGGGAAACCAGCGCTGCCGAGGGCGAAGCAAGGGGATGTGAGGGGCAGCCCGTGGAATGGCTGACCCCGGAGCAGCTTCGGGATGAGGATTTCCCCGCCGCCAACCGGCCGATCATTCGCGCTCTGCGTCTACCCCGGCAGTTGGCAATCACCGGTTCCGAGAATGGCCTGGAGCCAGCCCTTGCGCACCTTCAGGAGGGGCTGAGCGCCGCTCGACCACCGCTGGTACTGCTCCGGGCTCCGGCGTTGAGTCCGCTGGCCTATCGGGAGTTGGCGGCGAACGCGTTGCCGGTTTGTGAAAAGACCGGAGCTACACTGATTGTGCACGGTGGACCGGAGGTATTCCGCGCCATACCCGGCGCCCATGGGCTGCACCTGCCCTGGCGCGAGGCGGCCAAGCTCTCGGCGAGACCGGTTCCGGAAGATGTCTGGCTGGGGGTTTCCTGCCATGACAGGCAGGAGATCGATCATGCGACGGCTATCGGAGCGGACTACGTGACCCTGGGGCCAGTCCAGCCGACAGAAAGCCATCCGGGTGCGCCGACCCTGGGATGGTCGGTCTTTGCCGACCTGGTGTCGGAAGCGGTGCTTCCGGTATTTGCCCTGGGCGGTTTGTCGCCCGGCGATCTCCGCGAGGCTCGCCAGCGGGGCGGTCAGGGCATCGCCGGTATCCGCTTCTGGTGGCCGCAAAGCTGACACTTGTCAGCGACGCCGTGGCCATGTCTGTTATGCTGTCGTTCCTGCATTTTTCACCATCTTGCACAACCGATTCCGGGAGAGACCGTGAGTAAACTGACCCATCTCGACGACAAGGGCGAAGCCCGCATGGTGGACGTGACCGACAAGGCGGCCACCGAACGCGAGGCCCGCGCTGAAGCTACCATCCGCATGGCGCCGGAAACCCTGAACATGATTATTGAGGGTGAGCATCCCAAAGGGGATGTCCTGGCTGTTGCCCGCATCGCCGGTATCATGGCCGCAAAGAAAACCCATGATCTGATTCCCTTGTGTCATGCGCTGAACCTGACGTCTGTGAAAGTTGAACTGACTCCGGGCGACGACGGGGCATCTGTACATATTCTGACCCGCTGCAAACTTTCCGGCCAGACCGGTGTCGAGATGGAGGCGTTAACCGCGGCAAGCGTGGCGGCACTGACGCTGTACGACATGTGCAAGGCGGTCGATCGTGGCATGGAGATTGATTCCGTGCGTCTGCTGGAGAAGAAAGGCGGCCGCAGTGGCCACTGGGTCGCCGATAAAGCCTGATCTGGCGGACCGCCGCGCTCGTAAGTGTTGGTTACCAAGACCACTCCGGAGGAGCGACAGTGCCGAGACTACGCCAAGCGGGCGGGCCCGTGATAGAATGCGCGGCCCGATTGACTGAACCACGAGGAAACACTGTGGCTGTTCGTTACATCCAGACCTGCCGGTTGCCGACCCCGTTCGGGGTATTTGATATGCACGGCTTTGAAGAACCGGACACCGGAAAGGAACACGTTGCCCTGACTCTGGGCGACCTGGATAGCGACGAACCCATGCTGGCCCGCACGCATTCCGAATGTCTGACCGGCGACGCCCTCTATAGCATGCGGTGTGATTGCGGCTACCAGCTGGAAGAGGCGCTGCGCAGCATTGCCCGGGAAGGTCGGGGTATCCTCATGTATCTGCGTCAGGAGGGTCGGGGAATCGGCCTGTTGAACAAGATCCGCGCCTACCATCTGCAGGATCAGGGCGCTGATACGGTAGAGGCCAATGAGCGCTTGGGTTTCGCGGCCGATCTTCGTGACTACAGCATGTGCAAGGACATGCTGGAGCATCTCGGTATCAGGAGCCTGAGGCTGATGACCAATAATCCCCGCAAGGTCAAAGCGCTCTCCTCCTACGGCATCGACATTACGGAAAGGGTACCTCTGCACGTGGGCCGCAACCCCCACAATGAACACTACCTCGATACCAAGCAGAGCAAGCTCGGCCACTGGCTGGAGACCCATCAGGACGACGATCCCGAAATCTGAGCTGGATTTGTCGCCACATACGAAAAAGCCCGCGAACTCCGCGGGCTTTTTGCATTCTCAGGTTTGTGTTCCGTCTATTTAACGGCTTTCAGGTTCTGGTGGCGCAGGGTCTCGATCCGCGTGCGGATAGACGATTCAATACCTGCGGCGTCCAGACCACATTCGGCCAGCAGCTCGCCGTGCTTGCCGTGGTCCATAAAGGTATCGGGCAGGCCCAGCTGAAGTACCGGCATGGTAACCAGGCGGCTGTTCAGAAATTCGGTCACGGCGCTGCCTGCACCACCGGCAATGGCGTTTTCTTCCAGGGTCACCAGCAGTTCATGCTGCTCGGCCAGCTCCAGCACCAGTTCTTCATCCAGGGGTTTGACGAAACGCATGTCTGCGACCGTCGCGCCGATGGCTTCTGCGGCCTCCAGAGCAGGCGCCAGCAGGGTGCCAAAGTTGAGGATGGCAACACCTTTGCCGTTGCGAATCCGGCGGCCCTTGCCAATCTCAAGCGGCGTCAGTTCCTGCTGAATTTCGGCACCGGGGCCTGTGCCACGCGGGTAGCGCACCGATGCCGGTCCTTCGTAGAGCATGCCGGTCTGGAGCATCTGGCGGGTTTCGTTTTCGTCCGACGGTGTCATCACCACCATGTTCGGCACGCAGCGCAGGTAGCTGATGTCGAAAGCGCCAGCGTGGGTCGGGCCGTCTTCACCGACCAGGCCTGCGCGATCAATCGCGAACAGCACATCCAGGTTCTGGATAGCGACATCGTGAATCAGTTGATCGTAAGCCCGCTGCAGGAACGTCGAGTAGATGGCGACCACCGGCTTGGCGCCGTCACAGGCGAGCCCTGCGGCCAGCGTGACTGCGTGCTGTTCGGCGATGGCGACATCGAAGTAGCGTTCCGGGAAGCGCTGTGAGAATGCCAGCAGATCCGAGCCTTCACACATGGCCGGGGTGATGCCCACCACACGCTCATCCTGTTCGGCGGAATCGCACAGCCATTGCCCGAAGACGTTGGCATATTTGGGCTTCTTCGGTTTCGGCTTGACCGGTTCGGGTTTACTGGGTGGAACCGGCTCGATCTTGTTGATGGCGTGATAGCCGATCGGATCGGCTTCGGCCGGGGCAAAACCCTTGCCTTTGGTCGTTACCACATGCAGGAACTGCGGACCTTCAAGTTCACGGATGTTCTCCAGGGTTTCAACCAGCAGGGGCAGGTCGTGGCCATCGATCGGGCCGATGTAGTTGAACCCCAGTTCCTCGAACAGCGTGCCAGGGGCAATCATGCCCTTGAAGTGTTCCTCGGTCTTCTTGGCCAGCGCCATCAGGTGTGGCGCTCCCTGCAGAACCTTCTTGCTGCTATCGCGAACCTGATTGTAGGTGCGACTGGACAGCAGTTTGGCAAAGTAGTTGGACAGTCCGCCAACGTTCCGGGAAATCGACATGTCATTGTCGTTGAGGATCACCAGCATGTCGGCGTGCAGGTGACCGGCGTGGTTCAGTGCCTCGAACGCCATGCCGGCGGTCATGGCGCCGTCACCAATAACGGCAATGCTCTTTCGACCGGTCTGCTGCAGACGTGCTGCGATCGCCATGCCCAGCGCTGCGCTGATGGAAGTGCTGGAATGGCCGACGCCAAAGGTGTCGTACTCGCTTTCGGCCCGTTTCGGGAAGCCGGCCAGACCGCCTTTGCGGCGGATGCTTCCCATGGACTCTTTCCGTCCGGTCAGGATCTTGTGGGGGTAGGCCTGATGGCCGACGTCCCACACCAGGCGGTCGCTCGGCGTATCAAAGACGTAGTGAAGGGCGACGGTAAGCTCAAGCACGCCCAGGCCGGCCCCGAAATGACCGCCAGTCTGGCCCACTGACCATAACAGAAAGGCCCTGAGCTCCCGGGCCAGCCGGGTCAGCTGTTCCGGGGCCAGCTCTCTGAGCTGGGCCGGTTCGTCAATCCGGTCCAGAAGCGGCGTATTGGGCCGCTGTGACGGGATTTCCTTGAAAATATAAGTGTCCTGCATCTGCTCGGGTCTTTTCCGGTACGTTCAGTAACTGACTGGCATTATAAGGGAACAGGGGAAGCTGTTTCACACAAAGCGGGCCAGTTGTTACGAAAATATTTACGGCCAGTGTGCGCCTTCGGAGCGCCGGGATTCAATGGGTTCTTGCCACCACGTAATCGGCCATTGCCCGCAGGGGGTCTGCTTCGGGACCAAACGCCTGCAAACTTTGCTGGGCCTGTTCCAGCAGATTGGCCAGGTGTTCCCTGGCGCCTTCCAGGCCAAGCAGGGCGGGGTAGGTGGGTTTGGCGCGGGCGGCATCCGAGCCCTGGGGTTTGCCAATGACCGTTGTATCGCCCTCGATGTCCAGAAGGTCATCCTGAACCTGGAAGGCCAGGCCCAGGGCTTTGGCATACTGGGTCAGGGAAGCCAGGGCCTGTTCGTCGACCGACGGCGCCGTCAGGGCGCCAATTCGCACGCTGGTTTCGATAAGGGCGCCAGTCTTGTGGCGGTGCATGGTTTCAAGTTGCGCCAGGGCCAGGGTTTTGCCGACGGACTCCAGATCGATGGCCTGGCCACCAACCATTCCTCCGTGGCCACTGGCCCGGGCCAGTTCCCGGACCATGATCAGGCGTACCGACTCAGACAGTCCCGGCGCTTCGGCAAGCCAGCCAAAAGCCAGTGCCTGCAGGGCATCGCCAGCAAGGATGGCGGTGGCTTCGTCGAAGGCAATGTGGGTAGTGGGCCGTCCGCGGCGCAATTCATCGTCATCCATGGCCGGCAGGTCATCGTGGATCAGCGAGTAGGCGTGGATCAGTTCCACTGAGCAGGCCGGGATCAAGGCCTCGTCACCGGTCTGTCCCATTGCCTTTGCCGCTGCAAGACACAGTGCCGGCCGGATTCGCTTGCCACCGCCCAGCACGCTGTAGCGCATGGCTTCCTGCAGCCGGCCAGAGGCGGAATCACGGGTAATGCACCGGTCCAGTTCCGCATCGACGCGGGCCCGGCAGGTTTCCAGAAAATCAGAGGCAAGCAGGTTCTTTCCGGACATCAGTCAGCATCATCCGGTGAGAACGGGCGGGTTTCCAGGGTGCCGTCGCTGTTCTGGACCAGTTGTTCGACCCGTTGCTCGGCGCTCTTCAACGCCTGCTGGCATTCACGGGTCAGCTTTACACCCCGCTCGAACGCCGTCAGGGACTGTTCCAGGGACAACTCGCCCTGCTCCAGATCGCGAACCAGCTTTTCCAGTTCATCAAGAGACTTCTCAAAATCAGCTATCGATGTGGCGCCTTGTTCACCGGCCATCAGGGGCCCTCCGATCGGGTGGCAGAATTTCGCGGATTATACCAGAGCCAGATCGCTATCGCCGCCAGTGGAAGTGACGTCGTTCACCGGTCCGGGCATCCGGACCCCAGTTCTGTTCCGTCACCTCGATTTCACCGCTGTCTGAAACGGTCACCACGGTGGTTGCCCGGGTGCCGTAGTCCGAACCCACGATGAATGGCGACGACAGAAAGCGTTCCGTCTCCAGGCCAACGCCTGTATCGGGCAGCATATGGTCTGGCGCGGGTGTGCTGTCCTGGAGCAGCGGAATCAGCTCGTTGTGCAGTGTTGCCGCATCCCGTCCGGCGGCGGCAATGGTATCTCCCGCAGCCTGCCGGAGGCGCAGAAGCTTGGGCCAGGGTGTCTGCAAAAGATGATTGCTCAGTCCGTAGACCCCACGGTGGATTTGTCGGCCCGGATGGGCATCCCGATTGCTGAAATACCATCCGTCTGCTGTGGTCAGCTGCACCAGGTTGAAGCCGGAAAACTGGTCGGCGGTGTCGAGCAGATAGCGTTCAAGATGCTCCCGGGAATCAGTGAGTGCCCGCAAAGGCAGTTCACCACGACTGATACGGCCGGTTTCCGGTGCCCCTTCCCGGACGTTGGTCACGGCGCTGACCTCTCCCGCGGTATTAATCGCAAGCCAGGTGCCACCGGAGAGCAGGTCACGGCCGGCAAGCACCCGGGTACCGGATTCGGTGGTCCACCAGTCCATGGCGGCCGTCGGGCGGCGGAAAAATTCATCCCGATTGGCGGCAACCACCAATGGGAAATGAGGGTTCTGGCCAACGGCGAAAGCGATCAGGCACATGGTGTAGGAGTGGGCTCCCGGATTTAATGAAGTTGACTCTTGCGCTGTGTATCATACCAGCCTTGGTTTCCCGGGTGCGGCTCAAACAATGACTCTGTTTTACGTAATAGCTTCTTATCTGGCCCTCGGTGCCCTGGCAGGCACCGTGGCGGGGCTGTTCGGCATTGGTGGCGGGCTGATCATCGTGCCCGTGTTGATGTTCACCTTTGGTCTGCAGGGAATCGACCCGGATATCATTCCCCATCTGGCCGTAGGCACCTCGCTCGCGACCATCGTGTTCACCTCGGTCAGCTCCATTCGCTCCCATAACAAGCACGGTGCGGTGCGCTGGGATCTGTTCCGGCCCATGACGGTCGGGATTATTGGCGGCGCCCTGGTTGGCGCCTGGACGGCATCCCTGATGAGCGGGCGCGCGCTCGAACTGGTCATCGGCATTTTTGTCATTCTGGTGGGGCTGAAAATGTTTTTCCAGGTTGACCCCAAGCCGGGTCGCGACGTTCCCGGGGTGGCAGGCCTCGGCGTCGCCGGTGGTTTTATCGGCTGGGGGTCGGCGATTTTCGGAATCGGCGGGGGAACCCTTACGGTGCCTTACCTGAGCTGGTGTAACGTGCGGATGCAGCAGGCGGTCGGTACATCTGCTGCCTGTGGCCTGCCCATCGCCGTGTCCGGTGCGCTGGGTAACATCTGGACCGGGTGGCATCATCCCGCAGTGCCGGAACTGAGCGCCGGCTTCATTTATCTGCCTGCGCTCATAGGTATCATTCTCACCAGCGTTTTCTTTGCCCGGGTGGGCGCCAATCTGGCCCATCGGCTGAACCCGCAGATTCTCAAGCGTACGTTCTCCATCATGCTCCTGCTGGTGGGTCTCCGTTTTCTCCTGAGCTGAGAGGTAGTTGATGCTGCAGCATCCCCAGATTGATCCGGTGGCAATTGCCATCGGCCCCCTCAAGATCCACTGGTACGGTCTGACTTATCTGTTCGGTTTTCTAGCCGGCTGGTGGCTTGGACGCATTCGCACCCGCAAGCCCTGGTCGCCTATCAACGAAGAGCAGATGGGCGACCTTCTGTTTTACCTGGCCCTGGGGGTCATCCTGGGCGGCCGCTTCGGCTATGTCCTGTTCTACAACTTTGACGCCTTCCTGGCGGACCCGCTCTGGCTGCTGCGGGTCTGGGAAGGGGGCATGTCTTTCCACGGCGGTTTGCTGGGCGTGATGTTCGCCATGTGGTGGTATGGCCGCAAGATGGGCAGCGGATTCTGGCGCCTGGCCGACTTCGTGGCGCCGCTGGTGCCCCTTGGACTCGGCGCAGGGCGGATCGGCAACTTTATAAACGGCGAGTTGTGGGGCAAGCCCACTGACGTTGCCTGGGGTATGGTGTTTCAAACGGCTCCGGATTCTCTAGCCCGTCATCCCTCCCAGCTTTACCAGTTTGCCCTGGAAGGCGTGGCCCTGTTCGTGATCCTGTGGTGGTTCTCATCCCGGCAGCGCCCGACCATGGCGGTTTCCGGTCTGTTCCTCATCTGCTACGGCGTGTTCCGCTTCCTGGTGGAATTCGTGCGTCAGCCGGATCAGCAGCTGGGCTATCTTGCCTTTGACTGGCTTACCATGGGACAGGTACTGTCCTTCCCGATGATCGTTGCCGGCGCCGCCCTGATGTTTATTGCCTACCGGAGACAAGCCCGATGAAAGCCTATCTCGACCTTATGCAAGACGTTGTTGATAACGGATTCGACAAGGGAGACCGCACCGGTGTCGGAACCCGGTCGGTGTTTGGCCGTCAGATTCGCTTCAACCTGCAGGAGGGCTTCCCTCTGGTAACTACCAAAAAGGTCCACCTGCGCAGTATCATCTACGAATTGCTCTGGTTTCTCCGCGGCTCCACTGACAACACCTGGCTTCAGGAGCGCAAAGTCTCGATCTGGAACGAGTGGGCATTGGAAAATGGTGATCTCGGGCCGATCTATGGCAAACAATGGCGCAGCTGGCAGTGCCCCAATGGCGAGGTGGTTGACCAGATCAGCGAAGTGATCGAGCAGATTCGCACCAAACCGAATTCCCGCAGGCTGATCGTGTCCGCCTGGAACCCCGCTGAGCTTCCGGATGAGTCCATCGGTCCCCAGGATAACGTTCGCGAGGGCCGAATGGCGCTGGCGCCCTGTCACTGCCTTTTTCAGTTCTACGTGGTGGACGGCAAGCTCTCCTGCCAGCTTTACCAGCGAAGCGCCGATCTGTTCCTGGGCGTGCCTTTTAATATTGCCTCGTACGCCTTGCTGACGCACATGATTGCCCAGCAGTGTGACCTGGATGTCGGTGAGTTTGTGCATACCTTCGGCGACTGTCACCTCTACCAGAACCATCTGACCGATGACATCGTCTTCGAACAGTTGAAGCGCGAGCCCCGCGCGTTGCCGACGTTGGTGATCAAACGCAAACCCGCGAGTATCTTCGAGTATGAACTGGAAGACTTCGACTTTGAGGGCTATGACCCCTACCCGGGCATCAAGGCGCCGATTGCCATCTGACCGAACCCCGAAGAGGCCAGTACATGAGAAAAGCCCTGATCGTTGCCATGTCCCGTAACCGGGTCATCGGCCGCAATAACAATCTGCCCTGGTATCTGCCGGGTGACCTCCGTTATTTCAAGCAGGCCACCATGGGCAAGCCCATTATCATGGGTCGGAAGACCTGGGATTCCATCGGTCGGCCGCTGCCGGGGCGGATGAACGTGGTGATCTCGCGCAATGAAGCCTGGGAAGCGCCAACCGGAACAGTGGCTGCGAAGTCTTTGCCCGAAGCGCTGGTGAAGGCCGAGGCGCAGGCGGAGCTGGAAGGTGGTGACGAAGTGATGATTATCGGTGGCGGGCAGATCTACGCCGAGGCATTGCCGATGGTTGATCGGATGTACATCACCCAGGTGCACGCTGAGGTGGACGGCGATGCGTTTTTTCCGGAAGTAAACTGGGATGAGTGGGAAGAAATCGGACGGGAGGATTTCTCCGCGTCCGATAACAACCCTTACGACTACAGTTTCGTGGTCTATCAGCGTCAGGCTTAAGCCTGACGAGGCGGGCGCTTGCCTGCGGGCTTGCTGCCGCCCTTGCCGGGCGGTTTGCCTCGACCACCGGGGCCGCCACGACCCTTCGGGCCACCTTTCTTGAAACCGCCTTTCGGGCCCTTGCGATTCTCGCCCGGACGACCGCCGCCACCTTTACGATCACGGCGGGGAGGTGTTGCCGACACGGTTGGCAAGGCCTCTGGTTGCTCGAGGGGCAGGGAGCCTGGCTGAGCTGCTTCCATCCAGCATGCGAGGGCGCCGGCTACCATGGCCATGTCCATGTCATTGCGCTCGGCGATTTCGTCCAGCAGCGACATCGCCTTTGCCAACTTCTTGTCTTCCGCAAAGCCCAGCAGTTGGGACTCGAACTGCTGTTCCCTCATTTTCTTGAGCTCAACGGGAGACGGCAACTCGTAAGCTTCCATCGGCGAGTTTGTTGCGCGTTCAAGCGTTCGCAGCCAACTGCGCTCGCGCGGTGTTACCAGCAGGATCGCCTTCCCTTCGCGACCGGCACGACCAGTGCGGCCAACCCGATGGATGTACGCTTCAGTGTCGTAGGGAACGTCGTAGTTGATGACGTGTGTGATACGGGACACGTCCAGACCGCGTGCTGCCACGTCGGTGGCAATGATAATGTCTTTCTTCCCGCGCTTCAGGTCTTCAACCGTTTGTTCACGCTGGCGTTGGTTCAGGTCACCGCTCAGGGGCGCGACCGCGTGGCCCCGTGCAGAAAGCTTTTCGGCCAGCATGGTGGTTTCCGCTTTGGTGCGCACGAAAATAATGGCGGCATCAATCGGCTCGACTTCCAGAATGCGGGTCAGGGCATCCAGCTTGCGCTCAGCATAGACCGGCAGAACGAACTGGGAGATACGCTCGACCGTGCGGGTTTCGCTTTCAATGCGAACTTCTGTGGCGTTGCGCAGGTAGGTCTGGGCCACTTTCTTGATCTGCGGCGGCATGGTGGCCGAGAACAATGCCCGTTGGCAGTTCTCCGGCGTCTTCGCCAGGATCGCTTCCACGTCGTCGATAAAGCCCATACGCAGCATTTCGTCGGCTTCATCAAGAACCAGCGCTTTCAGGCTGTCCAGTTTCAGGGTGCCTTTGCGCAGGTGGTCGAGCATCCGGCCCGGCGTGCCTACGATCACCTGGGCACCGCGACGCAGACCCTTGATCTGTGGATAAAAGTCCTGGCCACCGTAAATGGGCAAAACGTGGAAATTCCGGAACTTGCTGGCGTAGGTGGTAAACGCTTCCGCCACCTGGATGGCAAGTTCCCGTGTTGGGGCCAGAACCAGAATCTGGGGATCGGTAACAGAGGCGTCAATCCGGCTCAGCAGGGGCAATGCAAATGCCGCGGTCTTACCGGTTCCGGTCTGGGCAACGCCCAGCAGATGGTTACCGGCCAGCAGCGCGGGGATCGCCTGGGCCTGGATGGGTGACGGGGTTTCGTAGCCAACGGCGGACACAGCTTCAAGTACGGCTGGATCCAGCCCCAGTTCGGCAAAGGACAATTCAGACATTGATTCACTCGGAATTCGGGAGGTAGAGCATTGCCGGGCAATGCATGTTGTGTCGACATTATAGCGGCTTTGTTGCTGCTTTAATACGCAAAACCCCGGCGAGGCTATAGGTAGTTGCCGGGGACAGGCCATTGCGTTGCCATCCGATCTTGGGCACTCTTCGTAGCTATCCCGATAGGTTGCTAACAGGAACTCGAAATGACCTTTGACGAATTATTGCGGGCGGCTCGTGGCAGTGAGGAGCTGACCATGCCCGAGAGCTGGTCCCAGGGCAGAGCCACCTTTGGCGGTCTCACGGCAGCGTTGATGTTTGAGCGCATGGAAAAGCTTGTCGCCGAGGGCCGTGCGATGAGGTCATTGCAAGTATCATTCGTGGGGCCGGTGGAGCCGGAAGTCCCCGCCAGTTTCGAGGCCGAGATTCTGCGTGAGGGAAAAGCGGTCAGTCAGGTACAGGGCCGCATTGTCCAGAAGGGTGAAACCCGGCTGGTCTGCCTGGCCAGCTTTGGCGGAGACCGGGACTCGCAGGTGCAGGTGGATGCCCTGCCAGCGCCCGAGGCAAACCCGGTCAGCCAGTGCCCGGGGCTGGACTACATCGAGGGTGTTACCCCGGAATTCATTCGGCAGATTGAGATGCGCTGGGCCTTCGGTAACCTGCCGTTCAGCGGCAAGGGGGGCCGGGAGCTCGGCGGCTGGATGCAGTTCCGGACACCGCCGGAAACGTTCTCTGATGCCCACATTATTGCTCTGGTGGACGCCTGGCCACCGGCGGTTCTGCCCTATGTAAAACAGCGGGTGCGGACCAGTTCCCTGAGCTGGGCGCTGGATATTGTACATCCGAGGCCGGTTATGGAGCCGGGTGACTGGCTCCTGTACAAGGTTTCCATTGATCAGGCGGGTGCCGGTTATGGTCACACCCAGGCCGGAATCTGGACCGCCAGAGGCGAGCTCGTGGCGCTGAGTCGCCAGACGGTAACGGTCTTCGGTTGACGGAAATGGCGGCTCAGGCCGCCATTTCCGATTTCAGAGCATCGATGATGATACGGGCGAAATCTTCCGGTGAATCTTCCTGGAGAAAGTGCCCGCCTCTGAGTGTGATATGAGGTTGTCCGTGGGCACCGGGAATCCGGCGCTGCATGTGCCTGTCGCCGCCCCGGGTAATCGGGTCGCCACTGCTGAAGCAGGTGATGAAGGGCTTCTTCCACTTCTCCAGGACCTGCCAGGCCGCCTTGTTGGCGTCGCTGTCCGGTGTATCCGGTTCCGTCGGAACCAGTTTTGGAAACGCCCTGGCTCCGGCCTTGAACTCTGCTGACGGGAATGGGGCTTCGTAAGCGGCAATTTCAGCTTTGCTCAGGGTGCGATCGGTGCCCAGTTGCACGATACGACCGACCGGGAACCAGGGGCTGTGGGTGGCAAATGCCTTCCACATGGAAAATACCGCTGGAACAGGCGTTTCGCCGGTCGGCAGCATGCCGTTTCCGACGATGATTCGGCTGAATCGCTGACGGTGTTCCGCGGCCAGTCGCAGGCCCAGCAACGATCCCCAGTTCTGGCACACAAGGGTGATATTGGTCAGGTTGAGCTGTTCAAGCCAACTGGCCAGCCACGTGAGATGGCGGCCGTAACTGTAGTCTGTAACCGACGCCGGCTTGTCGGATTTGCCGAAGCCGATCAGATCCGGGGCCAACACCCGGTGACCGGCCTCGGCCACCAGAGGGATCATGTGCCGGTACAGGTAGGACCAGGATGGTTCGCCGTGGAGCATGAGAACCGGCGAGGCGTTTCTAGGGCCTTCGTCAACGTAGTGCATCCGGAGACCCGGTTCTACGTCAAGATGGTTTGGAGCAAAGGGGTAATCCGGAAGACCTGCGAAGCGGGCTTCATCGGTTCTCAGAATACGCATGCCATCGACTGTCCTGACTGATTGGTTGCGTGATTGCCGGGCGGCATCCGGTGCTCATAGTGCCCTACTACAATCGTCGAAGATCAGGATAAAGCAGATGGAAATTTTGTGTGTTTGAGTTGCGTAACAGAGCGTTGTGGCTTTGAATCAGGACGCAATGCCAAACAGGCGTTCGGGGTTGTCAACGCGGGCCAGAGCGTCATCGCAACAATTGACGGCGCCGCAATCGTCGGCTGAGCAAAGGCCAATGGTCTGGCACTCCATGTTCTGGTGCTGGTCGCCCTCATTCCGGAAAATCCGGGCCCTGGAGAGAATCGAGTGGCAGTGGCCACAAAGGAGTGTGGGAACCGCGCTGCCTTCAGCAAGAAGTGCTGTGTATTGATGTTGTTCAGTCATAAATATCCTCCTGATACTGCCCAACATATGGGCCAAGTATGACATTTCAAAGTCGGGATGCCGGTGTTATACGGCTTAACTGTCAGGATCGACCAGTGGCCGACGGTTGGAGCGCTTGTCATCCCAGTCAAGCTCCTTGGGGTCATACCAGCCGATTGCCCCCAGCACTCTCTCCCGAGTCTGTGGCGACAGGGTAGGCCACAGCTCCTGGAAGTCCTCGAGGCCGAGCTCCCTCTGCTTCATCTGCTTGCTCTGGAGCCGGTTGATAATGCGTGGTAGCTGCAGGGCCTCGCCTAGCTGACCCGGCACCATGACTTCCTGACCCATCACTTTGCGCCGGTGCGTTCGGGCGGCCAGAACCTTGCGCAACTCGGTGGCCGCATCCAGGGCTGTTTCGATGGTGAAGGTTTCCAGTTCCAACAACATGACCTGTCTATTAGTTGATCAACAACCGTCCACTATAACCCGAAGACAGCTACAGTGGCCACGCCAGCGTGGTAGGGTAGAATGACTCGTTATATCGCAGAACCAACATCAGGGAACCGCATAATCTATGTACGCAAAACTTGAAACACGGACTTTTCTGGCGTTGCTGGTCGGCGTTTCCCTTGCCTTTGTTTTTCTTATGAAGCCCTTTTTCGGGCCCATATTCTGGGCGGTCGCCATCGCCCTGATTTTCCACCCGGTGCAGCAACTGCTGGAGCGGAAACTCGGGGACAGGCCCAATGTAAATGCACTTATTACCCTGTGTATCTGCATGTTCATCGTGGTTATCCCGGTTCTGGTACTGGTGACCTCATTGGTTGCCGAGGGCGTCGCCCTTTATCAGCAGATCCAGAGTGGTGAAATACGCCCCGGGGAATACATAGATCGGGTCAACCAGTCGTTCCCCGCCATCCAGGCCTTCCTGGCACAGTTTGATATCAGCTTTGCCGAGCTGAGGGACCGAGCCGTGAGTATCTTTGTCGGAGGAAGCCAGTTCCTGGGCAGGCAGGCGCTGGGCGTGGGCCAGAATACCTTCCAGTTTTTCCTGGGCCTGGCCTTGATGGTGTATCTGGCGTTCTTTCTGCTTCGGGATGGCCGTGCGCTGGTCGAGCTGATGATTCGGGCTCTGCCGCTGGGCGATGAGCGGGAGCGGTTGCTGTTTGCCAAGTTTGCGGAGGTGACCCGCGCGACCGTCAAGGGCAACCTGCTGATTGCCATCATCCAGGGGGCTCTGGGCGGGCTGATTTTCTGGATCCTGGGCATCAGCGGTGCGTTGCTCTGGGGTGTGGTTATGGCGATCGTATCGCTGTTGCCGGCTGTGGGTGCGGCGTTGGTCTGGGTGCCGGCAGCCATCTACCTGGCGGCCGTGGGCGATGTTGTCGAAGCGGTGGTGCTGACAGCCTTTGGTGTGGTGGTTATCGGGCTGGCGGACAACCTGCTGCGACCGGTACTGGTTGGTCGTGATACCAAGCTGCCGGACTACATTGTTCTGTTGTCGACCCTTGGGGGCATTGTCATGTTCGGTATCAACGGATTCGTAATGGGACCGCTGGTAGCTGCACTGTTTATGGCGTTCTGGGGCATTTTCATCCGCGAATTCAGCGAAGAAGCCCACCGCCCAGCCGCTTCTGCGGACGAAGAGACCCATGCGCAAAGCAAGAAAACGGGACATGATGTCCCGTAAGGCGACATGCGACAAAAGTATGGTAGTCTTTTAACCGTTTGCCCCAGCCTGTGGAGATAGGCACCACACAACAAGAAAGAAACGGATATCGATGAGATATCAGGAGTTAGCAGGTGAGTACCATGAGAAACGCAACAACCCGATTGGGACGCCTGGCCGCAGCGGCCGGATTGGCGGTCACACTGGGCTTTGCCCCTGCAGCCTTCGCGGATGAGATCGTTGCACTCAAGAACGCGCTCTACGGAGCAGGATACGACATTACCAATGTCAGCCCGCAGATGGATGACTCAACCCGGTCCGCGCTAACCCGGTTCCAGCAGGATAATGGTCTTCAGGCCACGGGAAATCTGGACGATCCGACCAAGGAAGCCTTGGGTATGATATCGGTTCAGGTTGCCGCTTCGGCACCGTCACAGTCCGCCGCAGCCAGCAGCGCGCCGGCTCAGGAGTCGGCTTCTTCCGCGGCAGAAACCTCGGCCCCGGAGCCTGAGCAGGATGACGCCATTGAAGAAGAGGAAGATGGCGGCTGGTCGCTCTGGTAATCGGAGTTTCCTGAACAAAAAAGCCCGGCGAGATGTCCCGCCGGGCTTTTTTGTTGGTTCAGGATCTCAGTGCTCAGTCGAGTTTTTCGAGATCCCGAACGGCGCCCTTATCGGCGCTCGTGGCCAGTAGCGCATAGGCTTTCAGGGCTGCAGACACCTTGCGGTCCCGTGGCAGTTCCGGTTTCCAGCCCTTGGCGTCCCTGGCTTCCCGGCGACGATCCAGTTCGTGCTGATCCAGCTCCACGTTGATGCTCCGGTTCGGAATGTCGATGCGGATTGTGTCGCCATTTTCGATCAGGCCAATGGCTCCGCCGGCGGCCGCTTCCGGCGACGCGTGGCCGATGGACAGGCCCGACGTGCCGCCAGAGAAACGTCCGTCCGTCAGTAGCGCGCAGTCTTTGCCGAGTCCCTTGGATTTCAGGTAGCTGGTCGGATACAGCATTTCCTGCATGCCCGGTCCGCCACGGGGCCCTTCGTAACGGATGATGACAACTTCGCCAGGCTTGACCTCGTCAGAGAGAATTCCGGCAACGGCGGAATCCTGGCTCTCGAATACTCTTGCCTTGCCTTCGAACACGAAGATGCTCTCGTCTACGCCCGCAGTCTTGACCACGCAGCCGTCCAGGGCAATATTGCCATAGAGTACGGCCAGGCCGCCTTCGGAGCTATAGGCATTCTCAACCGAACGGATGCAGCCGGTTTCCCGGTCACCGTCCAGGGTTGGCCAGCGGGTGCTCTGGGAGAAGGCGGTCTGCGTGGGAATGCCGGCGGGACCGGCCTTGTAGAACTCGACCACTTCGGTGGGCGGCGACCTCATGATGTCCCAGGTCTCGAGCGCTTCTCGCATGGTCTTGCTGTGCACGGTGGGAAGGTCGGTATTGATCAGGCCGCCCCGTTCCAGCTCGCCGAGAATGCCCATGATACCGCCGGCCCGGTGCACATCTTCCATGTGATATTTGGGTGAGTTCGGAGCCACCTTGCAGAGTTGCGGAACACGACGTGACAGCTGGTCGATCTCGTTCAGGGTGAACGGAACACCGCCTTCCTGGGCAGCCGCCAGCAAGTGAAGGATGGTGTTCGTTGAGCCGCCCATGGCGATGTCCATGACCATGGCGTTTTCAAAAGCCGCCATTGAAGCAATGCTCAACGGCAGTACGCTGGCGTCATCCTCCTCGTAATAGCGCCGCGCATTCTCCACAATCTGTCGACCGGCTTTGAGGAACAGCTGCTCCCGATCGGCGTGCGTTGCCAGGAGTGAACCGTTGCCCGGCAGCGCCAGACCGATGGCTTCGGTGAGGCAGTTCATGGAGTTGGCGGTGAACATGCCGGAACAGGAGCCACAGGTCGGACAGGCGTTGCGCTCATACTCTTCCACCTGTTCGTCGGAGGCATTGGGATCTGCAGCAATGACCATAGCGTCCACCAGGTCGAGCTTGTGCTCCGACAGTTTGGTCTTGCCTGCTTCCATGGGGCCGCCGGAGACGAAAATCGTGGGGATGTTGAGGCGCATGGCAGCCATCAGCATGCCCGGGGTGATCTTGTCGCAGTTGGAAATACACACAAGCGCATCGGCACAGTGGGCATTGACCATGTACTCTACGGAGTCGGCGATGATTTCCCGGGATGGCAGGGAGTACAGCATGCCGTCATGGCCCATGGCGATGCCGTCGTCGACCGCGATGGTGTTGAATTCCTTGGCAACACCCCCGGCGGACTCGATTTCGCGGCACACCAGTTGCCCGAGGTCCTTAAGGTGCACGTGGCCGGGCACGAACTGGGTGAAAGAGTTGGCAACCGCGATGATCGGTTTGCCGAAGTCGCCGTCTTTCATGCCGGTGGCGCGCCAGAGGGCACGGGCGCCGGCCATGTTGCGGCCTGCGGTGGAGGTCCGCGAACGATACTGAGGCATGGGGTTCTTTTCTCTCTGTTGTTACCTGATGACGTTGATCAAAAAAAACAGAGGATACCAGATTAGACTCCAGGCGCATGGTTGTTTTCAGAGCCTCTGTTTACAATAGTTAACACAGTTGCCAACTTATTTTCCGGTTTGATCCGACAAGGAGTATGCCTATGGCCGGCCAGGAAAGCCTGCCGCTTCGTCGCCTTAAAGAGTTCCAGCCTTTGAACCGGCTGACCGATGACCAGTTGGTTTTGCTTGCCAGCCGGGCCGAGCGTCGTACCCATGGGCCCGGGCAGAGGGTTCTGGAACGCGGTGTCCGTGACGGTCTCGATTTTTTCCTGGTGGCAGGAAAGATTGAGCTTGAGTCCGTGGATGGCCGAAAAACGATCATCGAAGCCGAAACAGAGAAAGCTCAAAACCCGATTGCCAGACTCCAGCCACGGATGTACGACGTTACAGCCGTCAAACCCTCGGAATTCCTGGTCGTTGAGCAGGACATCCTTAACCAGTTGCTGCGATCGGCGCCTGTCGAACAGGTTGAGATGGATTCAGGTGAAGGCAATGGAGGGCTCGAGAGCGAGGAACATCACCTGCTGATGGAATTCCTGTCGGAGCTGAGATCGAACCAGGTGAAGCTTCCCAGTGTGCCGGATGTGGCCTGGAAGGTCCGGCGGGCGGTAGATCGCGAGGAGTCGACGGCGGATCAGGTGGCTCTTGCCGTATCGGCCGACCCGGCGATGGCGGCCAAGCTCGTTCGCGCCTGTAACAGCCCGCTATATCGCGGATTCAGTGATGTCCGGAATGTCCGGGAAGCAGTGGTCCGTTTGGGCATGCGCACTACCCGCCAGCTGGTGACGGTGTTTTCCATGCGTGAGGTGTTCAAGACTCGTCAGGCGTCGCTTCAGAAAGAGATGGAAAAGCTTTGGCGTCACTCTCGTGAAGTGGCTGCGCTTTGCTGGGTGCTGGCGGATCACGCCACCAAACTGAATCCGGAGGAGGCGTTGCTGGCGGGGCTGCTCCATGATATCGGCGTGGTACCGATCCTGGTCCAGGCGGAACATCATGTGAATCTCTTTGCCGATGAGGCCAACCTCAGCCATGCAATCCGCGAACTCAGGGCGGATGTGGGTACGGCGGTTCTGGAGAACTGGTCGTTCCCGCCGGCGTTCGTTGAGGCGGTCCGTCATGCCGAGGACTGGGGCTATGAATGCCGAGAGACATCACCCCAATTGGTGGATGTGGTTATCGTGGCGCAATTGCATTCGATGATCGGTTCCAGCCAGAATGCCGAGCTTCCCCCGTTCGACCAGGTGCCGGCGTATCGGCGTCTGGGCGAGCTTGAACTCAATGCTTCTCGCAGTTTGCAGCTTCTGACGGAGGCCAGGGCCCGGGTCGACGAAGTTCAGCAATTGCTGTCCATCCGGTGATTGTCCGGGCTGTGTAAACTGTGGAGTCTGCTTTCCGGTGACTGTTGCACTTATGAATGTACCTTTATTCCCCCTGAATTCCATCGTCCTGCCCAGGGGGAGGATTCCCTTGCAGCTGTTTGAGCCGCGCTACATCGACATGCTGACCCGTTGTCTCAAGGAGGATCGTGGGTTCGTTGTGGTGCTGTTGCAGGAAGGCGGAGAGGCCGGGCGCACCGCCGCCTTCTACGATATCGGCACCTATGTACGTATTATTGATTTCCAGCAGCTGGAAAACGGCCTTCTGGGGATTACCGTTGAAGGCGAATCCAAGGTCTCCGTGGTCCGCAGCTGGCAGCAGGAAGACGGCCTGAATGTGGGGGACGTCGAGTGCCTGATTGAAGAGGCAGAGAGTGAGGTGCCGGAGCGTTTCAGCGAGTTGCCCTCGGTTCTGAAGGCGTTGTTTCGTCATCCGGTCATCCGGGACCTGAACATGGACATTGACTATGGTGATGCCCGGGATGTTGGCTGGCGGCTCACCGAACTTCTGCCATTGGACAAGCAGGAGAAACAGAAGCTGGTGGAATTGCAGGACCCTCTGGAGCGGCTCACCCGGCTTCAGGGGCTCCTGGAAGCGCTGGAAGAAGGCTAGGTTCCAGCAACCGGCCTGAAGTTCAGAACCGCCTGATCCCAGGACAGCAGGATGTAGGCTCCCGTAAGGATTAACCACACCACCGCTGCACCAACGATGGTGATATCCGGCGCCAACGGAACCTTGTCATAGCGGCTGTAACTGGCCCGCACCGCACCGGTAACGGCCAGGGCAAGCAGTAGTCCTCCAATCACATCGGTGAACCAGTGCACCCCAAGGTAGAGCCGGCTCAAAGCCACGGGCACCAGTGGCAGCGAGAGCAGCACGTAGTATTGCCAACGTCTCCGATGCCTGCTTTCGCCGGCGACGAAACTTGCCAGCAGCGTCACTAGCAGGGTGATGCCCGCCGTGTGGCCACTGGGAAAAGCGCCGGAATTCGGCGGGCCCATGACTTCATCCGGCCGGGGCACGCCCAGCATCGCCTTCAGGCCCCAGACCAGAACCACCGTCACTGCGATAGCCGCCAGAACATGGATGGCCGCGGCGTAATAGCCCCGGAATAGCAGTGCCGCGCAGGCGAGCACACCGGCGGTCATTAACACCGGCGCGTCACCCAGCAGGGTAATGGCAATGAAGGGACCGTCCAGCAGAGGTTGCCGGAGTTGCTCAAACCAGAGAAGGGTGGCCTGATCGAATCCATCCAGGAGGCTGGTGGCGGTAGCCAACTGCCCCCAGATCAGAAGTAGTGCGGAGGCACCCAGCGCCAGCATGAATGAGGCCAGCGGGAATTCGCCCTCCCGGGCCGGTCGTTGATTCGTGTACAAGCGCCAGAAACGGTTCGTAGCCTCGTATTGCGCCATCCACTGCTTCAGCCAGCGGTAGAAACGGCTGTCCTCCCCGAGCCCCAGCTGAAACCTCAACAGCACGAAATAGACCACCGTCAGGGCCGCGAGGCTGATGCCGATGACCGCGTAAAAATGCGCCGGAGGCCTGATATCACTGGCCAGGGCACTGCCCACCAGGAACCCCGGGAAGATGTAGACTGGCGCCCAGGCAACTGCGGAGCCGATGTTGAAAGCCAGAAAGCGTCGCCAGGACATCATCAGGGCCCCGGCCACGAGCGGGATGATCGGTCTGACCGGGCCGACGAAGCGGCCGATGATCACACTCTTGCCGCCGTGACGCTTGAAGAAGCGCTCCCCGGTACCGATGATTTTTGGATAACGGCTCAGTGGCCAGGCGGTTGTCAGGCGCCCCTGCAGCAGTCGCCCCAGGCCAAAACTTGCCGTGTCGCCGGCGATGGCCCCAAGGCCCGCCCAAAGCAGTGCTTCCGCAAGCGGCATACCGGTCTCCCCCGCCAATACGGCGACGGCAAACAGGATGGCGACACCCGGGACAATAATGCCGGCTATAGCGAGTGATTCGATGAAGGCAGTCGAAAACAGGGCTGTTGCCAGCCAGCCGGGATGCAGGCTGAGCCATGCCGACAGATCGTTCAGCCAGGCACTGCTCATGTTTCGATGGTTTCTCCCGGGCTGAACCAGACCGAATCCGTACCGCGTCTGCGAGCTTCTTCCATGGCCTGGTGGGCCCGGTCCCTGAGTGTGTCGGTACGGGTGTCGCCACTGCCGCGGGTGGTGCAGCCGAGGCTTACTGTGGCTTTGCCAACCACCGGCCAGTGGTGTTCGGCAATGGTGCGGCGAATCCGCTCGGCAATCACTCGCACGCCTTCTTCCGGGGTAAACGGCAGGATCAGGAAAAACTCCGAGTCTTTCAGTGTGTACAGGGTATCGCCGGCCCGAATCACGCCGAAGAGGTGCTCGGTCATATCCCTGAACAGGCCCTGAACCTGGTCCCTGCCGTGAAGGTCGGCCACTTCGTCGGCGTAATCAATGCTCAGGTCGATGACGGACAGGCAATGCCCCGTGGCGATGGCACGGCTGATCTCTTTCTGAAGGGTTTCATCCAGAAAGCGGGCATTATGGGCGCCAGTCACCGGATCGGTAATGGCGAGGTCCTCTGCCGACTGGGCCATGTGGTCATAGTGCCAGATGTACAGTGCTGCAACCGCCAGAAGGATGAACAGGCCCCCCGTGATGGCAATGGCGTCAGCCGGTGCCTTTTCGAGGAACAGGATGATCGACATGGGTACCAGCAGCAGAAGCGATAGCCCGACGCCCTGACGCAGGGGCAGGATAAGCAGGTTCAGCACCAGCAGGGGCATGGCCCAGTGGCTGATGCCCGGGGCGTCCATGGTCAGCAGCGCTGCCAGCATGCCACTGTTCAGGCCGGAGAGGATGACCAGGTGCCCGGGGGCCGACAGCTGGTGCCGGCGGCAAATGATGGTGTAAACGGCACCCGCGAGGGTCAGAACCGCCATCCCTGAGGCCAGGTAAAAGAGTTCGTAGAAACCATAGCGGAGGTTCTGCATCGCCAGGGTGAAAATGAACAGGCAGGCGATGCCGTAGCCAAAGGCATGGGTCCAGGTTCTCAGTCGGGTCTCTGTCATGCCACTGGCCCCTCTGCCCGAGGCTGGCTTGGTTGTGCCGGCTGCGACCATGAACTGTAGGCCTGGCTTCGGTTGCCTCCCTGCTGCTGGGCCCGGCGCAGGGCATTCGCGGCACTCTGCTGCAGACTGTTGGCATCGTCACCGATATTCAGGCCGGCGATCCCGGTGCTGACGGTCAGGTTCATGCCGTGGGATTCCAGAAGCGTTGCCAGGCCCTTGCGGATCGTCTCGGCGCGGGCGATCGCGTCGCTGGTGGAAATGCCCGGCAGGATCACCAGAAACTGCAGGTCCGCGACCCGGTAGTAGGTGTCGAAATCACGGATCTGGGAATGCAGGTAGCGACCAATGCGGGGAAGAATCGAGCGGATGTCCTCATCCGGTTCGTCATCGCTCAAATGGGTGTCCAGCCCGATCATGATAATCGACATATCGGTGCCCTCCCGCTCACTGCGCTGGATTTCCTTGTGCAGGTCGGCAGACAGGTATTCCCGGCTGGCCGCCTGGGTCAGTTCGTCGGTACGGCGCAATGGCGCAAGTTGACGGGTCTTGTAGTCCCGCAGGAAGACCAGCAACGCCGAAAGCAGCAGGGTAAGAAGAAAGGCGCTGATCATCTGGTGGCGGTCGGCAAGGCCTACCGCCCATTGTGTCGCGATCATTGCCAATACAGCGATGATCAGTGTTACCACGGCTGCGGCCGCTGGCGGAACCAGGGCGAAAGCAACCAGAGGCAGCGCGTAAAGCCAGTGACTCAGGATCCATGGGCCAGTCCAGAAACTGGCCAGCAGTATCAGCAGAAGCACGACAAAGAAAGCCTGCTGGATTCTCGGCCAGGGCTGGTGGACCCGGTTGGGGTGGAACGTCTTTCCGGCAATGACAATACCTGCCGCGGCAGCCGCGGCTGCGGCAACCATGGGTTCGCCCAGCACGGCGCAAAGGGTCGCAATGGCGATCAGGGCCACGAAGCCCGCTCGCGACAACTTGCTCAACAGGAATTTTTCGGCCATCTGGGCCATGGTGTCCTTCCTTTTCCCGAACTCCCTTGAAAAACCGTCCCCGGGGAACCTTTATAGGTCCGAGTATGGCATATCGCAGCGGTATAATATCTGTTTGGGATGCGTACTTGAAACGGGAAAGGTAAAGTTAGGCCCTGATTCCCGATTCCGCTTGAAAACAGAAAGGTATTTGAATGGATATTGCAGCGTACATGGCTGAGGTTGGGCAGCAGGCCCGTGCAGCGGCAACCGGAGTGGCTCGTTCGACCACCGCCGTGCGTAATCAGGCGCTCCTGGCGACGGCCGAGGCCCTGGATGCAGCCCGGGAAGAACTGGCCCTCGCCAATGGCAAGGATCTGCAGATGGGCCGGGAAAATGGCCTGGATGCGGCGATGCTTGACCGGCTGGAGCTGACACCCCAGCGAATCGATACCATGATTGAGGGCCTGCGCCAGGTGGCCTCCCTGCCAGACCCGATCGGTGCCATCACCGACATGAACTACCGGCCCTCCGGTATCCAGGTGGGCAAGATGCGTGTTCCGTTAGGCGTCATCGGTATTATTTACGAGTCCCGTCCCAACGTGACGGTCGAGGCTGCGAGTCTGTGCCTCAAGTCGGGCAATGCGACCATTCTCCGGGGCGGCTCAGAGTCCATTCATTCCAACCAGGCCATTGCCCGCTGTCTTTCCGCGGGGCTCGCCAAAGCGGGACTGCCCGAGAATGCGGTGCAGGTGATCAAGACAACGGACCGCGCTGCGGTCGGAGAGTTGATCACCATGCCGGACTACGTTGATGTGATTGTGCCCAGGGGCGGCAAGGGGCTGATCGAGCGCATCAGCCGCGATGCCCGGGTGCCTGTCATCAAACACCTTGATGGCGTCTGCCATGTCTACATCGATAGCCATGCCGATCCGGAAAAGGCGCTGAAGGTGGCGATCAACGCCAAAACCCACCGGTACGGAACCTGCAACACCATGGAAACCCTGTTGGTGGATGCAGAAATCGCCGAGGATATCCTGCCTCTGCTGGCCCAGGCTTTTGTTGAAAAAGGCGTGGAATTGCGGGGCTGCGAGCGAACACGGGCCATCGTCGAAGGCGTGGTAGAAGCTACCGAGGCAGACTGGGAAGCCGAATATCTGGCTCCGGTCCTGGCAGTGCGTGTGGTTGACGGCCTGGAAGGCGCCATTGCCCATATCAACCGCTACAGCTCCCAGCATACCGACAGCATCATTACCGAGAACTACACGCGGGCACGGCGCTTCATCACGGAGGTGGATTCCAGTTCGGTGATGGTCAATGCCTCCACGCGCTTCGCCGATGGGTTCGAGTATGGTCTGGGGGCCGAAATCGGCATCTCCACTGACAAGATCCACGCCCGGGGACCGGTGGGGCTGGAAGGCCTCACATCCCAGAAATACGTGGTCTTCGGTGACGGGCACATCCGGACCTGATGCCCATGCATGTCATTTATGGAGGGACCTTCGATCCGGTGCATCATGGCCATCTCAGGCTTGCACTGGAAATCAGCGATCGTCTTGGCGTGGATTACGTCAGCCTGGTGCCCTGTCATATTCCGCCTCACCGGGGGCAAACCGGGGCGTCTTCCAGTCAGCGCCTGGAGTTGTTGAGGCTGGCAGTGGCCGGTGAGCCCCAGTTGCGGATTGACGACCGTGAGCTCTCACGGGAAGGAGCGTCCTACACCGCCGATACCCTTCGCCAACTCCGGGCCGAGCTTGGCCCGGATGAACCCCTGGTGATGGTGGTTGGCACGGACGCATTTGCTGGCTTCGATCGCTGGCGGGAATGGCAGCAGATTCCGGGTCTGGCGCATGTGGTTGTGGTCCGTCGGCCGGGCCCGGCATTGGACCCATCCTCCGAACCGGCCCGATTACTGGCAGAGCGTGGTGTGGAAAGCCCGGAGGCCCTGCATGACAGCCCCTGCGGCTGCGTTCTCGAGCTGGATCCACCCTTGCTGGATGTTTCCGCGACCGGTATTCGGGAGCGTATCGGTGACGGCCGTTCGCCACGCTATCTGGTGCCTGACTCGGTCTGGACAGAAATTCGCCGCCAGGGGCTCTATGGAGCATGCCCTGACGGGAACTTTTAGTGCTACAATCGCGTCTGAATATGACATTTCGGGCGGCCATACCGGCAAACGCCCGTCCAACAGGGTGATTATGCAGGCAGAGCAACTGAAAGATCTGGTAATTAATGCGCTTGAAGATGTGAAAGCACAGGACATCAGCGTGATCGATGTCCGTGACCGCACCAGTGTCACCGACTTCATGGTTCTGGCATCCGGAACGTCCAACCGACATGTAAAATCCCTGGCAGACTCCGTCGTGGTCGAAGCGAAGGAGAAGGGCGTGCGCGCGAGCAATGTTGAAGGTGCCGGCGTCAGCGACTGGATTCTCGTGGATCTGGGCGATGTGGTTGTTCACGTTATGATGCCTGCCACACGAGAATTTTACGATCTGGAGCGCTTCTGGCGTGATGCTCCGGATCTTGGTGTTGCGGGCAGCGAATAATCATGCGGTTACGCCTGATCTGTGTGGGGCAGAAAATGCCCGACTGGGTCAGTACCGGATTCGGAGATTACGCCCGCCGCATGCCGCCGGAGCTACCCGTGGAACTGGTTGAAATCCCCGTCGCCCATCGGGGCAAGAATCCCGATATCCCCAGGCTGATGCAGCGAGAAAGTGACGCCATTCTGGCGGCCACCGGCGCGAAAGACCGGGTCATCGCGCTGGAGGTTGGTGGGCGGCCGTGGTCGACCGAAAAGCTTGCGGCGCAGCTGGAGAACTGGCAACAGGATGGCCGGGACGTCAGCTTTCTGGTGGGCGGCCCGGATGGCCTCGCCGACGATTGCCGCAAACGGGCCGACCAGCAATGGTCGCTGTCGCCCCTGACCCTGCCTCATCCCCTGGTGCGTATTGTTCTGGCAGAGCAGCTCTATCGGGCCTGGTCGATCACCCGCAATCACCCGTACCACCGGGCCTAGGGGGACGTTATGCCATGGGGTGAGTTCAAGGATACGGCAGCGGAACGCCGGCTTTTCCAGCGGCGGAGCCTGGTCATGCTGGTGCTTGTCATGCTCGCTATCGGTGGCCTGATTGCCCGGATGTACCAGCTTCAGGTCGTGGAACATGAGATATACACCACGCTCTCAGACAAGAATCGCGTCCAGGTCCAGTCCGTGCCTCCTCCCCGGGGGCTGGTATACGACCGCAATAACACCCTGCTGGCGGAGAACCGCCCCGTTTTCAGTGTGACGCTTGTGCCCGAGCGGGTACAGGGCATGGACGATACCCTGGCGCAGCTTGACGCGATCCTGGAGATCTCCGAGGAAGACCGCGAACGGTTTCAGCGTCGGCTTCAGGAGCCCCGCCGACCCTTCCAGGAAATCCCCCTTCGCTATGACCTGAATGAGCAGGAGATGGCACGCCTCGCCGTGCATCGCCACGAGCTTCCGGGCGTCGAGGTCAAGGCTGAGCTGGTACGGTATTACCCCCACAGTGAGCTGACGGCCCATGCCCTGGGATTTGTCGGGCGTATCAATCGGGATGAGTTGCAGAGGATCGATCCGGTCAACTACGCAGGCACCAACTACATCGGCAAGTCGGGCATTGAGCGGTTCTACGAGGAAATCCTCCACGGCCAGGTCGGCTACCAGCATGTCGAAACCAATGCCCGTGGCCGGACTCTCAGGGTTCTGGAACGTGAGAACCCGGTTCCCGGGGAGGATCTGCAGCTGCATCTGGATCTCAGGCTGCAACAGCGTGCCCACGAGCTTCTTGATGGTCGTCGGGGCGCCATCATTGCCATAGAACCGGATACCGGCGGCATTCTCGCGCTGGCCAGCGTGCCGGGGTTTGACGCCAACAAATTCGTCACCGGTATCAGCGTCAACGATTATCGGGAATTGAGCGACAGCAAAGACAAGCCCCTGTTCAACCGTGCCTTGCGCGGTCAGTACCCGCCAGGCTCAACCCTCAAGCCCATGCTTGCGGTCGCCGCCCTAGACAGTGGCGCGACCACCCGGGATTACACCATCTGGGATCCGGGGCATTTCCGGCTGAATCAGGGTGGCCGGGTCTGGCGCGACTGGAAGCGGACGGGGCACGGCTGGGTCGATCTCAAGGACGCTGTGGCCGAATCCTGTGACGTCTACTTCTACGAGGCGGCGGTCGAAATGGGCGTGGATACCATGCACAGCTACCTGTCTCATTTTGGCTTCGGGGAAGACGCGACGCTTGATGTCTCCGGGGCCCTGAGCGGCTTGCTTCCCTCCAGAGACTGGAAAAGGGCAGTGCGCAATGAACCCTGGTATCCGGGAGATTCCGTGAACCTGGGTATTGGCCAGGGCTTCATGTTGGCAACACCGTTGCAACTGGCGACAGCGACCGCCCTAATCGCCAATCGAGGCGAGTGGGTCGAGCCGAGGTTACTGAAAGATATCAAGGGGGATCGCCCGGTCGAGGAGTTCCTGCCGGCCGAAACCCACGAGCCGCTCAAGTTGAAGAACCCGGACGACTGGGAGTATGTGGTGGAAACCATGGTTGAAGTCATGCACGGAGCGAAGGGCACTGCCCGGGGTGCTGGCCGTGGTGCCCCCTACAAGATGGCAGGCAAGACAGGAACTGCCCAGGTCTTCAGTCTGGCCGAGGATGAAGAATACGATGAGGAAGAAATCCGCGAGCGGCTTCGGGATCATGCGCTTTTCGTGGGTTTTGCGCCGGTAGATAACCCGAAAATTGCCGTCGCCGTTATTGTCGAGAACGGCGGCAGCGGCAGTGGCACCGCGGCACCGGTCGCGCGGGCGCTGTTTGACTCCTGGTTGCTGGATTATGGCCAGGGGGATAGCGCATTGGTCAGTGGTGTCGGCGAGGTGGCTGACTGATGGCGTTCAAGGCGTTACTGGATTCAACCGCAAGCAATCCTCTTGGCCGGCATCGGAGCATCTGGACAGCGCTGCATCTGGATCCAATCCTGTTGCTGCTGTTACTCCTGCTGGTTTCCGGCGGGCTGTTCGTGCTCTACAGCGGTGCAGACCGGAACCTCGAGGTCGTCAAGGCTCAGGGCATCCGGCTGGGCGTGGCGTTTGTCGTGATGCTGGTATTTGCCCAGCTGGATCCCTCGGTGTTTCGCCGTTGGGCGCCGTGGCTTTACGGCGCCGGTATTGTGGCCCTGATTGCGGTTCTGCTGGTGGGCGTTGGTGCCAAGGGTGCGCAACGATGGCTGGCGATCCCGGGACTCCCACGTTTCCAGCCATCGGAATTGATGAAGCTGGTGGTTCCCATGATGGCGGCCTGGTATCTGTCCAGGCATTTCCTGCCGCCCAGATTCCGGCATGTGACCGTCGGGCTGGCGATCGTTCTGGTGCCCATGGTCATGATCATGCAGCAGCCGGACCTGGGGACCTCGCTGCTGGTCGGCATGGCCGGTATCTTCGTGGTGTTTTTTGCGGGCATCAGCTGGAAACTGATCACGGCGTTCGTGGCCATGGTGTCCGTTTCGGCCCCGCTGATGTGGTTCTTCGTCATGAGGGAATACCAGAAACAGCGTGTGTTGACGCTTCTGGACCCTCAAAGTGACCCCCTTGGCGCCGGCTGGAACATCATCCAGTCCAAGACCGCCATCGGTTCCGGTGGCGTGGATGGCAAGGGCTGGCTTCAGGGAACCCAGTCGCACCTGGAGTTTCTGCCAGAGAGCCATACCGACTTCATCGTCGCAGTGCTGGCTGAAGAGTTCGGGTTCGTGGGCATGCTGATCCTGATGACAGTGTATTTCCTGATCATACTGCGGTGTCTGTATATTGCCGCGACGGCCCAGGATTCGTTCAGCCGCCTTCTCGCGGGTGCGCTCACCATGACGTTCTTCATCTACATCTTCGTAAATGTCGGGATGGTAAGTGGACTTTTGCCAATCGTTGGTGTGCCATTGCCCCTGATCAGCTACGGTGGGACATCGGGGGTCACCCTGATGGCAGCCTTTGGTGTTTTGATGTCGATTCATACCCATCGGCGAATGATTGGCGCCTGATTCGGTCAATCAAACCATGGCCACAGGGTAATGGTGATTCCGTCGGAGAACCCGTTACAATGAAGGCTGGACCACCGGGAACCTGATACTGGTGGCCAGTGTAGTCAAGAGGAATTCCGGACAGTGAACTGCAAGCCCTCATTCTCCCTCCTGCTGTCGGTGGTTGTGTCGCTGGTACTCGGCGGCTGCGCGTCGGCCCCGGAAACGGACCATTCGTCCCGCTATACCCTGGCAACCGACAGGGCCCCTTCGGGTAACTTCGATGTGTCCGGTCTTGACGATGCGATTCCGGTTTACGAGGCCCCCAGGAGGGCGGGCAATAAATCGCCCTACCAGGTCTGGGGCAAGCAGTACCACGTGCTCGACAGCAACGACGGTTATGTCGCCCGGGGTACGGCGAGCTGGTACGGCGAGAAATTTCATGGCCACAAGACCTCCAACGGCGAAACCTTTAACATGTACACCATGTCCGCCGCGCACAAATCCCTGCGGATCCCCGGCTATGCACGTGTAACGAACCTTGATAACGGTCGCTCGGTGATTGTCCGTGTCAACGACCGCGGTCCCTTTCACAGCGACAGGATCATCGACCTGTCATACGCCGCTGCCAAGAAGCTGGGGTACCAGGCCAGGGGCACGGCCCGTGTGGAGGTGGCTGCGATCACCGTCAGGCCGGATGGCGCCATGTTCATTGCCGGCGAGCCTTATTCCCCGGGAGATCCGGCCGGCTACGCTGAAAGCCGGGTGGAGGCAAGCGGTGACATGGCCATGACCAACCGGTCATTGTTTGTGCAGCTGGGGTCCTTCAGCAGCCGGGATCCGGCTGAAAAACTGCTCAGCCAGGTGAGGGCGGTGCTGGAGAATCCGATGCGCGTTCGGGCAGTGGATACCTCCGCGGGGCGCTTTCATCGGGTTCAGGTGGGCCCCTTCAATGACGAAGACAGCGCCAGGCGTACCCAAAGCCTGCTGGAAGCCCGTGGTTTCGATCAGTCCATCCTGCTGACCGATACGCACTGAATAAACCGAACACGACATATTTAAAAAAATACACTTAACGACGAATGAATGGACCCATGGCCTTAAACTCTGCTTTTCGAACTCTCTCCGTTGTCCTTGTGCTGATGCTTGCCCTGACAGGCAAGGCAATGTCCCAGTCGGTGCTGATTCCGTCGCCGCCGCAGATTGCCGGCAGCTCCTACGTGTTGATGGATCCCAAGAGCGGACGGATCATCATGGAGGAGAACAGCCACGAGCGTTTGCCTCCGGCCAGTCTGACCAAAATGATGACGGCCTATATTGTCGAGCGTGAGCTTGATGAGGGCCGCATTGCCATGTCCGACATGGTTCCCATCAGCGTCAATGCCTGGAAGACCGAAGGTTCGCGCACCTTTGTTCGGGAAGGCACCCAGGTTTCGGTCGAAGATCTGCTCAGGGGAGTCATCATTCAGTCGGGCAACGACGCCTCTGTTGCCCTGGCGGAATTTGTTGCAGGCAGTGAAGGAGCCTTCGTTGACATCATGAACCAGCAGGCCCAGCTGCTGGGAATGAAAGACACCAATTTTGTGAACGCGACCGGCCTGCCCTCGCCGGAGCATTTCTCAACAGCGTATGACCTGGCGATGCTGGCCCGCGCGATCATCAACGATTACCCGGAGAACTATCCGCTCTACGCTGAAAAACATTTCACCTACAACAACATTCGCCAGCCGAACCGGAACAGTCTGCTCTGGCGCGATGACAGTGTCGACGGCCTGAAAACAGGCCATACCGAGGAGGCGGGTTATTGCCTTGTTGCCTCTGCCAAACGCAACGACACCCGTTTTATTGCCGTGGTTATGGGCACCAACAGTTCAGAAGCACGGGCCCAGGAAATCCAGAAAATGCTGAACTACGGCTTCCGCTACTATGAGAGCGAACGCCTGTTCCGGTCGGGCCAGGAGCTCATCGAAGCCCGTGTCTGGGGCGGTCAGGCTGATCAGCTCTCCGTTGGCATGACTGAGGATGTCTACGTGACCATTCCACGGGGTTCCCGAAACGATCTTGAATCGACGGTCGACCTTGATTCTGTGATCAAGGCACCCATTAAAGTCGGGGACGAGCTGGGACGGGTCAAGGTCTCCTATAACGGCGAGGTACTGGTTGATCAGCCGGTGTTGGCCCTGACCGAGGTTCCCGAAGGTGGCTTTTTCAAACGCATCTGGGACGCCATCAAGCTCTTTTTCGTTCAGTTATTTCAGTAGGGTGATGTTGATCCCGGGGAGTAAAACGGCATGAGTGAGCCGAAAGCACCAAAAATTGAGTTTCCTTGCGACTATGTGATCAAGGTGATTGGCAATGCGGCCCCGGATTTCACCGAGTTCGTGGTCGAGGTTGTGGAGCAGCATGCCCCCGGAATCAGCGAGACCGATATCACCGTTAACGACAGCAGCAAAGGCCGCTTTTCCTCGGTTCAACTGAAGATTGTGGCCACGGGCGAAGCGCAACTGAAGGCCTTGTTCGAGGATCTCAAGGCCAGTGGCCGCGTACACATGGTGCTCTGAGCCTGATGCCTGACCTGATTGTCCGATCCCTGGGTGAGCAGCCCTATCTGGAAACCTGGGAGGCCATGAAGGCCTTCACCGCTGACCGCGATGACAGTGTGGCGGATGAACTCTGGTGTTTGCAGCATCCGCGGGTTTATACCCAGGGCCAGGCGGGGAAGGCCGAACATATTCTTGCCCCGGGCGACATCCCGGTGATCCCGGTGGATCGGGGCGGGCAGGTGACCTACCACGGTCCCGGCCAGCTCGTGATTTACCTGATGATCAATCTGACTCGCAAAAAACTTGGTGTACGTTCTCTGGTGGACGAGATCGAACAGGCCATCGTCCGCACGCTTGCAGAATTGGGCGTTGAGGCCGCTCCGAGACCGGACGCCCCGGGCGTTTACGTGGGCGACGCCAAGATTGCCTCGCTCGGACTGAGGGTTCGCCGGGGTTGTTCCTTTCATGGCCTGGCGCTGAATGTGGATATGGACATGGAGCCTTTTCAGCGCATAAACCCCTGCGGCTACGCCGGAATGGCCATGTGTCAGGTTCGCGACTTTGTTCCCGGTGTGACACTGGCTGACGTGCAGCAGCGGTTGTCGCAGCAGCTGGTCAGTGGCCTGGCTCACCACGATGTCGATTTCCGCGAGGGCTGGTAGCTCAGGCCGCGGCTTCATTCTCGTAACCGCATGCGCGGTTACGTCCCTCGGATTTCGCCCGATACAGGGCTTCGTCTGACCGCTGCAGCAGGCGATCAATGGATTCCGAGCCACGGATCGACGCCACCCCCACACTGATGGTTGCCTGAATCGGGCCCTGCTCCGTGCTCACGGATCTGACGGCAAAAGCTTCACGGATCCGGTTTGCGGATGCCAGCGCCTCCCCGGTATTGGTTTCGGGCAGCAGAACCAGGTACTCCTCACCGCCCCATCGGGCCAGCGTATCAACTTTGCGGCATTGTTCCCGAAGGGTCCTGGCCACCAAAATGATCAACTCGTCACCCACATGGTGCCCGTAGTTGTCGTTAACGCTCTTGAACAGGTCAATGTCCATCAGCAGCACCGAAAAGGGCCGGGCGTTGCGAAGATAGCGCTGATACTCGATGTCCAGTTGCTCAAGCGCTTCGCGGCGATTGGCCAGGCCGGTCAGGGCATCGTGCTTGGCGGCATACTCGAATTCCGCGGCCAGCTTCAGCAACCCCAGCTTGCTGCGCCGAC